>CAYLQK010000107.1:0-2634 GCA_964385865.1 uncultured Clostridia bacterium | reverse complement strand
TGAATCTTGCCCACGGCGGACATCTCTCGCACGGCTCGCCCGTCAATATCTCGGGTAAATATTTCAATATCGTTCCCTACGGCGTAAAGGAGGGCGAAGAGGTAATCGACTACGACGAAATGGAAAAAATCGCCCTGAATTGCAGACCCAAGGTGATCATTTCGGGCGCAAGCGCATATCCGAGAATTATCGACTTCAAGCGCATCCGTGAAATTTGCGACAAGGTCGGCGCATTGATGATGGTGGATATCGCGCACATCGCGGGGCTTGTCGCGGCGGGGCTTCACCCCTCGCCCGTACCTTTTGCCGATTTCGTTACGACGACTACGCACAAGACTTTAAGGGGACCCCGCGGCGGCGTCATAATGTGCCGTGAAGAGTGGGGCAAGGCGATAGACAAAGCCGTCTTCCCCGGCATACAGGGCGGACCGCTTATGCATATAATCGCGGCAAAGGCGGTTGCGTTCAAGGAGGCGCTTTCCCCCGAATTCAAGGAGTATCAGACTCAGATAGTCAAAAACGCGGCGGCAATGGCGGACGAATTCCGCGCGCGCGGCGTCAGAATGGTCTCGGGCGGTACGGACAATCACCTCATTCTTTTGAACCTCACGGACAAGAATATGACGGGAAAGGAGCTTGAAAAGCTGTTGGACGAGGTCCATATCACGGTGAACAAGAACGCCGTTCCCTTCGATACGCAGAAGCCCTTTGTAACTTCGGGTATCCGCGTGGGTACGCCCGCAATTACTTCGCGCGGTATGAAAGAGCAAGAGGCGCGCGCAATCGCAAGGCTGATTTCCGAAGTTATCGAGAAAAAAGAGGCGGCGTTCGAAAGCGTCAGCGCGGAAGTAGCCGCGCTGTGCGAGGCGTTCCCGCTGTACGGGGACTGCGTAAGATGACGGCTTGCGGCGCAAAGTCTTAAAAGCTAAGGGGGTATAGAATGGCGTTTTCACAAAACCTTAAATATTTAAGGAAGAAGAACGGTATAACGGCTGAACAGTTCGCCTTAGAGCTCGGCGTAACCTTGAAGGACGTCTCGGGCTGGGAATCGGGCGGGGACTTGCCCGGGGAAGAACTGTTGGAGGCTATGAGCGGAATGTTCGACGTTACGCCCGACGAGCTTGTGCACGGGGACGTGGCAAAAGGAGACGGCGAAGCGAGCGCAGGCGACAAGGCCGGCAGGCGTAAAAAGATGGGCTTGATAGCCGACGCGGTCTTGTTAGCGTTATCGGTTGCGGTCTATGTCGGGATAGGCGTTGCGTGCGGACTGTGGCATCCTGCCTGGGTGATATTTATTTTCGCGCTATCGGCAAGTAGTTTCTTCCACGCGGTAACAAACGCAAACGGACTGCGCGGCTTGCAGACGAGCGGCGAGCTGGGCTGCGGAATTATGCTGCTTGCGGTTGCGGTGTATCTCGTCCTCGGGTTTATAGCGCGTCTGTGGCACCCCGGCTGGATAATCTTTATCGCCGCAATTGTGCTGGACGGAATAATCGGCTATCTGTTGAATAAAAAATAGACGCGGGGAAGCGGCGTGCTTCTTTAAAAAAGAACACGGTGCGATTTCCGGATAATATTTAGCCAATGCGCCGAAAATCCCCGCGAGCGCCACGCCTATCGGAAACGCCGCCCAACCGTGGCGCCGCAAATTCAGCGCATTCTGCGCTTGTCTCTGTCGGGTGCGTTCCCGCGGCGCCGCCGCACAGTAAAAAGTAGCTTTTTAAAATTTCAGACTTATTTTTTGCAATCTGTTGTTTTTTTTTCTTAAAACTGTGCTATAATCTAACGGAAAGGAAAAAAAGGAAATTAAAATATGAAAATAAAAATTACGGCAGACTCAACTTGCGATTTGAGCGAGGAACTCATAGAAAGGTACGGCGTTGGCATAATGCCCCTGCACGTCGTGCTCGGCTCGACAACTTACAGCGACGGTGTGGATATTACTCCGCAGAAGATTTTCGAATACGTTGCCGAAACGGGCAATCTACCCAAGACCGCCGCGCCCTCCGTCGATGAGTATACCGAGTACTTCAAGCAGAACTTAAGAGATTGCGACGCTCTGATACATATCAACATCTCGACTAAAGTTTCGTCCTCGCACGACAACGCGTGCGTTGCGGCAAAGTCGGTGAAGGGCAATGTCTACGTCGTGGATTCGCAGGCGCTGTCAACAGGCCAGGGACTGCTTGTTCTCAAGGCGTGCGATCTCGCCGCCGAGGACAAAAAACCTGCCGAGATCGTACAGATCATAAACGGACTGCGCGCGAAAGTCAATACTTCGTTCGTTCCCGACCGCCTCGACTATCTGCACAGGGGCGGAAGGTGTTCGCTCGCGGCGATGATGGGCGCAAAAGTGTTAAAACTCCACCCGATGATAGATATGAAGGAAGGTCAGCTTTACGCCAAAAAGAAGTATATGGGCGGGCTCGAACGCTGTCTGAGAAACTACGTCAACGACCTCGCGGAGACCTACAAGAGCTACGACACGACGCGTTGTTTTATAACGCACTCCGGCTGCGAGCCCGAAGTCGTCGAAAAGGTGCGCGAACAGGTCAAGGCGTTGTTCGGCTTCGAAGAGATACTCGAAACCGTCGCGGGAAGCGTCGTTACGGGGCATTGCGGCAAAAACACCCT
>CAYLQK010000106.1:0-2647 GCA_964385865.1 uncultured Clostridia bacterium | reverse complement strand
TATACAAAGACGATAACGTCCGGATTGCCGCGGCAACAAGTTGCCTCGCAATGACACCCCTCTGTCATCCTATCAGATAAGCCAAAGCCTTGACCGTAGCCTGCATAAAAGCGTGCGTTTTGAAAAAACTATCGTTAACGGTAATGTGCGCCGGTTATTTTTAATACATATGCAAACCCGACAGAGAAAAGGAAACACCGTATTTTTCAGAAACAGCCCCTGTATAACTTCCTTTGCCGCCATCTGCGGCTCCAAGGAAAAGGAGGGGGTTATAGGCAGTTATGCCGACGTAACGCTCGACGACGATATGTACGGGGAAAGCACTTTCGAAAAGGCTGAGTGCAAGATGCTGACGGGCGCTATTTCCCTCGCAATAGAGAAGGGCGGCTATAAGGAGCAGGATATAGACGTAATGCTATCAGGCGACCTTCTCAACCAGATAATCTCGGCAAGCTTTGCCGCAAGGGACTACGACTTTCCGTTTCTCGGCGTATACTCGGCTTGTTCCACTATGAGCGAAAGTATAATGCTTTCGGCAATGCTCGTGAACGCGGGCTACGTCAACCGCGCGGTAGCCGCAACGGGTTCTCACTTCGCTTCGGCGGAAAGGCAATACCGTTACCCTCTCGAACAGGGCACGACCCGTCCGCCCCAATCCCAGTGGACGGTAACGGGCGCGGGCGGCTGCGTGGTTACGGGCGGCGAGCGGGGCATAAGGATAACCAGCGCGACGATGGGCAGGGTGTGCGACTACGGCGTTACCGACGTCAACAATATGGGCGCGGCAATGGCCCCCGCGGCGGCGGATACGTTGATGCAGCATTTCAGGGATACGGATACTTCCCCCACCGATTACGATATGATACTTACGGGCGATTTGGGCGCGCTCGGCAGCCGTATTGTCAAGGACCTCACCTGGGAGAAGGGTTACGACATCTCAGAGCGACACGTCGACTGCGGCGAAATTATCTATAAGGTAATAGAGGACGAATTCCAGGGCGGAAGCGGCGCGGGGTGTTCCGCCGTGGTGCTGAATTCATACGTACTTTCCAAGATGCGTTCGGGGCTGTATAAAAGGATTCTGTTCGCCGCAACGGGCGCGCTGCTTTCCACGGTTTCTTCGGGTCAGGGCGAATCCATTCCCTGCATAAGCCACGCGGTCGAACTGCAATATTAGTCCGTTTACGGCGTCGGGTTAAAGCATATAAAAAGATAAGTTATTTGACAGGAAGTTTATAGATGATAGAACAGGAAATTTTAGCCATACTGTTGGCATATCTGAAAGCTTTCGCCGTCGGCGGCGGAATCTGCGTCATCGCGCAGATAATAATCAACTTTACCGACATAACCGCCGGCAAAATCCTCGTGTACTTTATGCTCGCGGGGCTGGTTCTGACGGCTATCGGCGTATATCAGCCGCTCGTTGACTTCGCGGGCGCGGGCGCAACCGTTCCGATCTCGGGGTTCGGTTACCTGCTTGCCAACGGCGCAATGAAGGGCGCGGAAAAGGGCTTTTTCTATGCGATAACCGGCTCGCTCTCGGCGGCAAGCGCAGGCGTTACCGCGGCGGTCGTATTCGCTTTTTTGATGGCTTTGATTTTTAAATCAAGAACGAAGCGCAGCTGACATACAATATTGTATGGCAAAAAACAGAAAATTCAGGCGGTTCAAGATACTTTTGGCCTTTATATGCCTGTTTGCGATTGCGGTTTTCATAAGTTTTCAGCGCAACGTAACGCGCGTGCTCATTTCGATAAGCGAAGCCACAATCCGTTCAATCACTACCGTTGCAGTGAACGACGCTATCTATTACACCTTAAACGACGCGTTGCGTTACGAAGACCTTATATCTATCGAACGGGACGCGGACGGCAACGTAACGTCGATTACGACGGACAGCCTGAAGATAAACAGAATAGCGAGGGATACGGCGTATCTCTCGCAGGAAAACCTGAACAAGATGAGCGCTGAGGGCATAATGGTTCCCATAGGCGCCTTGACGGGTATAGAGGCGCTTGCGGGTTTCGGGCAGAAAATAAACATCAAAATAATTCCAATAAGCAACGTGGAGTGCCGTTTCGTCTCCAAGTTCGTGGACGCGGGCATAAATCAGACGAAGCACTCGCTGTATCTTGAAATCGTCTCGGATATCTCAATCATTCTGCCGTCCAAATCCACAAATCTCGCCTCGACTATAGAGGTGCTCATATGCGAAAGCGTGATAACGGGCAAAATTCCCGATACATACCTGCAAGCCTCGCTTGCCAACTTCGGCGCGGCGTTGGTGCCCGACTGATATTTTAATTGCGAAAGCAAAAGAGAATTTCCGCCGAAAACCCCGATAAGGCCGGCGGAGAGGGAAGCGGCTATTCGGGCGGAATCGCGAGCTTACGGTCTGCGCACCGCGGAAAAAATATTTAAAAAATTTAAAAATCATTAAATTATCATATTTCTTACATATTGCGGTGCTATGATTTAATCACTTGATAAGGATCACACTAAACTTTTTTTCATATTCTCTCTGGGAAGTCTGCGCTCTTTTCGGGCGCAGGCTTCTTGCTTGTGTAAGCGAAGACCCCGCGATAGTCTGCTTGCGCAGCGGTACGACGCGTGGTCGAAATAGGTTAACCGGTGAATGTGCATACAA
>CAYLQK010000105.1:0-2938 GCA_964385865.1 uncultured Clostridia bacterium | reverse complement strand
CGTGTATGTCTATCTGTTCGCCGAACGCCGCACGGTTCATTGCGGAACACTCTATATGCCAGCCGGGTCTGCCCTTGCCCCAGGGGGACTCCCAGGAAATTTCGCCTTCCTTTGCCGCTTTCCACAGCGCGAAGTCGGCGGGGTTTCTCTTCTCTTCGCCGTTCTCCACGCGCACGCCGTCGAGCATATCCTCTACCGAACGGTTTGAAAGACAGCCGTAACCTTTAAAGCTCGTTACGTCGAAATATACGTCGCCGCAGGGCGCGGCGTAGGCGTGTCCGCCGTCTATGAGCCGCTCTATAAAGTCGATTATGTTGGGAATGTTCTCCGTGGCTTTGAGCCATATGGAGGGTTCGTCGATATCCATTTGCGCCATAACCGCGTCTATCTTTTTAATCATATCGGCGGCATACTTGTCCGCAGGTATGCCCGTCTCCTTGCTCTTGGCGATTATCTTGTCGTCGATATCGGTGTAGTTGCGGGCATAAGTTACCTCGTAGCCCTGCTTTTCGAGGAATTTGCGCATTATATCGTAGATCAGCGCCTGATAGCCGTGCCCGATGTGCGCTTCGCCCGAAACGGTAATGCCGCAGGCGTACATCTTCACTTTGCCGCTCTCAAGCGGTTCGAATTCCTCTTTTGTCCGTGTCAAAGTATTGTAAATTTTCATTCTTTCATTCCTCGGTTCTCATCATAGATTAGACGCGTCCAGACTCTTTCCCACGTTCCCGGAGACCATCTCTTCCATAGCGTGAAGTCTCTCTTTCAGATCGTTTATGTCGTTGAGATTGGGGTCCTCGTTCTCCTGACGGAGATCGACGTCCTGCTCGCCCCTGTCTATCCTGACTATCCTTGCGGGAACGCCCACTACCGTTGCGTACGGGGGAACGTCCTTTAAAACTACCGCGCCCGCGCCGACTTTGGCGTGGTCGCCGACGGTGATATTGCCGAGAATCTTCGCGCCTGCGGAAATCACGCAGTATTCGCCGACGGTAGGATGGCGCTTGCCCGTCTCCTTGCCCGTACCGCCGAGGGTACAGCCCTGATACAGTATAGTGCCCGTACCGACTTCCGCGGTTTCGCCTATGACTACTCCCTGACCGTGGTCTATGAACACGCCCGCGGCGATTTTGGCGGCGGGATGGATCTCTATGCCCGTGAGGAACCTCGCAAACTGCGACGTCATTCTCGCAAGCAGTTTCAGGTGCATACGGTACAGTCTGTTCGCCCATCTGTGCCAGGACAGAGCGTGAACGCCCGAATACGTCAGCCAAATTTCGAATTTGCTGCGCGCGGCGGGGTCGTTTTCCTTTGCCGCGGCGATATCAAGTCTTAATCTCTTAAAAAACATCTCGTTAAAAAATAAAGCCCTTACATTCTATGTAAAGGCGTTTCATCGCGGTTCCACTTTACTTCGCCCGAGCCGTACGGCGCAAGCCTCATTTGCTCGCTTACGGGGAGTTTCCGCGGGGTATTGATCCCGGCCCTGCGCTATGCCGCGCGGACGGCGCATACCTTCCGTTCCCCGCAAAGGGCTTTCAGCTTGCGCCCCTCTCTCTGTAATGGGTTATAACGAAAGTTTTTCCGTCATAAGGTTTTTTGGATTTTTCTATATTATATATTAATCTTCTTTCAAATGCAAGCGTTTTAAACGTAACTTTCGCCGCATTTATTAAATTGAATCGCCCCGTGCGCCGTGTAAATTTTTCACACAAAGTTTTAATATTTGTTAAAAAACCCGTTCGATTCCTTGACTTATGAATGTGATTATGTTATTATTAAATCGCAAATAAAACTTTTGTTAATTTTTTACAAGGAAGTATGAGATGAAACGGGAAAGAATTGAAGAAATTGCAGAAATTCTGGATAAACGCGGCAAAATGACGCTTGAACAGCTTGAAGAAGTGTTCCCCCACGTATCGCAGATGACTTTAAGGCGCGACCTTTTTCAGCTTGAAGAGGACGGCAGGGTTATACGTATACGCGGCGGCGCGATGTCGGTGAAGGAAGTTCAGAAAGTTTCCGGCGAGGAATACACCAAAAAGACCACCATAAACACCGACGCCAAGATAGTTATCGCACAGAAAGCCGCCGGTCTTATCGACGAGAATACGAGCATTTTCCTCGACGGCGGTACAACCGCTATGTATCTCTCCAAGGAAATGCCCGATATAAAGTGCAACGTCTTCACCAACGGTATAGCTGTCGCAATGGAGCTTGCGCAGAAAAAGCAGGTCAATATAACCGTCGTCGGCGGACAGCTTATGAGGGATAACCTCTCCACCGCCTCCCCCGCGGCAAGGGAATATTTCGACAGGACGAATTTCGAAATAGCCATCGTTTCCGCAACGGCGTTCACGCCCGAACAGGGTTTCTCCTGCAACAGTCAGATAGAGAGCGACCTTTTAAAGAACGTATTTAAAAAGGCGCGTCAGGTATATATGATGCTCGACAGCTCAAAGATAGGAAAAATCAACCCCTACACTTTCGCGCATATCGGAGACATTAACGTACTCATTACCGACGACCACTTCCCCAAGGAATATAAAGAACTCTTCGAACAGAAGAATATAGTCGTAATGTAAGCGGAATATAAGATTAAAGCGGGATTTGAAATTTCAAATCCCGCTTTATTGTGTAAAGAAAACCGCGCTATAGTCTGCCTGCACGGCGGTACGGCGCGGAGTTCAAAAGAGGATAACCGATGAACGTAAAATAATTTGTATGCAAATTGAGGCGCGCCGTTTCGGGGCAGTATGCGCGGGATAATCCCCACGTGGTCTGCTTGGGGTAGGTTGTAACTGAAACAACCCCCATCAGTCCGCAAACGGACAGCTTCCCCCTTAATAAGGGGGAAGCCGAACTTTGTCATCCTGCGCGAGCTTTGCGCACCTTAGTGTCATCCTGCGCGAGCTTTGCGATGCTTTGCGCACCTTAG
>CAYLQK010000104.1:0-2980 GCA_964385865.1 uncultured Clostridia bacterium | reverse complement strand
GAAATCGTCCTTGGGGAAGTGCGCGGGCACCCAGTCCAAAATTACGCCTATACCGTTGCGGTGCAGATAGTCCACGAAGTACATGAAATCCTCGGGCGAGCCGTAGCGAGACGTGGGCGAAAAATAGCCCGTCACCTGATAGCCCCAGGAGGGATCGAATGGATATTCGCATATGCCCATCAGTTCAACGTGGGTATAGCCCATGTATTGCACATATTCGCACAGTTCGTGCGCAAGGCGGCGGTAATCGAGATATTGGTCCTCGTCGTTTTTCCACAAATCCTTTTTCCAGCTGCCGAGATGAACCTCGTAAACCGCCATGGGTTTTTCAAGGAAGTTTTCGCCGTGGCGGGCGTTTCTCCATTCTTCGTCGCCCCAGACGAAATTATCGAGGTTTGCCACTATCGACGCGTTATTGGGACGGAGTTCGGATTGGAAAGCGTAAGGGTCTATCTTATACACTTCGCTGCCGTCGGCGCGGACTATGAGGTATTTGTATTTCACCCCCTCGCACATGCCGGGGACGAACAGTTCCCATATGCAGTCGTCGACCTTTTCCATAACGTCGCGCCAGGGCGTCCAGCCGTTTCCGTCCGAAACGACGCATATGGCGCGTGCATTGGGCGCCCATACGACGAAGTGAACGCCGCGAACCCCGTTTACCGTGCGTATGTGCGCGCCCATTTTTTCATACAGCTCGTAATGAGTGCCGTGATGAAAGAGATATCTGTCGTATTCGCTGAAAAATTTGTTTTCCATTAAAATTCATCCCCCTTAATATTTAAATTACGCCCGCTCCGTTTTAAGCTTTGCGGATAAATATCATTCCTCTTCGAATTTATAACTGTAAACCAAGCCCGATTGTTCGGGCAAAGTGACGAACAGTCTGCCGTGCTTTACCTCGCTTTCGCTTTCGGTAACGTCGAAAACTCCTTCGGCGCAGGCGAATTTACGCGTCATTTTTACTCCCGAACGCGGGACGCCCGCTTCCCAAACGGGTATGCTCAGGGAAATTTCGCAGTCAGCGCAGTTGATTATGACAACGCAACATTCATTCCTGTCGAAACGGGCATACGAGATATGTCCTTCGCCCGCGTCAAGCTGCTTTATGCTGCCCATTTTAAGGCATTTTATGCGCTTTCTCAAAGCGATTGCCGCCCTGTGGAATTCGAGAAGCTCGGTATTTTCATGCCCCCAAGGGTATGTGCGGCGGCTGTCGGGATCGGTCCAGCCGACCTGCCCCGCCTCGTCGGCATAGTACACGCCGGGGGAACCGGGCCAGGTCATCTGTATAAGCACGGCGAGTTCCATCGTGCGCACATCCACGTTATAGCCCGCCTCTTGCGGACCCTTAGTGCGTATGTTGCCGACCGTGCGGTTGGTTCTCGTCAAAAACCGCGAATGGTCGTGGTTCGAAAGCTGGTTCAGCGCCGAATCGAGCGCGGGACGGGGAAGCTTGCTCATGTTCTTGAACATGCTATCAAAGAAATGTCTGCCGTCCCATAGCTTGCCGCCGTCAAAACTTTCGCTGTGCTTTTCCATTCCCGTCAAAAACCAGGTGACGGGTTCCATGAAAGCGTCGTAGTTCATGACGGAATCCCATTCCTTGCCGTTCATCCAGGGTTCGGGCGAACCGTAGTGTTCGGCAAAGATAAAAGCTTCGGGATTGGCGGCGCGGACGCGTTCGCGAAACATTTTCCAAAATTTATGGTTGAACCGCATGCTGTGACCGAGATCCGCCGCGACGTCCAAACGCCAGCCGTCCACGTTGAAAGGCTCCGACACCCATTTTGCGCCCGTGGAAAGGATATAGTCAATAAGTTCGGGACTTTGTTCGTAATTCAGTTTGGGCAGGGTGGAAAAGCCCCACCAACCTTCGTATTCGCTCTTAGCCTCGTTGGGTTTTTTAAAGCGGAAATAACTGCGATAGGGGCTCTTTTCGCTTTGGTACGCCCCCTTTTCATATCCCTCTTTGCCGAGGTAAATACCCTCTCTGTCCAACCATTTATTGAAAGAGCCGCAGTGGTTGAAAACGCCGTCTATCACCACGCGCATGCCGCGCGAATGTATTTCTTTCACAAGCTCTGCGAAATAGGCGTTGCTCTTTTCGAGATTGACCTGCGAGGTCACGCGCTTTATATATTTCGGCGCGTAACCGTTGTGTTTTTCCCAATGTTGCATCCTGTGGTCGAGGTCCTCTTCGATAACCGCAAGGTGCGGGTCTATATGGTCATAATCCTGCGTATCGTACTTATGGTTTGACGGAGAAACGAAAAGCGGGTTGAAGTAAATTGCCTCCACGCCCAGCGATTGCAGATAGTCAAGCTTTTGCATTACGCCTTGAAGGTCGCCGCCGTAGAAGTTATGCACGTCAAGTTCGTCCGGCATTTTATACCATTCCTCTATATGCCTGACGTGCCTGCCCGTATAAAAATACTCGTTATCGCAGACATCGTTATCGGGATTGCCGTTGCAGAACCTATCCGGAAAAATCTGATAAAACACCGTTCCTTTCGCCCAATCGGGCACCTTGAAGTTAGGAATGAACCCGAAATCCCCGCCCTCGCTGTGGTTTTCCGCGTAGCCCAAGCGGTTATACGTTACCCTGTCGTCGTCGTCGTAAACGATATAATAATATTTTACGGATTTTTCAGGGCACTTAAATGAATAAGCGTAATAATCGAAATTGCCGCATGTATGCGCTTTCGTCATGGCGTGGCGCGTACCGTTTATAACCACATACACCCTCAGCGCGTCGTTGGCGAGCGTTCTCATAGTCAAATCGACTTTATCGCCCGCAGAAGGTTCGTATGGCTTTTTGAAATCCTCCGTTTCGTCGCTGAAAAGTGCGTTTCTGTTTATCATAATATTCTGTCCCTCGTTTTTTGCCTGAAAGCAGTCCTTTACCATTCTTCAAACCGCTACCTGTACAATTATAACACAATCCGCCGCCAAAGTCAATACGCAAATTCAAGCAAGG
>CAYLQK010000103.1:0-3068 GCA_964385865.1 uncultured Clostridia bacterium | reverse complement strand
TGCCTCGCAATGACGAAAGGGGTATGACTGCGCACTTGCGCGCCGCCGTTAAAAATAAGGGCTGACTGCCCGAAAATGAAATATCCCGTGCTATGCACGGGGACTATTATTTTTATTTTGACAAAAGCGTGCGGGAGTTAAAAGCGTGCGCTTTTTTCAACCCCTTTTCATATCGCAGACTTTGCGCGAATACAATTAATTATATGCAAAATTATTGTTTTACCGACGTTGATCAGGCGCTTAAAACGCTCAAGACCTCGCGTGAAGGGCTGTCCTTGGAAGAGGCGGAGACAAGGCTGAAAATTTACGGCAAAAACGCCATAGAAGATGGCAAGAGGACGGGCTTTATCAAGCTGTTCTTTTCGCAGTTCAAGGACTTTATGACTATCCTTTTGATAGTCGCGGCGGTCGTTTCGGCCGTCGTCGCGTTCTTTTCCAAGGATATGAACGACCTCACCGACACCTACATAATCCTCGCCATAATATTTCTCAACGCTATCGTCGGCACCGTCCAGCAATACCGTGCGGACAAGGCGATAGAGAACCTCAAAAAACTTTCTGCCTGTTCGGTCAAAGTTCGCCGCGGCGGCGCTGAAACCACCGTGGACAGTTCGTCCGTAACCGTCGGCGACGTTATTCTTCTCGAAGAGGGAGATATCGTTCCTGCGGACTGCCGTATAATAGAGTGCAACAATCTGGCGTGCGACGAATCCGCGCTGACGGGCGAAAGCGACAGCGTTGAAAAGGACGCGGCGGCTATCCGCGGCAACAAGGTTGCGCTCGGCGCAATGAAAAATACCCTTTGGGGTTCAACGTTCGTCGTGCGCGGCAACGCTGCGGCGGCGGTAACCGCGGTCGGTATGGGCACGGAAATGGGCAAAATCGCCGCAATGCTCGAGGACTCGGGCGCGGAGGGCACCCCGCTTGAAAAGTCGCTCAACAAGCTCGGCAAGATAATTTCCGCGTTCGTTTTAGCGGTAACGGCAGTCATATTCGTGTTCGGGCTTTTCGTGCGCAGCGACGGGGTTCTCAAAAACTTTATGACCTCGGTCGCAATAGCCGTAGCCGCCATTCCAGAGGGTCTGCCCGCCGTCGTAACCATCATAATGGCGATGGGCGTACAGAAGATGAGCAAGCGCGGCGTCGTCATACGCAAACTCAAATCCGTGGAAACGCTGGGCGGTTGTTCGGTTATCTGCTCGGACAAGACGGGCACGCTCACGCAGAACAGAATGCGCGTAGTAAAAGTCTGGAGCGGCTATTTCGACCTCGCCGACTCGTCCAACGCGTGCGCGGTGAAGATACTGCAATGTATGACCGCGTGTTCGGGCGTAAAGGGGGAAAAGGGCGCATACCTCGGCGACCCCACCGAAATCGCGCTTAGGGTGTATGCCGACGAGTGCGGTTTCAGTCAAAGTTTTCAGCCGCTCGCCACGCTTCCGTTTACTTCCGAACGCAAGATGATGACCGTTGCGGCGGACTTCGGCGGCGACAGGCTCAACCTCGTGAAGGGCGCGCCCGATATACTGCTCGGCCGTTGCTCGTTCGTACTCGCTCCCTCGGGCGTAAGACCGATGACGGGCGAGGATAAGCGCCGCATCGTATCCGTAAATAACGCTATGTCGGACGACGCGCTCCGCGTTCTCGGCTTCGCATACAGGCAGTTTGACGGAACGCCAAAGGAAGAGGGGCTGATCTTTATAGGACTGTGCGGAATGACCGACGCGCTCAAGGACGGCGCAAGGGAGGCGGTCGCCGAATGCAAGTCCGCAGGCGTCGCCACCGTTATGATAACGGGCGATCACGTCCGCACGGCGTTTTCTATCGCAAAAAAGCTGGGCATAGCCGAAGACCCTTCGGAGGTCGTTTCGGGTGAAGAGCTGGATTCGATGTCCGCAAAGGAGCGCGAGTCGGCGATCGAAAAGAGCAGGGTTTTTGCCCGCGTTTCGCCCAAGCACAAAAATATAATCGTCAAGGCGCTGAAAAAGCGCGGCAAGGTGGTTGCGATGACGGGCGACGGCATAAACGACGCCCCTGCCATAAAGAGCGCGGACATAGGCATCGCGATGGGCAAATCGGGCACGGACGTAACGAAAAACGCCTCCGATATGGTCATTTCCGACGACAATTTCACTACCATAGTCGCCGCCGTGCGCGAGGGCAGGCGCATTTCCGCCAATATAAGAAAGACTATACAGTTTTTCCTGTCCACCAATCTCGCCGAGGTACTGTCGATCCTGATTGCCTCGCTCGCGTTTTTCAGACACGACTTTCTGCTCTCCACGCAGCTGCTGTGGCTGAACCTCATTACGGACAGCTTTCCCGTTTTGGCGCTCGGTATGGAAAAGGAGGATAAGGACGTTATGGATCGTCCGCCCGTGCGCGCGGAAAAGAGCATTTTCTCTAAAACCTCTGTAGCTTCGATCGCATTCTACGGGCTGTTTATGACGGCAGTAACCGTGGGCGTCTATGCCGTCGGGCTGTCGCTTTGGGGCAACGAGACGGCGACGGCGGTTACGTTCCTTACGATATCTTTTCTCGAACTCTTTCAGGCATTCAATATCCGTTCGGAGCGGCAGTCGGTGTTCGGATGCGGAATTTTTTCCAACAAGATACTACTTGCCACGGTCGCTCTCGGCGTGGGGGTAAACCTGCTGCTTGCGTTTAGTCCTCTTGCGACTGCGTTCGGGCTTGTGAATCTCGGCTGGGTGCAGTGGCTGGTCGTATTCGGGCTTTCCGTTTCCGTAATACCCGTGGGGGAATTGTACAAACTGATTTTGCGCCTTGTTTCGCGCAAAAAGGTCAAAAAAAGCGCGGCTTTGCGCAAAAAGGCCCCGGATACGGCAGGTTATAACGCGGGTAAGGCGGGCATATAATAGCATAAATAAAACGGTATATAACTTATCTCTTTAATTTTACATCCGCGGCGCCTTTATGGCGCCGCGGATGTTTGTGTAAACGCCTCCCCGCGATAGTCTGCCTGCGCGAGCTTTGCGACGCTTTACGCACGTTATTGCCTTCCCCCTTATACTTGAGGGGGAAGGACGAAGACGAATAATCAAAACAGC
>CAYLQK010000102.1:0-3113 GCA_964385865.1 uncultured Clostridia bacterium | reverse complement strand
TTATCTTTTAAATTCTTCAATCATCTTGCGCATCATAGCGGCGTGTATGCGCGAGGGCATTTTCGTAAGTCTGAACTTCCAGTTACCGCCCGAAGTCGACGGGGTGTTCATCCTCGCCTCGGCGCCGAGGAGCATAAGGTCCTGTATGGGTATGACCGCAAGGCGCGATTCTGACGCAAGAGTACATATTATCAAAGCCGTTACCGCGTCTTCCCGGGATATCAGGGGGTACGTTACCCCCTCGCTTTTCAGAGCGGCGCGAAGCCGTTTTTTGAAGGTGCGGAACTCCTTCTCCGTCATTTCGTTGAGGAAGCCGAGCGAGGTGTCGTTATCGTGCGTGCCCGTATATGCGACGGAGTTTTGCTCTATATTGCAGGGCAGATACGCGTTATCCGATTTTCCGTCGAACGCGAACTGTAAAATTTTCATACCGGGCAAGCCCGTAGATTTTCTCAGCTTTATGACGCCGTCGTCCATAATTCCGAGATCTTCGGCTATCATTTCCACGCTGCCGAGCTTGAGATTTATCGCCTCGAACAGCTTCTCGCCGGGGCCGGCGTACCAATCGCCTATCTCCGCGGTTTCGCTGTCCGCAGGTATACCGTAGTAGCGGTCAAGACCGCGGAAGTGGTCGATTCTTATAACGTCGTAGAGGCGCGACGCCTTCTCTATCCTCTCTACCCACCATCGGTATCCGTCCCGCTCCATCGCTTCCCAGTCGTAGATGGGGTTGCCCCACAGCTGACCTTTTTTCGAGAAGTAATCGGGCGGTACGCCTGCCACCAGCGTCGGTTTCAGATCGTCGTCCAGACAGAAAAGTTCGGGGTGCGCCCATACGTCGGAGGAATCGTACGCGACGTACAGAGGTATATCGCCGATAATCTTTATGCCGAGGGAATTGACGTATTCCTTCAGCTTTTTCCACTGTTTTGCAAAGACGAACTGCGTGAACTGCCAGAAACAGTAATCGCTTTTGTACACCTCTTGCCTGAACTCCGCTATTGCGCCGCTTTCCCTCAGCTTGAACGCTTCGGGAAACTCGTCGAAACTTGAGCCGTATAGGGTCTTGAGCGACATAAACAGCGCGTAATCGTCGAAGCTGCCGTCCTCCAAAAACGCGGTAAATTCGGGGTCGTTTATATTGAAACGCGCGTAGGCCGTCCTCAGTATTTGGTAACGGCTTTCGTACAGCGCGGCATAATCGACCTCGCCGCAGGGTGTTTCGGCGCAACGCAGCTCCTCATCGTCCAAAAGTCCCTCCGCTTTGAGCGCTTCGAGATCTATAAAATAGGGGTTGCCCGAATTACAGCACACCGACTGGTACGGGCTGTCGCCGAAGCCGGTCTGCACGGGCGGCAGTATCTGCCAATATTTCACGTGTGATTTTTTGAGAAAATCTGCAAATTCATACGCTTCTTTACCGAGAGAACCTATCCCGTATTTGTTGGGGAGCGAGGATATATGCAAAAGGATACCCGCGCCCCTCTCGCTATTCAAATTCATAATTCACCGTAAAACGCTATCACTTGGCAAGAAGTTTTTCAAGCCTTGAAACTGCCTCTTTCGTTACTTCTTCGCTGCCGAACGCGGTGAGACGGAAGAAACCTTCGCCGTTTTCGCCGAAGCCCGCGCCGGGAGTGCCGACAACCTGCGCGTTTTCGAGAAGATAGTCGAAAAATTCCCAACTTCCCATACCGTTAGGACATCTGAGCCAGATATAGGGGGAATTTTTTCCGCCCGTGTACCATATGCCGAGTCTGTCCATACACTCCGCGATAAGTTTAGCGTTGTATTGATAGTATGCGATATTTGTACGAATTTCTTTCTGACCCTGTTCGCTGAATACCGCCGCCGCGCCCCTCTGTACGATATAGGGCACGCCGTTGAACTTCGTCGTCTGCCTGCGGAGCCACATTTTATTGGCGTTGAGTCCGTCCTTTTCAAGAGACTTGGGCACTACGGTATAGCCGCAACGCGTACCCGTGAAGCCCGCCGTCTTGGAGAACGAGCAGAACTCTATCGCGCAGGTCTTTGCGCCCCCGACCTGATATATCGAACGCGCAAGATTATCGTCCGTGATAAAACATTCGTAAGCGGCGTCGTACAATATGACGGCGCCCTTTTTATTGGCGTAGTCAACCCATTCCTTTAGCTGCGCCCTGGTATAGGCTGCGCCCGTGGGATTGTTCGGGGAGCAGATATAGATTATATCCGCGTCCACATTATTGTCGGGCATAGGGAGAAATCCGTTTTCCTTGTTTGCGGCGGCAAAGACGACCTTTCTTCCCGCCATCGCGTTGGTATCGACGTAGACGGGATAGACGGGGTCGGGAACGAGAACGACGTTGTCCTTAGAGAATATGTCGAGTATATTGCCGAGGTCGGATTTGGCGCCGTCGGAGACGAAAATCTCGTCGCTGTCGAGGCTTATTCCGCGCGACCCGTAATACCCGCGTATGCCGTCCTTTAAAAAGCCGTATCCCTGTTCGGGGCCGTAGCCGCGGAAGGTCTCCTTCTTCGACATATCGTCAACCGCCGCGTGCAAAGCCTTGATTACCTCGGGCGCGAGCGGAAGGGTTACGTCGCCTATGCCCAGCCTTAACACCTTTTTACCGGGGTGCGCGGCAGTATAGTCGTTGACCTTTTTCGCCACGGTGGAAAAGAGATAGCTTTCGTTTATGTTATTGAAATTCGAATTAAGTTTCATAAAACACCTTATCGGTTAAATATCGGTATAATCACCGGTTATCGATTATTTTTCGGAATACTTCACCGCCGCGCCGATAAATTCTCTGAAAATGGGGTGCGCCGACTGCGGACGTGACTTGAATTCGGGGTGGAACTGTACGCCGATATAGAAGTCGTTTTCGGGAATTTCCACCGCCTCGACGAGCAGTCCGTCGGGGGAAGTACCCGCTATCTTCATACCCGCCTTTTCAAACTCGCCGCGGAAATCGTTGTTGAATTCGTATCTGTGGCGGTGCCGCTCTGAAATTTCGTCGGCTCTGTACGACCTCTTCATTATCTCGCCGATAACGCGGCAGGGATATGCGCCGAGGCGCATCGTTCCGCCCATCTTAACGCCGTGCTGGTCGGGCATACGGTCGATTACG
>CAYLQK010000101.1:0-3181 GCA_964385865.1 uncultured Clostridia bacterium | reverse complement strand
TTTACACAAAAAACGGGGCGCCGTATCTAAAGCGCTCCGTCCGAATTATCTGAGTTTTTTCCTCTTTTCATCCTTCTTTTTGAACTTTTCCTTTATCTCCTCTTCGTCCTTGAAGGGCAGAGGTTTGAAATCCGCGTCTCCATACTCCGTAACGGCGTAGCCTTCGTCCCTTTCGAGTATGGAGAGACGGGTCTCGGCGTCGAACAGATAAACCCTCGAAGGGTCTATGCTTATAAGTATCTTTTCGCCGTTCTTCGCGCCCGCCGCCTTGACGGTAAGGGTCTGCCCGTCCGCTTCGCACTCGGCAAAGTCTGCGCCGTAGGCGGTTTCGGTATTTACGACGACCGCTTCTATACCCTCTTTGCCCGTCTGCGCGTCCTCGGGACGGATGCCCGCTATTACCTTTTTGCCCGTATTTATATACTCTTCGGCGGATTTAAGCCGCTTTAAAACGTTTTCGCCGAGAGGTATCTTTATATTGCCTTTGACCGCGTACGCGCCGTCGGCATCCTGCACGATTTCCGCCTTATTGACGAAGTTTATCGTGGGGGAACCGATATAGAACGCGACGTAGGCGTTTGAAGGATAGTCGTAAAGGTTGGAAGGAGTATCTATCTGCTGGATTATGCCGTTTTTCAATACGACGACGCGCGTGCCTATCGTAAGCGCTTCCGCAACGTTTTTGGTGCAGTAAACGAACGTGCCCTCCATTCTCGCCTGCAAGTTGACGATCACGTTTAAAAGCTCGGCTTTGAGATTGTCGTCAAGACCCGAGAGAGGCTCGTCCAAAAGATAGAGCTTTGGCTCCCTTGCAACCGCCCTGCCGATGGCTACGCGCTGACGCTGTGCCGCGGTAAGCGTTTTAGGCTTGCGGTAAAGCACTTCGGTAAGTCCGAGTATGCCCGCGACCGATTTCACACGCTGGTCTATGAGCGCCTGCGAAGCCCTCCTCTGCCTGAGGCCGAACGCCATATTGTCGTACACGGTCAGCGCGGGATAGAGAGTGTTGCTTCTGAACACCATAGCGACGTCCCTGTCCTTCGGTTCGAGTTCGCCGACGTCCTTGCCGCCGATCATAATTTTGCCCGAAGACGCCTCCTCGAGACCGGCTATCACCCTCAAAAGCGTGGACTTGCCGCTTTCCTCCGCGCCGAGAATCACTATGAACTCCCTGTCGCTCGTCTCGAGATTGATATCGTAGAGCGCAAGCGTTCCCGAAGGGTAGATTTTATCGATTCCGCTCAATTTAAGACTTGCCATATATAAACTCCGTTTTGTCTGTTGGTTTTATAATAACATAAATTTGGATTTTTACCAACATTAAAAAGGTGAAATTTAATAAAAATTTAAATTTTATGTTTTTTGCGGCCGAGTCGGCGGCTTTTTGGCGTGTAAAGGTTGTCTTTTGCGGCGAAAAGTGTTACACTTCGGTTATGAACGCGCGCAACTTCGACAAACTAATGACGGAAGAGATTAAAAAGACGGACGGCGGGAGAAAACTTCTCCTGCATTGCTGCTGCGCGCCCTGCTCCTCCGCGTGCCTGGAGCGGCTGAAAGATTTCTTCGATATTACCGTACTTTTCTACAACCCGAACATCGAGGACGAAGAATACCGGAGAAGAAAGGACGAGCTGATACGGTTCATCGGCGAGACGGGCTGGGCGCAGATTATGGACTGCGATCACGACGAAAGAGAGTTTTACGACGCCGTAACCGGGCTCGAGGACGAAAAAGAGGGCGGCAGAAGGTGCGAAAAGTGCTTCTATCTGCGGCTGTTTAAGACGGCTGAGCTTGCCGAAGAGAACGGGTTCGACTACTTTACCACCACCCTTACTATAAGCCCGTTAAAGAGCGCGGCAAAGCTAAACGCGTTGGGCGAAAGCATTGCCGTAGGCAGAGCGGTGAAATGGCTGTATTCGGATTTCAAGAAGTGCGGCGGCTATTTAAGGAGCATCGAGCTTTCCAAACTGCACGGTCTATATAGACAGGATTACTGCGGCTGTAAGTTTTCAAAGAGGAATTAGAAGTCGCCCAAAACGCTTGAAAACGGCGGGGCGCTGTGTTACAATAATAAAAAAGCCGCAAACGGAGCATTATGGATATAAATCGTTATACACCCTCGTACGGGGTGAGCAGAAAACACCTCACCAAACTTTCCGAGTTTTCCACGGAAGAAATATTCGAATTCCTTTACGCCACGAAGGCGATGAAGGCTAAATTCATTGCGCACGAAAACACGGCGATAATGAACGGAACGACTATCGCGCTGCTGTTCGGCGACACCTCGCTGAGAACGCGGTGCGCACTCGAGATAGGCGTGCGGCAGCTGGGCGGCGTGTGCGTCAATCTGCCGTACAGCAAAAAGGATATGCGCGCGGGCGAAAATATCAAGGATATAGTCAACGTGATTGCGCGTTACGGCGTGGGCGCGCTGGTTACACGCGGAATAGATCAGACCGAGCTGGAAGAATACTGCTCCGTCTCCGACATCCCCGTAATCAACTCGACCAACGACGACTATACACCCCTGCAGGGGCTATGCGATATGTTCACCATTTGGGAGAAAAAGGGCAAACTCGAGGGCTTGAAAATAGCCTACGTCGGCAAGGGCAACAACAACGCCAATTCGCTTATTATGGGCGCAATTAAGTGCGGAATGTATGTGGAAGTAGCGGTACCGCCCGAATTCGGGTTAAAGCGCAAACATCTGTTGAACGCCGAACAGTACGGCAACATATACGTCACCGACAACCCCGTGGAGGCGGTGCGCGACGCGGACGTGGTATACACCGACAGTTACGATTACCACTCCCCTATCCCCGATAAGGAACGGGAGATATTAAAGCCATACCAGATAAACAACGCGCTGATGTCGTTTGCCAAGCACAACGCGATTTTTATGCACTCGCTGCCCGCTTCGCGCGGAATAGAGGTTACCGAAGACATTATAGACGGCAAGTGCAGCGTAGTGTACGAACAGGGTGAAAACAAGCTGCATACGATAAAAGCCGTTCTCGCGCTGCTTGTCCAATAAATTAAGAATATCAACCGCCCGTCCGCAAAACTGCGGACGGGCGGCTTTTCTTGTGTAAACGAAAACCCCCGCGATAGTCTGCTTGCGCAGGGTACGACGCGGGGCGCAGAATAGGTTTGACGATGAACGTAAAATAATTTGCGTGCA
>CAYLQK010000100.1:0-3459 GCA_964385865.1 uncultured Clostridia bacterium | reverse complement strand
TGTACTTTCTCTTTTTCTCTATGCAGTTGTCAGTCTTCTTTATCTCAACTAAAGTCGATAGTTTTTCGTGAGAAAAACATTGCTGTCAATCGACAGCTTTAATATATTATCAAACAATATTGATTAAGTCAAGCATTTTTTAAATTTTTTTTGATTTTTTTTAATTTTACGGCATAAAAGCAAAATACCCTTCCGCCGCGGCAAAAAGGCGTTACGCATTGACAAAAACCGCTCGGACCGGGCAAATTTATTATATGCCAAAACGAAGAATACCGTTCCCGGACTGATTTTTGCGGCGCGGACGTACCCGTCCGCGCCGCTCCATCGCTATTCGATTACACCCTCTCCCTTTATTCGGCGGGAAAGCAGATACAACAGATCTATAAGCTCAAAGGCGAACGTCAGAAAAGAATAAAGACAAGTCAACAAAAGCGCGTCGAATAAAGTCTGCAAATCAATTCTCCTTGCGTTTTATACCTTGTCTACTATCTCGCCCAAAAATTCGAGGGACTGCCTGAGCTCCGAAATTTCCCCGTAGTTGTCGGGGTACGCCTCGATGAGCACGTTGCCGTCGAAGCCCGCCCCCTTCAGCCGCTTTATTATCTCCCCAAAGTCGTAAACGCCCCTGCCTGGCAGGCACATCTTGCCGTCGGCGTCTATATCTGAAAGGTGAACGTGCGAAATCGCGCCGCTCATTTCCTCCACGTACATCGCGTACGGATAGCCCGAACGCCGCGCCTGCTTGATATCGAACACCCCTTTAAGTTCGGGGATCCTGTACCTCAGTTCGCGGAATACGCCGGGGCGGTTATACAGGCTCCAGGCGACGTTTTCGAGGCACAGCGAGACGCCGTAACGCGCGCAAAACCCGATCGCGCCGCGCAGATATGCCGAGAGCCCGTCAAAATCGTCCGCCGGACCGTTCAGGCGGTTGAGTCCGTGAAAGGTGTAATTTTTACAGCCGAGCAACTGGGCCGAACGCATTACCTGGTCAAGCCAGTAAAATCCGTCGCCGCGCTCGCGTCTGGACGGACTGAACAATAACGGCTCGAACGTGGTCGTAAGGGTGTGGACTGAACAGACGTCAAGCCCCGCTATCGCAGGCGCAAGCGCCTTTGAAAATTCGGGGCGGTACTCGTAAAAAGTATGGAAAAAAATTTCCGCCGTTTCCGCGCCGAGCGATTTAATTGTAACCGCCGCGTCCTCGGTATTTTGCCTTAAAAACAGGGACGCAGTGCAAATTCCCACTTTCATATTCGGATTATAACATATATCCGTCAAAAAATCAAGAGCGGTTAGACAAGCGGTTAAAAATACGGCAAACAAAACCCTGAAAAACGCCCGCCGGGGCGGGATACGCGGGATAGGCGGCGGTATTTGAACGAAAAGAGCATAAAAATACGGGTGCGGCGCGCTTTAAAAAAGCGCGCCGCACCCGTATCCGTTAGGATAATATATTCACCTTAAACTTTCAGCGATAATTCGTTTAACGAGCCCGTTCTGCGCAAGCGTTCTGCCGACGGTGTGCGCGTCGGACTGCGCCACCTCGCGCGTGTCGTAACGCACGTTGGAAAACAGGGGCAGCATAACCGAAAAATACCCCGTTACCGCCATCAGTATGACCGCAAACACGCCCTGCAACAGACCCCCGCTGCCGAAATATGAGCACGCCGCCGCCAGCGCAATCAGCGCCGTGCTGAACAGTATCTCCTTGTACTGCAGCGCAACCGCCTGCAAAAAGGTGATCCTGTCGGATTTTTTAGGCGTTACTATAAAATTCGCCTTTTTGCCGAACAGCCCGAAAAGCGAGCTTGCAAAAGTGGAAAAGAACATCGAGCCGTACAGTATAAACACGCTTATAAAATAGAACAACAGCCTGAAAATATTCAGACGGAACGTCCAGAAAAACACGTCGTTCAGCATAGGCGCGACGAAGAACACGACAGTCGGGACGATCATCCACAGCGGATACACGCCCGCAAGGTTCACGCGCAAAAGGGGCAGGGCGATCACGTTTATCAATATGAACAGCGCGAAGACGGCGGTCAGCGGCAGGTTATAGGTAAACATTACGATATCGAATTTTTCAAACCACTTCATCTTCGAGCGCGTGATTTTGCCCGTGTAGCTCTTTATGAACTCCATATTCCCCTGCGTCCACTTCGAGTGCCTTTTCTTGAACGCGGTGTAGTCCACGGGGTACTCCTCCTGGCAGACGATATTCGGGGCGTAAGCCACGGTATACCCGCAATTTCTCGCCTCGATACTTATGCACAAATCTTCCGCGACGAGCTCGGGGAAGCCGCCGGCTCTTTCGTAACACTCCATACTTATCATAGCGCCGTGTCCCAAAAGAGAGGCAAAGCCGTAGCGCTGTTTGAGGGTCTGATAGGTATTCCAGTGCGAGTTTACGCCTATATGGAACAGTTTCATAAAGAAATTTCTGTTCCGCGTCGCCACGTGGCTGCCCTGTACAATGCCCACGTCGGAATAGTAACGGAAATATTTGAGGCATTCGGGAATAAAATTTTCGGGAATAATCTCGTCGGAGTCTAAAATCACGACGTACCTGAAATTTTCCGCGCGCGCCTCTTCGGAGCGGAGATAGTTGTTGATATTGCCCGCCTTGAACCCTTTCCTGTCCGCTCTGCGTACGACCTTGACGGGATGCGTCGCGGCAAAGGCGTCCACCGCCTCTACGTATTCGGGCTTGGACGAGTCGTCAAGTATCACCGTTACGGCATTTTTGTATTTCTGCCGCATACAGCGCTCTAAACTTTCGCCGTCGAAGTCGTTGCAGGTGCAGTATATCATAGCCACCTTGTCGTCGGCGTCGTCCACGTTCACCGCCATCACTTCGTCGTAGCTCTTCTCTAAACGTCGCTTTGCGAGATAGTACCAGACGACGTAGATGAAATCCTTTGTGCCGTTCAGCCAAAAATAGCTGATAAACAGCGCGTTTAGTATCAATAGAACGCGCACGGCAATATTTACGGCAAGGTTGTCCGCAAAGCCGCCCCTGACGTGGGGGTTGAATATGCTTGGCAGGTACTGCCACCACATCAGCGCAATCAGGGCGGTCCAGAGAATAAGTAAGAGTATATACAGCGCCGGCGATTTTTTCACTTTTGATTTTTCTTTCGTAACCGAGTCTTTCGCAGTTTTCATCACTTTCTCCACATTGTTATAATAAGTTTGAAGCAAAATGAAGAAATTTATGATTGGAAAAAGGTTGAAAAAATTTCCGCGCCGTGATATACTGAAAATTGCCAAACAACTCAATCGATAAAAAGCGCGTAATTTTTATTTTTCGCAACAAACTACCCGGGTGTATTGTACCCTTTTCTCTTGTTGCGGAATATTTTCCTACGCGCTATAAGAGTTGTTTGGCGACGTTAGGGTACTTTATGCGGGCGGCCTTAACGGCCGCCCTTATTTTTGCCCGTAAATAATTAGGAG
>CAYLQK010000099.1:0-3479 GCA_964385865.1 uncultured Clostridia bacterium | reverse complement strand
ACGGCGTCGCCGCCGAGCTTGCTTTCGACCTCGGAGAGCTTGACCGAAACTATTTTGGAAACGCCCTTTTCCTCCATGGTGACGCCGAAGAGAACGTCCGCCTTTTCCATAGTGGGCTTACGGTGGGTAATTACTATAAACTGCGTGTGCTGCGCAAACTTTTTAAGATAGTTGGCATATCTGTCTACGTTGGCGTCGTCCAGCGCGGCTTCGATTTCGTCGAGAATGCAGAACGGCATGGGGCGCATCTGGATAATGGCGAACAGTATCGCAATCGCCGTAAGCGCCTGCTCGCCGCCCGAAAGCAGCGAAATTTTAGACAGGTTCTTGCCGGGGGGACACGCGACGATTTCCACGCCGGCGTCCAAAGGGTCGTCGCAGTCGGTGTAGTCGAGCTGCAATTCCGCCCTGCCGCCGCCGAACAGTTCCTTGAAAGTACGCTTGAAGTTTTCGTTGATTGTATTGAAGCCCTCGTTGAATATGCGAAGCATTTCGTCGCGTATTTCGTTCAAGCCCTTATTCAAATCGTCGAGGGCTTTTTCCATATCCTCTTTTTCGGCGGTCATCTGCTCGTATCTGCCCCTGACCTCCTCGTACTCCTCGATTGCGGTGGGGTTGACCGCGCCGAGCATGGTTATCTGTCTTTTGCAAATGATTATTTCCGAAGAGGCGCGGCTTATGTCGAAGTCCTCCACCTTATATTTAAGACAGCCCTCGTAGTCCTCGTGGTATTCCTCTTCGATACGCTGCTGCAAAAATTCGAGGTCGGAGTCGATTTTCTGTAAATTCAGCTCCTGCGCGTGCATTCTCTGCGTTAAGTCGTCCATTTCAACCGCAAGGGCGGTGCGCGTCTTGTCGATTTCCCCGACGCGCATATTTAAATTTTTCTTGTTTTCTTCCACTTCCGCGATAGAAGCGTTAATGCAATCGAGCTTCTGCTTTTCCTCGTCGGTAAGCGCGGCGCGGGTAGCCTGCGCCGTAAAGTCGTCGCGCTGTTTCTGTAAAACGGGTATGAGGTCGGAAAGCCTTCCGTAATTTTCGTAAAGGCTCTCCCTCTCTTTCTTGGCTTTTTCGACGGCTTCGACGTTGGACTTCAAAGCCGCTTCCAGCGAAGCAATCTCTACCTGAATGGCGGTCAGCCTTTCGACCTTGGCGTTGCGCTCCCTGACCGTCTTTTCGTGCTCCTCGCTCATCGAATCTATCTCCGACGAGGTCTCGTCCGACTGCTTGGAAAGCGCCGAAGCCCCCTCGCCCGCGACCGAGTATTCGCTGTCGAGCTCCGCAAGCTTCGCCATTAGCTGTTCTTTTGTCTGCTTATAGACGCTGAAACCGCTTTCCGCGTCGGTTATCTGCACGGTCAGCGCGGAGAGCTTCTGCCTTGCTTCGGCAAGTTCGATGCGTTTTTCCTGCAAACGGGCGTCGAGTTCCTCCCTTGCGTTGCGCGCGCTTTCGAGTTCGGCGTCCGCCTCCGCGCGTTTGGCTTCGGCGCGTGCAAGCGCGCTCTTCTGCGCGGCGATTTCCTCTTCGATTTCCTTAACCTTCCTTTCGTTGGCGAGCAGGTTTGCGGAATTTTCCCTGCGGCTGCCGCCCGTCATAGAGCCGGAAGTCGCGATGACGTCGCCGTCGAGGGTGACTATTTTAAACGCGCGCGGATATCTGCGCGAAATTACCGTGGCGCTGGCTATGGTGTCGCAGACAAGCGTATTCCCGAGCACATACTGCACGGCGTTATCGTACCTCTTTTCGTATTTGACGAGGTCGATAGCAATCCCTATCGCGCCGCGCTCCCTGCAAGCCGAACGCAGTTGGGGCGACTCCGTTCTGGGTCTTATGCCGTCCAACGGCAGGAAGGTGACCTGACCGCCGCGGTTGGCTTTGAGATATTCTATCAGATATTGCGCGTCCTCGCGCGTGGCGGTGACAATGTTCTGCATAGCGCCGCCGACTGCCGTTTCAATCGCCGTTTCGTATTCCTCGTCGCACGATATCACGTCCGCTACGGTGCCCATTATGCGCGAGGCGAGGGTATCACCCGTCTTGCCCCTTTCGACCTCCTCCTTCGCGGCAGACAGCAGACGCTTTACCGAATAGACGTAGCCTTCGAACCTGTCGCGCAGGGCGGCGTAGGTCTTTAACGACTGCTGCGAAGAGGTTATCCCCGCTTGGCAGTCGTAAATGCGTCTTATGAGCGACTGTACCTTTTCGTTGGCGGCTTTGACCGCCTCCGCCGCCTTTTCGACGAGCTCGTTCTCGCTGCCGAGGTAGGCGTTAAGCTCCCCCTGCAACCCGACGGTCGCTTCGTATTCCTCTTTCAGCTTTGTATGTTGCTCGCGCAGAGAGGACATGGCGCCGTCCATTTCGGCGAGCCTTTCGTTGATAAATTCCTTTTTGGCGGAGAGCGAGCCGAGATTTTCTTTGAGCTCGGAGAGGTCGCGGAACGCGTCCATGACCTGCTTGCGGTGTTCGCCCGTAGCCATTTCATATTTGGCTATGCTGTCCGACAGGGCGGAAATCTCCCCCTGCAACGCGCCGTACTGACCGCGCAGACGCTCTATCCTCTCCCTGTTCTTATTGGCGTAGTCCTCGGCGCGACGGGTTTCCTTATCGACGTCGCCGATACGTTTGACCGAAAACGCCAGATCCTCCTGCGCCTGCCTGAGCTTTTCGCCGACCGCGCCGGCGCGCTCCTTGAACAGCTTGCTGTCGCCCGTGCTCCTTTCAAGCCCGACGGTATATTCCAGCCTGTCGTTGTTGAGCTTTTTCAACAGCTCGTCTGCGCCGGCAAGTTTTTCCCTACACTCCTCGTACTCGGACAAAAGCTTGGCGTTGTTTTCGGAATTGAGGTTTATCCGTTCCCTGATCTTACCTATTCTTTCGTTTATTTTTTCCCTTTCGCCAGCCGCGCCGTCGTGGCGGAATATGTATGTGTTAATTTCGTTTTCGCGGAGCTTTTCGTAAATTTCGTTATACTTGCGCCTGTTCTCCGCCGCCTTCTGCAAGGGTCCGAGCTGTCTTTCGACCTCCGCCATTTTCTGCGCGAACACAAAAAGATTGTTCCTCGAATATTCTATCTTTCTCTCGGCTTCCGCCTTTCTGTCCTTGAATACGACTATGCCCGTCGCCTCTTCGAATATCGAGCGCCTCTCCTCCGGACGGGAATTCATTATCTGCGCGATACGTCCCTGACCGATTATCGAATAGCCCTCTTTCGCCGCGCCCGCGCCGTGCAGCAACGCCGTCAAGTCTTTTAGACGGGAGCTCTGCCGGTTTAAAAGATATTCGCTGGTGCCGTCGCGGTAAAGCCTTCTCGTCATTTCGAGCTCGTCCGCGTCGTAATCGAACAGGCGGTTGGTATTGTCGAAGGTCAGCGTTACCTCGCAAAAAGAGGTCTTTTTTCTCTTTTCGGTACCGTTGAATATGACGTCCATCATCTGCGAGCCGCGCATCATCTTAGCCGACTGTTCGCCGAGAACCCAGCG
>CAYLQK010000098.1:0-3851 GCA_964385865.1 uncultured Clostridia bacterium | reverse complement strand
ATCGTTGAAAACGTTCTCGCCGAACATTTCGGGTAAATTCATCGTAAACTCCTTAAAATGCTTTAATTCCATTAAAATTATATAAAATTATATTCTAACTGTCAAACTATTGAGCATAAAAAAAGGCGGACGGTTCAACCGTCCGCTTAATTATTATTTTTTATCAGCTTCGTCCGCCTGATCTTCGGCTTCGTCCGCCGAATCTCTCTCTGTTTTTCTGTCTTTCAGTCTGCGGTACAGCGCAACGGTTTTGTTCTTTAAGGCTATACAATCGTTTTTGAAATGTTCGTGTTCCCATATGAGCGAGACCAACAGACAGTAAATACCGCCAAGTATGACGACGGGGAAAAATTCCCACAAAATAGGAACGTAAGGATCTTTCCAGCACTTGGGAGTGAGCCATAGGATATACTTCGCAATGCCCTCCATTGACGCGGGAAGACCCATAGCATAACCGAGATCCCGCCCTTCGGGACTGAAAAATTCTTCGAGCGTAGCCGTTTCGACCCAACCTATACGGATAAGAATTATTTCGTTTACGATGATTAAGCCGAGTACGGAGAAATAAATAACAAAAGTCTTCCAGATACGGCGGTAATCGAGTTTGTGCAAACCTAAAATAACCATTAAGAGCGGAACAATCCATATCCCTGCGTGGCAGATATAGTAGCGAATGGTTTCAAGCTGATAAAATTCAAGTCCTGCCACCGGCATAGGAACAACGCACCCGGCGATACCGCTTATAAGTCCGAGGTAAAACATATAGTCTTTCCCCGCCTTGCTCTTAGATATGAAAATAAAGGGGAAAATAAGCGTGCTCACGGCGCAGATATTTTCAAACGTACATTTCCTGATAACTTCGGGAAATCCCTTCTCAACGTACTGCGGAAAGCAAAGTTTCACGAAATGAAGTACAAAGTTGAACATCAAAAAACCGAAAAGCGCCCAATATTGTACCTTAACGCTCTTTTTCCTCAACAGAAAATACAGAGCGAAGAACAGTCCCGCGCATAATACTATATAGATATAGTAAAAAAGCGATTTACCTATCACTATATTTATTAATTCCAAGCCATCACCTTATGTAATATATTCTTGTTACAATAATTTTACATAAATATGACAATTTGTAAAGCGTTTTAAATGCGAATTTAATTATTCGGTAAGATTTTTACAGACGCGGTCGAGTATTTCGAAATAATCTTTAAAGGTCTTCGAACAGACCTCTGCGTCGCAAACAACGATACCGTCCGCGCGCAGTCCCGTGAGCGCAAAGCTCATCGCCACCCTGTGATCGCCGAAAGTTTCTATCTGCGCGGGTTTAGGCAGGGAAGGATAGATTATTACCCCGTCGCCGCGCTCCCCGCATTTCACGCCCGCCGCCGTCAGATTTTTTACGATAGCCGCAATTCTGTCGCACTCCTGCCGCCTTATATGGGCGACGCCGTAAATTTCCGTCGGCTTTGAAAGGTAGGGCGCTATCGCCGCGAGGGTCAAAGTCTGGTCGGAAAATTCGCGCATATCGATTTTGCCGCCGTCGAACGATTTCAACAGGTTGATAAATTTGATATCCCCCTGCATACTGTGCGCCATTACTCCCTTTACGGAAATTTCCGTGCCGAGTATCTTGTTCATCGCATAGAAATAGCTCGCGGCTGAGATATCCGGCTCGATATCGTATTTCTTTGCCGAATATTCGCCCTTGACCTTATAGGATTTATCCTCTTCAACCACGTTCACGCCGAAAGACCACATCATATTCAGCGTCATATTGACGTAATCGAGCCCGTGCGAGCCGTTTACGCCGATTTGAACGGGCTTGTCCGCGCACACCGCAGATATTAGCAGAGCGGAAAGAAACTGACTGCTTTCGCCTATATCGACTTTAAGCCGGGTATTCGGCGATGGCGTTCCCTCTATTATAAAAGGAAACGAATTTTCTTTTTCAAGGAATGTGAACCGCGCGCCGAGGTCTTTAAGGGTGGAAATGAGCGGCGCAATGGGGCGGCGCTTCATCTGTTCGGAACAATTTACGGTGTAAGTCCCTTTCTGAAAGGCGAGCATTGCGGGAATGAACCTTGCCGCCGTGCCCGCAGAGCCGACGTCTATTTCGCCCTCTCTTTCAGGCAGTTGTCCGCCGCAGCCCTCTATCCTCACGGTCGTACCGCTCTCTTCGCACCGTATGCCGAGGGATTTCAGGCAGTTTATAAACGTGCGGCAGTCGTCGGAAAACTGCGCGCCGTACAGCGTGCTTTCGCCGTGGGCGAGCGCGGCGATTAAGAGTGCGCGGGCTGTTATGCTCTTCGACCCGGGCACTGCGACGGTCTGTAACGGCCGTTTTATCTTGCCGTAAATATTTTTAACTTCGTAATTCATCTTATCCCCCGTATTTATACGTACGACTTTTAATGAAAGCGCGTATTGCGCAGAATCATTGCCGCAGACGGCGATTTATCATTTTCGTCTTCTCAATATATCGCCCGCCTGCAGAGCGTACGGGCAGGGAACCTTGTACTTTTCCTGTACAAGTTTGCAGTCCGTAACCTCTTCACCCGCGCTCGTATACGCCTTTTCCACCGTGAAGCTTTTTCCGAAATTGTCGGACGGAGAAAGCACTTCCAAAATATCGCCCGCCTTGAACCTGCCGCGCATTTCAACGGTTATGAATCCGCCTTTATAGTCTAAAACGTTGCCGATATAGTCGCAGTCGCCCTTTGCCTGACTGTCGGTATAGTTGACTGTCTGAGGATTTTCGCCGAAAGCGTACGCCGTGGTGTAGTCCCTGTGCGCGGCAGTGAGAAGCTCGCGCTCGACGGTTTCGGAAAAACCTCCGTCCATACAGCGGCGGTAGGCGTTGATGACGGTGGCGAGGTAATACTCGGACTTCATTCTGCCCTCTATCTTGAAGGAAGTAACGCCGGCATTTTCGAGTTCTTTCAGGTGCCTTGACATATTCAGGTCCTTGCTGTTGAGAATATAGGTGCCGCGTCCGTCCTCTTCCATTTCCAGCCAGCCGCTGTCGGAGAGATTGTCGCTCTTTCTTATCTGATAGTTCCAGCGGCACGCCTGAACGCACTCGCCGCGGTTGGACTCGCGCCCCGCGAGGTAGTTGGACAAAAGGCACCTGCCCGAATAGGAGATACACATCGCGCCGTGTACGAACGCTTCCAGCTCGATATCGGGTACGAAATCGTGAATTTCGGAAATTTCCTTTAAGGACAGCTCGCGCGCGAGTATTGCGCGGCTTGCGCCCGTTTCTTTCCAGAATTTTACGGCGTATTTATTTGTTAAATTCGCCTGTGTGGATATGTGCAACTGTAAATTCGGAGCGGACTTTTTCGCCGCGTAAATTACGCCGCTGTCGGAAACTATGGCTGCGTCGACGCCGCATTCGCCGAGAAACGCAAAATAGTCCTCTAAAAGGGGCATATCTGGATTTCTGGCGTATATATTTACGGTAACGTAGACTTTTTTGCCGAGGGAATGGGCGAAAGCCGCCGCTTTTTCAAGTTCTTCACGCGTAAAGTTGTCGGCAAAAGAGCGCAGGGAAAAATCCTTGCCGCCGACGTACGCCGCGTCCGCGCCGAAGTAAAACGCCGTTTTTAATTTTGTGAAATTGCCCGCCGGGGCGAGAAGTTCAACGTTCATCTTTAATTATCCGTTTAAAATACTTATCCTTAGTTCCAAATAAAAACCTTTACGTCGTTTCAAGGATTGCCGTAATAGCCCCGCCCGCCTTGTCATTCCGAGGCTTGCCCGTGTCATTCTGACGTTTACGGAAGAATCCCATTGTTTAACGAGATCCTTCGGCAAGCCTCAGGATGACAAAGTGGTGTCATTGCGAGGCAACT
>CAYLQK010000097.1:0-3855 GCA_964385865.1 uncultured Clostridia bacterium | reverse complement strand
GGGGGGAGTATTCAATAATATTTATCAGAATTACACTATTATATTTATCAAACGCTTGGGGACGAGGATAAATTTCTTTATCTGTTTTCCCTCGATAAAGGGCTTAATTTCGGCGTTTTCTTTTACAAGCTGTTCTATTTCCGCCGCGGGCATATCCGCAGGTACGGTTATTTTTGCCTTAATTTTGCTGTTTATCTGTACGGCATATTCAAACGTGTCCTCGCCGCACTTAGCGGGGTCAAACTCAGGCCAGCTTTCGTAAGCGATAGTGCCTTCGTGTCCCAAAACCGTCGTCCATATTTCTTCGGTAATGAACGGAATAACGGGGTTCAGCAGTTTGATCAGCCCTTCCGCATATTCCACTGGGAAAGCGCGCCCGTCGCTTATCTCCTTATACACCGCGTTGACGAAAATCATCATCTGCGAAATTGCGGTGTTGATTTTCATTGCCTCGTAATCTTCCCCGACCTTCTTTACGGTTTGGTTGTACAGCTTTTCAAGGTTGGCGTTGGACGCGGGGGTAATTGCGTCCAACTCGCAGTACAGCCTGTGAATTCTGTCGATAAATTTCTTCACGCCCTCTATATTGGAGGTGTTCCAGGGCTTAGTGTCGGCAACGGGACCCATAAACATTTCGTACATTCTCAAAACGTCCGCGCCGTACTCGTCGACAATATCGTTGGGATTGATAACGTTGCCGAGGCTCTTTGACATCTTGTTTCCGTCTTCGCCGAGAATCATACCCTGGTGGAACAGCTTTTTGAACGGTTCCTTGACGGGCACATATCCCTTATCGAACAGGAAGTTATTCCAGAACCGGGAATAGAGCAGGTGTCCGACAAGATGTTCCTTGCCGCCGAGGTAGAAATCCACGGGCATCCAGTGTTTCAGCAGCTCGGGGTCGGCAAATTTTTCGTCGTTGTGCGGGTCGCAATAGCGCAAAAAGTACCAGCTTGACCCCGCCGAACCGGGCATAGTAGTGGTCTCGCGCCTGCCGTTTATGCCGTTCACTTTTACGTTGACCCATTCCTTGGCGTTTTCAAGCGGAGCGTTTCCGCCGTGCGCCTTATAGTCGTCCATTTCCGGGAGGGTGAGGGGGAGTTCGCCGTCGTCAAGAAGAACGGTTTCGCCGTTTTCAAGGTGAACGACGGGGAGGGGTTCGCCCCAATATCTCTGACGCGCGAATATCCACTCGCGCAGTTTATAAGTCGTCGTCTTTTTGCCGCAGCCGTGCGCTTCGAGCCACTCTGCCATCTTGTCGATGGCGTCCTGTTTGTTGAGCCCGTCAAGGAAGCCCGAATTTATATGCAGACCGTCCTGCGTGTAAGCTTCCTTTGAAATATCGCCGCCCTCGAGCACCTGTAAGATGGGAATGCCGAATTTTTTGGCGAACTCGTAGTCGCGCGTGTCGTGCGCGGGGACCGCCATTATCGCGCCGGTGCCGTAGGAGGTCAAAACGTAGTCCGAAATCCAAACGGGTATCTTTCTGCCGTTAACGGGATTCACCGCATACGCGCCCGTGAACGCGCCCGTCTTGTCCTTATTGAGGTCGGTTCTCTCGAGGTCGGACTTGCCCGCGCAGATTTTTTTGTACGCTTCAACTTCTCCGCGGCGTTCGTCCGTCGTTATCTCGTCGACGAGTTTGTGTTCGGGCGCAAGAACGCAATACGTTGCGCCGAAAAGGGTATCGCAGCGCGTAGTGAAGACGGTGAACGACTTGTCGCTGCCGTCGACTTTGAAAGTTACGTTCGCGCCGACAGATTTTCCTATCCAGTTGCGCTGGGCCGTCTTTGAAGCTTCAGGCCAGTCCAGCCCGTCCAAGCCCTCCAAAAGCCTTTCCGCGTACTTGTTTATATCGATGACCCACTGTTTCATATTTCTGCGCACTACGGGATAGCCGCCGCGTTCGCTCTTGCCGTCGACTATCTCGTCGTTGGCGAGAACGGTGCCCAACTCTTCGCACCAGTTAACGGGCGTTTCTACGTACCGCGCCAGTCCCGCCTCGTACAGTTGTTTGAAAATCCACTGCGTCCACTTGTAGTATGAGGGGTCGCAGGTGGAAACCGTCTGGTCCCAGTCGTATGTGAGCCCCAGCATTTTCAGCTGCGACGTGAACGTCCTTATGTTTTCCTGTGTGAACCCTTCGGGGTTGTGCCCGGTGTTGATGGCGTACTGCTCGGCGGGAAGTCCGAAACTGTCGAAGCCGATCGGGTGCAAAACGTTGTAGCCCTGCATTCTCTTCATTCTCGAAAGAATATCCGTTGCGGTGTAGCCCTCGGGGTGTCCGACGTGCAGTCCCGCGCCAGAGGGATAGGGGAACATATCCAAAACGTAGTATTTGGGTTTGGAAAAATCGTGCAGATCGGTATGGAACGTCTTGTTCTCGTCCCAATACTTTATCCATTTCTTTTCAATTGCGTTAAAATCGGTATAAGCCATAGTTTTACCCTTGGAATCAGATTCCCAAACATTATACAATTTCTTCGGGCAATTGGCAAATAATTTAACGCAAAACTCATTTTAAAGTTGTTGACAAACGAAAATATTTGTAATAATATATTGTTACTCGGATAAAAGACAAGTACCGCCTGAGGTTTTTCAGAGAGTGCGGCGTTCGCTGCGAGCCGCATATTCCAAAGGATAACGGGAAACCGCTTTTTATAAACTCCGCGTCTTAAAAGAGGTCGTTTTAAAAACGGCAATTAAGGTGGAACCGCGCAAAATACAAATGCGTCCTTAAACTTTACCGAAAGGCAGTTTAAGGGCTTTTTTATGGGAGTAAATTATGGAAATCAATCTTAAAAACGGCTCAATGGTTATCGAAGATGGGGCGGACTGCGCCGCGGCGGCGCGCAAAATAAGCGAAGGGCTTGCCCGTTCCGCAGTTGCGGCAAAGGTAAACGGAAAGCTTTGCGACCTTTCAACCGTTCTTCACGACGGCGACGCGCTCGAAGTCATCACGCTCAAGGACAAGGAGGGGCTCGAAGTTTACCGCCATACCTGCGCGCACGTGCTTGCGCAGGCGCTCAAAAATATCTATCCCACCTGCAATCTCGCGATAGGTCCCGTCATCGATAACGGTTTCTATTACGACGTCGATTTCAACACGCCTATCACGCAGGAGGATTTCAAGAAAATCGAGTCCGAAATGCAGAAAATAATCGCCGCAAAGACCCCTATAGAGCGTTTCGAGCTACCCAGACAGGAAGCCTTGAACCTTATGAAAAAATACGGTGAAAAATACAAGGTCGAACTCATCAACGACCTTCCCGCGGACTCGGTCATATCCTTCTATAAGCAGGGCTCTTTCACCGATCTCTGCCGCGGACCCCATCTTCCCAACACGGGCAAGATTAAGGCGTTCAAGCTCGTCTCGATTGCCGGCGCATATTGGCGCGGCAACGAGAAAAACAAGATGCTGACGCGTATTTACGGCGTCGCTTTCCCCAAGAAGGACGAAATGGAAGCGTATTTCAATATGCTTGAAGAAGCTAAAAAGCGCGACCACATAAAGATAGGCAAAGAGCTAAAGCTGTTTGCGCTCCTGAACGAGGGCAAGGGCTTCCCGTTCTTTCTGCCTAACGGTATGATTCTTAAAAATACGCTCGTGGATTGGTGGAGGGAACTTCACCGCCGCGAGGGCTACGTCGAGATACAGACGCCCATAATCCTCACGAGGACTTTATGGGAGAACTCGGGACACTGGGAACACTACAAGGACAATATGTATACGACCAAGATTGACGACGAGGACTGCGCCGTCAAGCCTATGAACTGCCCCGGCGGTATGCTCGTGTATAAGCTTTCGCCCCACAGCTACAAGGATTTTCCCCTGCGTATGGCTGAAATGGGTCT
>CAYLQK010000096.1:0-4005 GCA_964385865.1 uncultured Clostridia bacterium | reverse complement strand
GCGTAGAGCGTATAAAATGCAAGCGCGGCTCGTAAACGAGCCGCGCCTTTTATTTTCAAATTTATTTAATTGCCTTATTTTACAAGTTCAACGGCAGCCCTTGTCTTTGCCTCTATCTCTTCGGGAGTGCCGCTCATCATCCAGCTTCCGCCGCAAGCGATAATCTTGTCGTAAGCGAGATATTCGAGAATGTTGTCCGTGGAGATACCGCCCGTGGGCATAATTTTGAGGTAGGGGAAAGCCGCGCAGATAGCCTTAATTGTCTTGAGTCCGCCGTAGTTGGAAGCGGGGAAGAATTTCAGCGTGGTAAGCCCCTTAGCGATAGCCGCCATAGCCTCGGTAGGGGTAACTATGCCGGGCAGATAGAGCATATCGTGTTCGGCGCAGCAATCCGCGACTTCCTCCGAGAAACCGGGCGAAACTATGAACTTCGAGCCTGCGGCAATTGCCCTCTCGCACTGTTCTCTGTTGATGACCGTACCCGCGCCGACAAGCATATCGGGATATTTTTTAACGGTCAGCGCTATAGCGTCGGCAGCGCAGGGGGTTCTGAAAGTGATTTCAGCGCAGGGCAGTCCGCCCTTTACAAGCGCTTCCATCTTGGGAAGAGTTTCCTCTATGGTATTGAGAACCACTACGGGAACTATCTTTGTCTGTTTGATTTTTTCAATCAGCTGTTCGTGTGCCATCATTTAATCCTCCGAAAGATTTATTTTACAACGTATATATTATATCACATTGTATTTTTAATTGCAATACCCGATTTGAAATTTTCGCATATTCTTTACGGCGGCGCCCTTGCATACCTTGCAAGGGCGCCGCCTAAAACTCAGCCTTCGTTTTCCGCTTCCGACTTGCCGGAAACGTATTTGCGTTCCAGCGCCTCGCGCGCGGCGGTTGCCGTAATTATCGCTTTAAGCAGCGCGTCGAGCTCGCCTCCGTCTGAGTAGTCGGCAGGGGCGATATAGCGTATGCGGTTGTCCCTCATCATCTTGTAAACCTTGGTCTTATCGCGCGTTTCGGGATTGTATACCCCTATGGAATGTCCGCCGTAGGAGTTGACGAGCTTCATACAGGGGATATCCGTATCGCTATCGCCTATGTACACGATATTGCGGAACGGCACGCGGATATCTTCGGGAGAGATGAAGTCGTTCACCCCTCCGTCGTTTACGTCGAGCACGCCCTTGGATATCCTGAACAGGAACTGCGTCTTGTTCGTATAATTTACGACCTGCGCAGGCCACACCGCTACGCCGCGCTCGTTATAGTAGAACGAGCTTGCGTATATTTTCTTAAAGTAACCTGCCACCGACGTCCCCTCTATCATCTCTTTGAGACCCGAGGAAATGACGTAATGCTCGATTGCAACGCCGTTATCTTCGCCATAGGTTTTAAGCCTTTCGAACCACTTTTCAACGCCCTTGAAAAGACTCACCTTCGCCCCGTACGCCTCGAGCGCAGCCTTATTGAGGACGAAATTGCCCTCCGCCTCGCGGACCATCTTGTACATATAGGCGAGATTGTTGTCCATATCGTTGCCCGCGGCAAGTCCGTTCGCCTCGCGCCAAAAATTTACGACGTCGTATCCTACGGACTGGATATAGCCCTGCGCCTGCATATCGTCGGGCGACAGCGTCCTGTCGAAGTCGTAACATATCGCAAGAACGGGTCTTTCGTCCCTCTTTTCTCTTCCGTTTTCCTCTGTCATATAGTTAACCGTCCTCTCTTATTGCACGCCAATTATAAACCTTTTTCGTCTCAATTTCAAGCGCTTGAAATATGAGCGGTGCGGCGGGGGTTTATTTCTGCATTCTGTGCAGCAGATCCGCCTTCATCGCGTAGTATCCGGGGGACATATCGAGATAGTGAACGTGCGGATTTTCGAAACGCTGTTCCTCCGACCATATCTCCCCGTCAAGCTGGTTTCGCACAAATGCGCGTATCTCCTGCAGCGACGGCGATTTATAGACGCACTTGCCGCCAGAAATTACGGGCGTCTGCAACCGCTTTGCCGTACAGTTTTCAAAGTAGCGCTCACGCCAGGGCGTGCGGGGGTCGACGTAGCGGTACGGCTTCGTCGTATCCACTTCCTCGCCGCGGTTTACAAGAAGGTCCGCAACCGCCTTGCCCGTTTCGTCGTAGACCCTGTATACCTCTTTGAGCCCGGGATTGGTGATTTTTCTGACGTTTTCCGATATCTTGATTCTGGGTTCGAACTTCCCGTTCCTCTCCACGGCCGAAAGCTTATATACCGCGCCGAACACGGGGTCGCTCTTTGAGGTTATCAGCCGTTCGCCCACGCCGAAACTGTCTATCCTGCCGCCCTGCGCGAGAATGGAGTTGATTGTATATTCGTCGAGGGAATTGCTTGCGACTATCTTGCAGTCGTTCAGCCCCGCCCGGTCAAGCATAGCGCGCGCCTTTTTGGAAAGGTAAGCGAGGTCCCCGCTGTCTATGCGTATGCCTTTGAGTCGTTTGCCCATAGGTTGAAGGACGTCTTTCGCGATTTTTATAGCGTTCGGCACGCCGCTCTTCAAGACGTCGTAGGTGTCGACGAGGAACAGCGCGGAATCGGGGTAAACTTCCGCGTATTTTCTGAACGCCTCGTACTCGTCGCCGAAATACATTATCCAGCTGTGCGCCATCGTTCCGTTTACAGGTATGCCGAATTTCTTTGCCGCAAGCACGTTGGAAGTGCCCTCGGCGCCGCCGATATACGCCGCCCTCGCGCCAAACACCGCCGCGTCCGCATTGTGCGCGCGGCGCGCGCCGAAATCGGAGACTATCGCGCCCTTTGCCGCCTTTATGATTCGGCTCGCCTTGGTAGCAATCAGCGACTGATGGTTTATCTGCAACAGGATGTAGGTTTCGACAAGCTGCGCCTCTATGAGCGGCGCGACAACGGTCAGCACGGGTTCGTCGGGATAAATAACCGTACCCTCGGGGAAGGCGTAGACGTCGCCGCTGAACGAAAAGTTTTTCAGATAGTTCAAAAAGCCCTCGTCGGTTATCCCGCAGGCGCGGAGATATTCTATATCGTCGTCGTCGAATCTTAGTTCTGAAATATACTCTATAATCTGCTCGAGTCCCGCGAACACCGAATAGCCGCTTTGGTCGGGGTTGCGGCGGAAAAACACGTCAAAGACCACCCGCGAGTTTTCCCCGCAGGAAAAGTAGCCGTTGCTCATAGTCATCTCGTAAAAATCGAGCAGCATTGATAAATTTCTATTATCCGTTAACATTTTCACCTCGTAATATCGTTACGTTGCAGGACTCCATAGCCCTGAGCGCGGCTCTATGCCCTTCCTCGGTGGAACCGGCGCAGCAATCGGCGTCGACGACTATTTCCGCCTCGGGCAGAAAAGCCTTTAATCCGATAACATTGGTCAAAACGCATATATCCGTGCAAAGTCCGACAAATTCAACTGTTTCGGGCTTTCGAGCTGTTAAATCCTCGATGAGCTCGCGGCTGCCGTAGGAATTTTTGCAATAAATTTTGCAACCCCCGCTCTGCGCCGCAACGTCCGCGTTGAGACGTTCGCCTTTCGTGCCCTTTATGCAGTGAGGCACGGGCAGATTTATCCCTTCACGGGTGGAAAGATAGTTTTCGTCGTGCAGATCTTTGGTAAAGACGACTTCATATCCCTCCGCCTTGCGCCGCTTGATTTTCCGGACGACTTTTTCAACCGTCAGGCCGGCCTCGGCGCTGCCGAGCGAGCCGTCGATGAAATCGTTCTGCATATCGACTACAACCAGAATTTTACTCATTTATTATACTCCTGCTTTTATTATACACATAAATCGTAAAAAATCAAAATTTCTGCCGGACATATTAAAAAACAGGTCAAAAACGCTTGTAATTTTTTATTTTGTCCTATATAATGATTAGGCGAAAGCGCGTTGGAAGATTTTGGTCTCTACAATAAATTGAACGCGCAAAAAAATTTGCAGCCGCCGTCTTTGGCGGAGCAAACTATATTGGGGTGTCGCCAAGCGGTAAGG
>CAYLQK010000095.1:0-4121 GCA_964385865.1 uncultured Clostridia bacterium | reverse complement strand
GCAAGGCAGAGCGCGGCAACGATTGATAAAAATACTACGAAAATTTTGCGTTTCATATTTACTCCTTTTTTATAAATTTCATCAATTGTAACACATAAGTATTCTTTTGTCAACATATGTATTCAAAGATATCTTTTAATTAAGCTAATATTGATATAAGAGTATTTTAAGAGGTTGACAATGTATAATCCGATATTGGACGCAAAGACAGTGGGTCAAGTAATCGCCGAGTTCAGGATACGAAAAGGCGTATCTCAGGAAGTATTAAGCGGGCTTGCGGATATAGGCAGAACACACCTAAGCGCAATCGAGCGCGGAGAAAGAAAACCTACGCTTGAAACATTTTACCGCATTTGCAACGCCTTAGACGTAAAAATGGAGATAGTGATAAGAGAAATAGAAAAGCGTCTGTAAAATTAAAAAACTTATAAAAAATCTGCCTTATGCGGATTTTTTTATTTTATAACTTAAACATCTTTAAAGGGAGAACCGATCCGCTTTTTTCATATTCTTACCTGTATTTATTAAATTATAATAGGTCTTTTGACCTATGTCAAGACTTTTGACCTGAATTGCATATAATTTAATTATGCCGTATGTGGAGATATTAAAACAGCTTTTAGCGGATAACAATTTAAGCCAGCAAAAATTTGCCGATATTTTGGGCGTAAACCAGACCACGGTCAGCCAATGGCTTTTGGGTAATAAAAAACCGGGCTACGACAGTATAATGGCGATTTACAAAAAATTCGACGTAGAACCGAACGCGCTTTTCGGTTTGGATAAATAAGCTGTGCGGATATATAAATAAAAGCGCGGAGGGCTTTTTTAAAAGTCCTCCGCGCTTTTATTTACTTTAAATTACCTTTTAACTATCGTAAGGGTTACCTTTTCGCCGTTGATGTTCTGCTCCTTGGTAAAGCCTTCGGCGGTACCTTCCGAAACGGTTTCGGCGAGAACGTCAGCCGCAAATCCGCCATTTTTAAGCACCTCTTGCGCCCTGCCGCTTGCTTTATAGTATACGTCTATCCTGTCGGTTACCTCGAAGCCCGCGTCCTTGCGCATATTCTGTATTTTGGAGACGAGTTCGCGCTCGATTCCCTCGAAGACGAGTTCCACGGAAAGCTGCGTATCCAATGCAACGGTGATGCCCCCGTCCTCAGCGGCAACGTAGCCGTTGGCGCTTTCGGTGAATATCTGCAAATCTTCCTGCTTTAAGAAGATATCTTCGCCGGCAATTTCGTAGACGCCGCCGCCCTTGACCGCGTCCACCACTTCCTTTGCGTTGCAGTTTGCAAGGAAAGCGGAAATCACGCCGAGTTTTTTGCCGTATTTGGGTCCGAGAGTTTTGAGCTGAGGTTTCAATTTATAGCCGATATATTTGTCCGCGTCGTCGGCGAATTCAAACGTTTTCACGTTCAACTCGTCCAAAACGATTGCGCGCTCTTCCACGGAAAGCTCGATCTTTCTGTCTGAGACGACCACCATTTTTGCGAGAGGCTGGCGGTTTTTGAGATTGCCGGCGTTTCTTGCCGCCCTGCCGAGGACGACTATGTCAAGCACTTCCTCCATTCCGTCCTCGAGCTGTTTGTCGATATACGCACTGTCGCTTTCGGGGAATTTGCAGAGATGAACGCTCTTTTCCGCTTCGGGGAAGAATTCGGGAACGAGATTTAAATACATCATTTCCGCTATGAACGGCGTGTACGGCGCGGTTAGCTTTGCAAGCGTTACCAAAACGGTATAAAGCGTTGTGTAAGCCGCCGCCTTGTCGTCCGTCATCGTAGGTCCCCAATAGCGTTCGCGGCCGCGGCGCACGTACCAGTTGGAGAGTACGTCGACGAAGTCCTGCATAGCGCGCGAGCTTTCGAAAATTTCGTACTTTTCCAGACTCTTGTCCACGAAAGCCACTAACGTGTTGAGTTTTGAGAGAATCCACTTGTCCATTACGGACAGTTTGCAGGTCTTTAAATCGTACTTCGAGGGGTCGTACTTATCTATTTCCGCATAGAGAGTGAAGAACGCGTAGGTATTCCACAGCGTGCCCATATACTTGCGCTGGGCTTCGGAAACCGCGTCCTCATAGAAACGCGAAGGCAACCAGGGCGCCGAGGAAGTATAGAAATACCACCTTACCGCGTCCGCACCCTGCTTGTCGAGGACGCTCCACGGGTCGACAACGTTGCCCTTATGTTTGGACATTTTGATTCCGTTTTTGTCGTTCACGTGTCCCAAAACTATGCAGTTCTTGAACGGCGCCTTGCCGAAGAGTATAGTATTTATTACGAGCAGGGTATAGAACCAGCCGCGGGTCTGATCGACCGCTTCGGAAATGAAGTCGGCGGGGAACGTTTCTTCAAATACTTCCCTGTTTTCAAACGGATAGTGATACTGCGCGAAGGGCATCGAGCCTGAATCGAACCAGCAGTCTATTACCTCGTGCGTGCGCTTCATTTTGCCGCCGCATTTGGGGCACTTGCAGGTCAGTTCGTCGAGGTACGGGCGGTGAAGTTCGATATCTTCGGATTCGGGAATGCCGCACTTTTCCTTGAGTTCGGCTTTGGAGCCTATTACTTCGATCCCGCCGCAGTCGGGGCAAATCCACACGGGCAGGGGCGTTCCCCAATACCTGTCGCGCGAAAGACCCCAGTCTATCACGTTTTCGAGGAAGTTGCCCATTCTGCCGTCTTTGATAGTGTCGGGCATCCAGTTCACGGAACGGTTTGCGGCGATAATTTCGTCCTTGACCTTTGTAACCTGTATGAACCAGCTCGATTTTGCGTAGTACAAAAGGGGCGTGTCGCAACGCCAGCAGTGAGGATAGTCGTGCTCGAAAGGAATGACTTTGAACAGCAGTCCCTTTTCTTCAAGCATTTCAAGCACGAATTTATCCGCTTTCTTTGCGAATAAGCCGTTTAATTTTTCAAATCTCGCGTCGAAACAGCCGCGCTCGTCAATGAGTTGCACGACGGGCAGATTGTAGCGCTTGCCGACCTTATAGTCGTCCTCGCCGAACGCGGGCGCTATGTGTACCACGCCCGTGCCGTCGCCCATCGTTACGTAACCGTCGCAGACAACGTAATGAGCTTTAGCGGGCGCGCTTGCGGGGGAAATGCGCTTTATCTCCGCGGCGGTCTCGTCGAACAGAGGTTCGTATTCGAGACCTTCCCATTCCCTGCCTATCTTTCTGTCTATTACTTTATAATCTTCAAAGAATTTAGGCGTCAGCGCCTCCGCGAGGATATAGCGCGCGCCATCCGCCTCGATTTCTACGTAGGGCTCGCCGGGGTTCATACAGAGGGCCACGTTCGAAGGGAGCGTCCAGGGGGTCGTCGTCCAGGCGAGGATATAGCGGTTCTCACTGCCCCTTACCTTGAAGCGCGCGACTGCGGAATTTTCCTTGACGAGCTTATAGCCCTGCGCCACTTCGTGCGAGGAGAGCGCCGTTCCGCACCTCGGGCAATAGGGAACAATCTTGTGCCCCTTGTATAAAAGACCCTTTTCGTGCATTTTTTTGAGCGCCCACCACTCGGACTCTATATATTTGTCGTCGTAGGTAACGTACGGGTTGTCCATATCCGCCCAGTAACCGACGCGGTCGGACATCTTTTCCCATTCGCCCTTGTATTTCCAGACCGACTGTTTGCACTGTTTGATAAACGGCTCGATTCCGTAACTTTCTATCTGCTGTTTGCCGTCAAGACCGAGGGATTTTTCCACTTCCAGCTCGACGGGCAGACCGTGGGTATCCCAGCCCGCCTTTCTTAAAACGTGCTTGCCTTTCATAGTCTGATAGCGCGGTATGAGGTCTTTCATAACCCGCGTTAAAATATGCCCTATGTGCGGCTTGCCGTTTGCCGTTGGAGGACCGTCGTAGAAAGAAAATTCTTCTCCTCCCTCTCTCTCCTCTACGCTTTCCTCGAAAACTTTGTTCTCTTTCCAGAAATCTATTATTTCCTTTTCACGCTCCACAAAGTTTAAAGACGTATCGACTTTCTTATACATTGTACACTCCTTTTTCGGGATTTTTTAAAAAATAAAAGGGACGCCCGTTATTTCGGACACCCCTTAAAAAGCGCTTATAAACCACCAAAACAAACTGTCATTTGCCGTAACTTGTG
>CAYLQK010000094.1:0-4121 GCA_964385865.1 uncultured Clostridia bacterium | reverse complement strand
ACGACTTACGCCCGCCGCTTTACTTTAACAACAAACGCCGCCGAACATTTTAAATGCTCGGCGGCGTTATACTGCCATAAACTATATTTAAACGTTAAAGCGGAAGAGTACAACGTCGCCGTCCTTAATGACGTAATCTTTGCCTTCCGAGCGAACTTTGCCCTTTTCGCGCGCTCCTACCAGTCCGCCGAGCTCCAAAAGCGTTTTCCAATCGCAAATTTCCGCGCGGATAAAGCCCTTTTCAAAGTCGCTGTGAATTTTTCCCGCCGCCTGAGGCGCTTTCGTGCCCTTGACGATAGTCCAGGCGCGAGTTTCCTTTTCTCCTGCCGTAAGGTAAGAAATAAGCCCCAACAGCGCATAGCTTTTCTTTATAAGCCTGTTTAAACCGCTTTCCTCAAGTCCCAATTCTTTGAGAAACATAGCGCAGTCCTCGGGCGGCATTTTTGACAGCTCTTCCTCGGTCTTTGCGCAGATGACAAGCACTTCGCTGCCCTCTTTGGCGGCGTATTCTTTTACGGCTACGACCATAGGTATTTCATCTTCGCTCTTGCCCATATCGAATTCGGAAATATTCGCCGCATAAATCACTGGCTTATTAGTGAGCAGGAACAGGTTATCCACTATAACTTTTTCTTCTTCGGAACACTCGAAAAGTCTCGCGGGTTTTTCCTCGCTCAAAAACTTTTCCAGCCTCTCCAAAAGCGCGTATTCGGAGGCGGCTTCTTTGTTTGCTCCGCCGCGAGCAGTATTTCTTATCCTGTCCTGGCGTTTGTTCACCGCCTCGATATCGGATAAAATAAGTTCAAGCGTGATAGTCTGAATATCCGCTATAGGATCTATCTTGTTATTGACGTGGGTAATGTTTTCATCCTCGAAACAGCGTACGACGTGTACGATAGCGTCGCATTCGCGAACGTGGGACAGGAATTTATTTCCAAGGCCTTCGCCCTTTGACGCGCCCTTGACGAGTCCGGCAATGTCGACAAACTCCACAAGCGCAGGGGTAATTTTTTGGCTGTTGTAAAGTTTTGCAAGCTTGTCCAGTCTCTCGTCGGGAACGGCAACGACGCCGACGTTCGGTTCGATGGTGCAGAAGGGGTAATTTGCGGCTTCCGCGCCTGCGTGGGTTATTGCGTTAAATAATGTAGATTTGCCTACGTTGGGCAGTCCTACAACACCTAATTTCATAGTTGACTTCCTGAAAATTTCTTTTATTAAATTATAATATAAAAGACGAAAATAATCAAAACAAAAGGGCGGTAAAGTTGCCAAATTTTTACGTATATGATAAAATTGTTTAAAGAAAAAAAGGAATCGATAATATGGATTATAAAAAATATATAGCTGAAAGATTAAAAATCGAAGGAATAAGCGAAGAGGAAATCTATTCTGCGATAGTCCTGCCGCCCAATTCCGATATGGGCGATTACGCATTGCCTTGCTTCAGGTTTGCGAAAATGCTCAAAAAAAGCCCCGCCGCAATCGCGGAGGGTTTGAAAGCCTCTTATATAACCGACGAGGTCATAGACGAAGTGTCCGCGGTTAACGGCTATCTCAATTTCAAGGTCTGTAAGTCGGGGTTGTCCAACTACGTTCTGAACCGCATCTCGGCGGAGGGAGAAAACTACGGCTCTTCCCGCGTCGGCAATGGAAAGACGATATGTATAGACTACTCATCCGTAAATATCGCAAAACCGTTTCATATAGGACATCTTTCCACTACGGTCATCGGCGGAGCTTTGTACAAGCTCTATAAATTTTTGGGCTATAACGTGGTCGGCATAAACCATCTCGGCGACTACGGCACGCAATTCGGCAAGCTTATCTGCGCCTACAAACATTGGGGCAACAGGGAAGAGGTGGAAAAGGGCGGAATACACGCCATAAACGATCTGTACGTTCGTTTCAATAACGAAGCCGACGAGCAGATGGAGAGCGAAGCGCGTGAATATTTTCGTCTTATCGAGGATGGCGACAAGGAAGCCAATGAAATTTTCGAATGGTTCAAATCCCTTACGTTAAAGTACGTTCAGGGCATTTACGAAAAGCTCGGCGTAACTTTCGACAGCTATGCGGGCGAACGTTTCTACACCGATAAAATGCAGCCGGTAATAGACGAGCTTCGCGAAAAAAACTTACTCAAAGAGAGCGAGGGCGCGCAGATAGTAGACCTCGAGGCCTACGGAATGCCGCCCTGCCTGATTCTGCGTTCGGACGGCGCTTCTCTATACGCAACGCGCGATTTGGCTGCGGCTATTTATCGTAAAAATACCTATGACTTCTATAAATGCCTGTACGTAGTGGCTTATCAGCAGAATCTGCATTTCAAACAATTCTTTAAAGTGCTCGAACTTATGGGCAAGGAATGGGCTAAAGACCTCGTACACGTTGCGTACGGAATGGTTTCCCTTGAGGACGGGGCGATGTCTACCCGTAAGGGAAAAGTCGTTTGGCTTGAAGACGTAATAAATAAATGCATTGAAAAAGCTTATTCCATCATAGAGGAGAAAAATCCCGACCTTGAAAACAAGTCGGAAATAGCCGACAAGGTAGGTATCGGCGCCGTCATTTTCGGCGCGCTGTACAACAACAAAATCAAGGACATAGTCTTTTCTTACGATAAAGTTCTGAACTTCGAGGGCGAAACCAGCGTTTACGTACAATATACCTGTGCGAGGGCTAATTCCGTAATTTTAAAGAGCGGAGAAAACTGCGCGGTTCCCGTAAATTATGATCCAAATCCTCAGGAGTTCGAAGTTATCAAATCTTTGGCTGCGTTCCCTGAAACATTGGTTGAGGCAGCCGAAAAATACGAGCCTTGCTACGTCGCGCGCTATGCCGTCGATCTTGCCCAAAAATTTAACAAGTTCTATCTCGATTGCAAAATTCTGACCGCGGAAGGGGATACGAAGGCTTTTCGAATCGCCTTGACTCGCGCAACGCTGCGGACTTTGACGAACGCACTTGCTATTCTCGGTATAGGCGTTCCCGAAAAGATGTAAGGTATCTTATGATAAAAGCAATAATTTTTGATTTGGACGGAACGCTTTTAAATACTATAGAGGATATTCATTGCGTCCTTAATGAAAGTCTTGCGGCTTTCGCTCTACCGCAGATTACATTACCGCAGGCCGAGCAGTTTATAGGCAACGGCGCAAGAAAACTTGTCGAATGTGCCGTGGGCGACAGGGGAGCGGCTTTAACCGAAAAAGTTTACGCCTATTATTCGGCTCGGTTTGCAAAATGCGAAAACGAGAGAACGAAGCTATACGGCGGCGAAGAGGAAGCGTTGCGTAAATTAAAGGAGAGGGGCGTCAAGTTAGCTATCGTAACAAACAAGCCTCAGCGCGCAACCGACAACGTTTACGGCAAATTTTTGTCGAAATTCGACTTTTGCGAGGTACTCGGTCAGACAGAGTACTATTCCTTGAAGCCCGATCCCGCCTCTACGTTGGCGATTTTAGACAAGTTAAACCTATCTAAGGAAGAATGCGTATTTGTCGGCGACGGGGAGATGGACGTCATTTGCGCAAAGAGAGCAGGCATAAGGTGTATTTCGGCTCTCTGGGGGTACCGTTCAAGAGAACAACTTGCCGCTGCGGGTGCCGAGGAATTTGCCGTAAATTTTGACGAATTAATGAACTTTATTGGATAATTTTTCACGTAAATTTTATAAAATTTACCCTAAAAACTATTGATATCTAATCTTATTTATGATATAATCCAGATATGTAAAAAAATTAAAATTTCAGGAGTGAAAAAATTATGAAAAGATGTGTAGTTTGTGGCGAAATCGTTGAAGACGACGTAGACGTTTGCCCCGTATGCGGCGCAAAGGGTGAAAAGGCTTTCAAGCCTGTAGTAGTTGAAGACAAGCCCGCTTTTGCTTGCGAGCACGTTGTCGGCGACGGTCAGGTTGAAGATAAGGAAGTTCTCGAAGGACTTCGCGCTCATTTCAACGGCGAATGCACCGAGGTTGGTATGTACCTTGCAATGGCAAGAGTTGCCGAGCGCGAGGGCTATCCCGAAGTTGCCGAAGCTTTCAAGCGTTATGCCTATGAAGAGGCAGAGCATGCAGCTAAATTCGCTGAGCTTCTCGGCGAGGTTGTAACTCCTTCAAC
>CAYLQK010000093.1:0-4188 GCA_964385865.1 uncultured Clostridia bacterium | reverse complement strand
CGGGCGAAAAGTTAAGTAACAGAACGTATAAACCCCGCGGGCGGCTTTTAAAGCCGCCCGCGGGGTTAAATTATTTTACTCAAGCCGTCGGGCGATAAAATTTTTATTTTATCTCGTAATACTTGGCAAGACCGCCCGAGGAGGTTTCGCGGTAGCTGTTCAGCAGATCCCTGCCGGTGTTATACATTGTCTTTACAACGAGGTCGAAGCTTATCTTGCGCGAATCCGCAAGAAAGTTGGCGAGCGAAAGCGCGTTTATCGCACGCATTGCGGCAACGGCGTTGCGCTCGATACAGGGTATCTGGACGAGCCCCGCTATCGGGTCGCAGGTGAGCCCCAAATGGTGTTCCATTGCCACTTCGGCGGCGTACTCTATCTGGTCGAAGCCCATTTCAAACAGTTCGGCAAGGGCGGCGGCAGCCATCGAGCAAGCGGAACCTATTTCAGCCTGACAGCCGCATTCTGCGCCGCTTATCGAGGCGTTTTTCTTTATGAGATTGCCTATGATACCGCCTGCGGCAAGCGCGCGTATTATCTGTTCGTCGGAGAACGCCCGCGTTTCCTGCATATATTTCAGCACTGACGGCACAACGCCGCACGATCCGCAGGTGGGCGCGGTTACGATTATCCCGCCCGAGGCGTTCTGCTCGCTCGTCGCAAACGCGTACGAACAGACGAGCCTGTTCTCCCTGGTCTGCGCCGATTCGTCTATGTGCCGCTGGTTATACAGCTTTTGCGCGCGCCTCTGCGTTTTAAGACAGCCGGGAAGGATCCCCGTCGTGGTCAGTCCCTCGTGGATAGTCTGTTTCATTCTCTCCCATACTTCGGAGAGGTAGCCGAAAACGTCCCGACCCTCGCATTCTTCGGCGTACTGCCACAGACGGATATTTTTTGCCTTGCAGTGTTCGGCTATCTCTTTGAACGAATTGAGCGGATAAATGCCGTCGTCGGCGTATTTTTCGTAGAGCCGGGCGGGTTCTCCGTCGAACTCTATAGTGCCTCCGCCGACGCTGTATATGCGCTTGACGGCGATTCGCGCTCCGTTCGAGAACACCTCCACGTCCATAGTGTTGGGATGGACGGGGCAGGGCGACTGCGCGTCCCATTCAACCGAGCAGAGCAACGGCTCGGCCGTTTCGCGGATAATCTTGTCCGTGCCGTGCCCCTTGCCCGTCAGCGCGAGCGAGCCGTATAAAGTAACTTTCAGCTCGTCGGCTTCGGGGTATCTGTATTTTATTATCTTTATCGCCCGTTCAGGACCCATAGTGTGCGAGCTTGAAGGTCCGCGGCCTATCTTGTATATTTCCCGCAGTGATTGCATACGTTTTCTCCGGTAAGATTATAAATAGATTTTATACCGTCCGCCGCGTTTTGTCAACGACCGTCAAAAAAAACGAGGCGGAAATTTGAAAATTAGCGGGACAAACGGGGTTGCCGGTTCGTTGTAATTGTGATAGAATGGAAACGGAGGGAATTATTATGAGAAAAGCTTTTGTAAAACTCTGCCTGATATTTGCGGCGGCGTTGCTTTGCATTGCCGTCGGCGCGCCGGCTTTGGTTTCGAAAGCAAATTCCGCGCAGACGTATTGGACCGGGGTTTACTCCACGGGGGCTCTCACCACCGACGATACCTGTCCCGTGGTAGTTGAAAGCGAACTGCTTACTTTCGATTTACAGCAATTTCCGTCTAATTATTACGAGTCTGCGGAAGAATTTCTCGAATACGATGGGAAGGTTACCGCGCAGTATACCTTCTATAACCCCGCGGATTATACGGTAGAGATGACCCTTGCGTTCCCCTACGGCGGGCTTCCTTCCTACGGCTCGGATTTCTTAGAGGCCGGCTACGGCGATTACTATTATGACTATATATCTGCGGACGATACGGGAAAATATGCGATTACTTCGGACGGCGAAGAGATAGAAAAGACCGTGCGCCATACCTATTCCACAATGGATTATTTCAATACGGAAGAGGATTTAGCTAAGCTGTGCGACGGATTTAAGGAGGACGATTTCTTTTCGCCGGATACGACCATATATGAATACGTCGTAAGGTTTTACGATTTGAGTTATAAGTCGCTGTTCGTAACCGCGGAATTCGATTCTGCGGAAAGGAGAGTGTTTTCATCTAACAGCAGCTATTCCGTACTCGAAAAAGGCGGCGCAAAGCTCGGCTGGTGGGCGGACGAGGGGGACAGCATAACTATTTACTCCACTGACACAAGCCCCGAAAATCTTACCTGGAATTTCTATACGACCGGCGCCGAAAAGACGAAGGCGGCGGGCAAAGCCGAAATAGAATCTCGCAACGAACTGACTTTTAAGCAATTTGCGCTTGAAGACCGCAGCGAACAAAGTTCCGTTTCGGAAACGGATTGGTACAACGCCGTTGTCGATATGATAAACGAGCAAGTAAATTGGGGCAGGAATTATTTCGATATCAGCCTTGAAGAAAGCTATCTTATGCGCTGGTACGTTTACACCCTTACCATCGAGCCGTACGATAGGGTGGTGAACGAAGTTACCGCGCCTATATATCCCGCGATAGATCTCGGATACGACTACCCCGTTTGCCTGTATAACTATCTCCTGTCGCCTGCGCAGACCTGGGCGGATTTCGGGTCGCTGGAAATACGCATTAATACGCAGTACTATATCGTGGACGATATTTTGGGTGAATTCCGCGAGACGGAGTACGGATACGTCTACGTATCCGACGGACTGCCCGACAGTGAACTCCTCTTTGCGCTCAGCGCCTCTTCCGAGAAACATAACATATATCGGGATTATTATGACGGGCAGAGAGAACAGATATTATTCGTCGTCTTACTCGTTGTGCTCGCCGTATTGCCGGTTTTGGTGCCCGTGGTTACGCTCGTCGTGCTTTTGGCTATGCGCTCACGCGAAAAATCAAGACGATAAGCTTGTTATTTCTGTCGGGCGGTGTTATAATTTACGGGAAAGCGTATAGACGCCTTGCTGTGCGGCGGAAGAAAGTACATTGTTCGCCAAAACGTAATAAAAGCAGGGCAAATTACTGAAAATGAATGGTATGAAAGAAAACGAATACGATTGCGCGATAATAGGAACGGGCGCGGCCGGGCTTTCGGCTGCGCTTACGTTGAAGGCGCTCAACAAAAACTTTATCTGGTTCGGAGACCGCCGTCTTTCGTCAAAGATACGCAGCGCCGAAAGGATATGCAACTACCCCGGGCTGATTGCCGTCAGCGGCGAGGAGATGACGGAGACGTTCCTAAGACAGATAGAGGATATGGAGATAGAGATAACCGAAAAGCGCGTAACCGGCGTCTTCCCGACGGGCGGGGCTTTCGGGATACTCTGCAACGCCGATATGTACGAGGCAAAGACCGTTATCCTCGCGGCGGGAGTGGAGACGGTAAAGACCGTCGAGGGCGAAACGGAGTTTGTCGGCAGGGGCGTGAGTTATTGCGCTACGTGCGACGGGTTTTTATACAAGGGCAAGACGATAGCCGCGGTCTGTACTACAAAAGATTTGGAGCACGAAATCGGGTATCTTGCGTCTCTTGCGAAAAAAATATACGTCTGCGCGCTGTATAAGGACGCGGATATCAAGGCGGAGAACGCCGAGCTGTTAAAGGGTATGCCCAGGGCGGTTACGGGCGGCAAGAAAGTGGAAAAGCTTGTGTTCGCCGACAGGGAAGTTGCAGTGGACGGGGTGTTTATGCTGAAATCGGCGATAACGCCGTCCGTGCTCGTACACGGGCTTGAAACCGAGGACGGACACGTAAAGGTCAACCGCTCCTGCGAAACCAATCTTTCGGGTTGTTTCGCCGCGGGGGACTGCACGGGCAGACCGTACCAATATGCCAAAGCGGCGGGGGAGGGCAACGTTGCCGCCCATTCCGTAAACGAGTATCTATCGAAAAAGAGGTAGAGTATATTATTTGTAATGAAGTTGTTAAAAATGGCGGCCCTGCCGCGGCAAACGCCGCGGCAGGGCGGTTCTATACTTATTATTTGCGGCAAAATAACGCGCATCAAATTTTGGTAAATTTGTAGTTTTTAACATAAAAAATAAGTTGACAGTAAAAAATTGATTTGATATAATCTTTTAGCATTGAGTTGTGCGGAAGCAAGCTCGTGATAAGAATGCGGGTGTAGTTCAATGGTAGAACACTAGCCTTCCAAGCTGGTTGCGTGGGT
>CAYLQK010000092.1:0-4228 GCA_964385865.1 uncultured Clostridia bacterium | reverse complement strand
GGTAACGGAATTCCAGCACGTTAAACCCGGCAAAGGCGCGGCGTTCGTAAGGGCGACGCTCAAAAACGTCGTAACGGGACAGGTTCTTTCCGACATAACTTTCAACCCCACTGCAAAGCTTGAAACGGCTCAGGTTGAAACCAAAAAGATGTCCTATTCCTACACCGACGGCGAGTTCTATTACTTTATGGACCCCGACTCGTTCGAAATGATCACGCTCAATCTCGATCAGGTTGAAGACGCCCTCAAATACATCAAGGAAAACGATAACGTGACTATCAAATTCCTTAAGGGCACCGCTTTCTCCGTCGAGCCCGAAAACTTTGTCGAACTCAAAGTAACCGAGTGCGAACCCGGCGTAAAGGGCAACACGGCAACCAACGCTTTGAAGAACGCCGTCGTGGAAACCGGCGCAACGATTCAGGTGCCTATGTTCGTGGAAGAGGGCGAAATCATCCGTATTGATACCCGTACGAGCGAGTATATGTCGAGGGTAGGCAAATAATTGAAAGCGGTCGTTCAGCGCGTCAAACATACGTCGCTCTCCGTTGGCGGCAAGCTCGTATCTGAAATCCCTTACGGACTTGCGGTCTATCTCGGAATAAAGACGGGCGATACCCGGATGCAGGCGGAGACAATGGCTAAAAAAATCCCCAAACTCCGCATTTTCGAGGATTCGGAAGGCAAGATGAATTTGTCCGTCGGCGACGTCGGAGGCGAGATACTGCTCATTTCGCAGTTCACCTTATACGGCGACTGCTCGCACGGCAACCGTCCCGGGTTTACCGAGGCGGCTCGTCCCGAATTTGCAAATCCGCTGTATGAGCTGACGGCGGAACTTCTCCGCGCGCAGGGCGTAACCGTTAAAACGGGCGTCTTCGGCGCCGATATGAAGATTCAGCAGTTCAACGACGGTCCTGTAACAATTATATACGAAATTTAAAATAAAACGGGGCGATATTCTATCGTCCTGTTTTGATAATTCTTCAAAGACGGGCAAGATTATGAAAATCAGATTTTTAGGCACGGGCGCCGCCGAAGGCGTTCCCGCAATGTTTTGCAACTGCGAATACTGCAACAAGATAAGGTCTATGGGGCGCGGCGAATACAGAACGCGCTCGCAGGTGCTCATAGACGGCAATCTTATGATAGACTTTCCGCCCGAGGCTTACGCGCATTCCCTCGAATTCGGCGTAAAGCTCTCGAAGATAAGATATCTGCTTGTAACCCATTCCCATATGGACCATTTTTATGCGCACGATTTTATCCTGCGCGGCTACAAATATGCGGGTCTCGACGAAGACGTGCTCGAAATTTACGGCGACCCGGAGATAAAAAAGGTCTTTAACGAATGCACCGCAAGGGAAATGAAGCCCGACGTTGCTCCGCATCTGAAGCTTACGGTAATTCAACCGTTTACCGAGCTTACAGTGGGTTGTTACAGGGTGATCGCCGTCCCTGCGAATCACAACAAAGACGAAGACTGCCTTCTCTTCTATGTGGAACGCTGCGGCAAGGGCTATCTGCATCTGTACGATACGGGCAGAGTTTCGGACGAGGCGATCGGCTTTCTTGCCGAGAGAGGCGCAAAGGCTCAGCTCGTTGCCTTTGACTGCACTTTCGGTGAACGCACGGGCGGCGAAAATTCCCGTCATATGGGCATAGAAGACGATATGTACGTAAAGCGCAAACTTTTCGAGCGAAAAATCATAGACGGCGGCACAAAGATTGTTATCACGCACTTTTCTCATAACTGCAACCCGACGCGCGCGCGGCTTCGTCGGCTCGAAGAAAAGTACGGCGTCGTCGCCGCTTACGACGGATTAGAGGCGGAAATCTGAAATGCACGCAATCAGACATTTTTTAACGGTAACGCGGCATAGATATGCGGTTATGAAACACTGTTTCAAGGCGGGTCTCATATGGCAGGGTCTTACCCACGATCTGTCGAAATATTCCCCGTCGGAGTTTTGGGCGGGGGCAAGATATTATCAGGGAACGCGCAGTCCGCAGGCAAGGGAGAGGGAGGTCGTAGGCTATTCCGCCGCTTGGCTGCACCACAAGGGCAGAAACAAACACCACTTCGAGTATTGGACGGATTTCGCCGACGGCAGAAGGGTGTACGTCAAAATGCCTGCTAAGTATTTTGCCGAAATGGTTTGCGACCGCATCGCCGCGTGCAAGATATATCTCAAAGATAAGTATACCGATTCCAGCGCGCTCGAATATTTCGAGAGCAAGACGGACAAGGACGGTATGAATGCCAAAACGTGCGAAGATCTGCGGTATTTTCTTATAATGCTCAAGGATAATGGCGAAAAGTATATGTTCAGCCAACTCAAAGAATTTGTGAAGAAAAATAAAAAGCAAGGCTGACGCCCTCGGCGCGGCCGGACCATTGCGCCCGCAGCGACGTGCCGCGGCTTGCGAAGAATAGAAACGAGATAAATAGAGAAGCGGCGCCGCTGTACAGCGGCGCCGCTTCTCTATTTGGTCCTTGCGATAGTGGTATTGTCCTCTCTTCTGCTTCTCAGTTCCTTTACGGGGTGTTCGCTGTCCTGATAGCGGTAGTCCTCGCCAAGCCGTTCAATCGCCTTTTTTATAACGAGGTGCGAAGGGTTTTTATCGGGATCGCCCGACATATATTTCTGATAAGCGAAATATCTGTGGTCGTCGGGGATTTTCTTAACGTCCTTGTAATCGTACCGCTCCTGCGTATTGTCCGCGGTAAGATTGATAGTGCTTGCAAGTACTTTTCTGATATATTCCTTGTTTCCGCCGAGTTTTAACAGTTGGGGGAACTCCCCGTTGCCGCAGACGGATTCAAAGGTTTTGTTCTCATATTTTTTCAGAAGTCTTGCCGCCGCTTTGAGGTGAGCGACCTCCATTTTAAAGTGTTCGTACCAGATTTTCTTTATATATTCGTCGCTTTCGTCCTGCATAACGGAGTAATACAGCCAACATTCGCAGTATTCGTGCATAACCCACTGTTCGAGCCAGGAAAGAGTGGGGTCTTTAAGACTTTCGTATTGGGTAACGTGCGCTTCCTCGATCATCGCTATTTCCCCGTACAGTTTTCTGCCGATGTCGTTCTTGTACCATTGCGCAATATTCATATAATAGTTCATCGTCTGCTGTTCGGCGGCTGTTATAGTGCTAGCGACAAGTTTACTGTACAAATCGGCTTTTTTGGCGTCCATATGCGTCTTTACGTCGTCTGAAGGGTAGCGGTGTTCGGCAACCGTGGGGCGGCCGGGCATAATTTCCGTAAATTTGCCGACAAGCGTATCGGCGTCTTCGTCCTTATCCATTTTCATAAGATTAGCAAAGCGGTAGAGGTGGTCAAAGTCCTCTAAAAGCGCAAAATTCAACGCCTTAATATTGTTTTCGTCGGTGTCGTGGCGCGCTAAAACCGCCGTCAGGTCAATTGCAAGCTGTTCGTACGCTATCGTCGTTTCAAGAATGCTTTCATTAAGCGGTTTCAGGCAGCTTATACGCTTTTGCTGCTGTTGCTCCTGCCTGCGGATGATGGCAAGCGTACTCAAAATTTCGGGTTCGTTGCAGTGTCTTGCGTAGTTATGCATAAACCATTGCGATTCGAACTCGGTTCCGTTCATAAGTATGACGCGCGTCTTGGTGTAGGGGGAAGTTTTATCCTTGTTGTAGCTTTTTGGGTACATTTTTTTCAGCGGTAGGAAATTGTTTTCAAGACTTCTTGATTTTTCTTCAATAGGGTTCATAATAGCCTCCGATAAGTTTTTTAACGTTTCGGGCGGATTTTAATCATAAAATTAAAAATTATCTTGCAAAGTGCTTTTCTTTTTCGGCAAGTTGTGGTATATTGTATGTATGCAGGTGTCGCCTATCGGTATGGCGTCAGCTTCCCAAGCTGATTTTGGCGGGTCCGACTCCCGTCACCTGCTCCAAATCGAAACTCGATGAATTTTGCAATATCCGACAGATTTCTGTCGGATATTTGCTTAACGCCGATTTATCCTTTTTTCCGAAAAATTCCGCGCTTTTTTGTGCCGGGGATAATAACAGCCTTTTCGGGTACTAAACAGACCCCCGCCTCGGCAATTTCGCCGAGGCGGGGCTATCTCTTAGTATAGGGTAAACAAAAATATAAACGCAGTAAAGCCAAACAGACTTTACTGCGTTTATGGTTGAGGTGACGGGACTTGAACCCAACTTTTTTCACGTTTTTACACTATATCTTGTGGTTTTT
>CAYLQK010000091.1:0-4294 GCA_964385865.1 uncultured Clostridia bacterium | reverse complement strand
GAAACGTCTCTCGAGCGCCGCGTCCTTTTCTGTATATTTTCTGTACTCTTCCAAAGTGGTTGCGCCTATGGTCTGCAATTCGCCGCGCGCGAGCATAGGTTTTAAAATGTTCGCCGCGTCCATATTGCCGTCGGAAGTGGAGCCAGCGCCGACGATATTATGAATTTCGTCGATGAAGAGTATTACGTTGCCGCTGTTCTTTATAGAGTCGATCGCGTTTTTAAGCCGCTCCTCGAAGTCGCCGCGGTACTTTGCGCCCGCCACCATTCCCGCGAGGTCGAGCGAAAAGACTATCTTGTTTTTCAGAAGGTCGGGGACCTCGTTTTTGACGATTGCCTGAGCAAGTCCTTCGACTACCGCGCTTTTGCCGACGCCCGGTTCGCCTATGAGAACGGGGTTGTTTTTGGTACGGCGGGAAAGCACCTGTATGATTTTGTCTATCTCTTTCTTCCTGCCGATTACGGGATCGATTTTCCCCTCCCTCGCCTTCTGCGTGAGATCGGTGCCGTATTGCAGAACGTTCTTATCCAACCCCGTATCGCTCTTGGTCTTGCGCTCGGACTGAGGCTTAGGCTGTTTGGACGCCGTTCCGCCGAAGAACGAACTTGCAAAGCTTGTGAAGGGGTCTTCCTCCTCATCGTCGTCGTCCTCTATCGCGCCGTTTGTAATAGCGAGCTCAAGCTTGCCCGCGAGCTGGGCTATGTTCACGCCGATTGCGTGGAAAATGCGCATAGCAAGACATTCCGTCGAGGACATTACCGCAAGCAGCATATGCTCGGTGCCCGCAAGCGAGTCTTCGCCGTTGATATCTATGGATAGCTCCAACGCCCTCTCTATCATATGTTTGGTGCGCGGAGTATAGCCGTTTATGTTCGAGCGCTTGTCTATCGAACGCGCAAAGTACTCGCGGTACATCGCCTCGTTCACGTTACAGGACATAAGCACTTTATAGGCGGTGCAGTCGGGGCAGTTGAGCATTGCGAAAACGATGTGTTCGCTGCCTATATAGCTGCTGCCGAAAAGCTTTGCCGCTTCTTCCGATATTGAAATGACCTTTTGCAGATTATCCGTGAATTTATTCATATATTCCATAAAAATTTCCCTCCTCAAATTATTTGTTCGTCATCTTTTTAAGGGACTTCGCACAGTACTGCGCGCGGTACACGTCGCGCTCTAACGGGGTGAGTTGCCTGTCAGCCGCGGCGTTGATATTTGCGGGGCGAAGTTTGATGACGAGATCGTCGATCTGAGAGACGTCGGCGATATCGATATAGCCGAGACACGCGCCGAGTTTGACGTTTGCGGCGAGTTTGACGAATTCTCCCGTGGATATTTTCGCGCAGTTTGTTAAAATTCCGTATGAGCGCAGACATTCGTCCTGTATCTCGAGCGCGGACGAACCGTGCATTAAGTTGCGGCGTTCAGCCGTCTCGAGCTCGCACACCTTTTTGACGACCTCTTCCACCTGGGAGAGTATCTCCTCTTCGGATACGCCGAGCGTTACCTCGTTGCTTATCTGATACATATATCCTTCCGCTTCGCTGCCTTCGCCGTACATTCCGCGGACGGTGAGTCCCAGCCTCGAAATGCTTCTTATAACCTTAGGCATAACGCCGTTGACAGTGAGCGCGGGAAGAAACTGCATTACCGAAGCCCTCAGCCCCGTTCCGAGATTTGTGGGGCAGGCGGTAAGAAAGCCGAGCTGTTCGTCGAACGCGAATTTCATAGACCCGGCTATGCGGTTGTCTATTTCGGACATAGTCTCATAGGCGAGTTTTAAGTCGAAGCCGTTTACTATGCACTGCTCGCGCAGATGATCCTCTTCGTTTATCATTATGGAAACGCTCTCTTCCCTGTTGATGAGCGCGGCGGAAAAGCGTTTGTTCTTTATAAGATTGGGACTTATAAGGTGATTTTCCTTTAATATGGCCGCCTCGCCGTCCGATATGCTGTCCATATAGTAAAGGCGGAATTCGTCCAGACGGGACAGACCTGAAGAGACCAGCCTTATTATCTCTTTAGCCTGCTTTTCGTCCTTTAAGTGGGACGGAAAGGGATAACCCTCAAGGTTGCGCGCAAGCCTTACCCGTGTAGATACGACCGTGCCGTCGGTTATTCTATCCATTGATACCGCCTCCGTTGAGCGTTTTTTTTATTGCGTCTATCTTTTTGTTTAATCTGCCTGCGTCGGCAAACCGCTTTTGCCGCAGCGCCGTTTCCAGCTCCTCCTGCAATGTTTTCAACTGGCGGTGAAGCCCGAAAGCGTCGTTGTTGTTGGCTTTTTTCCCTACGTGGTTAACCTTGCCCTGAATACGCTTTATCGAAGGGATAAGCTCTTCCTTGAACACGTCGTAACAGCTTGTACAGCCTAAAAGACCCGTACGTTCGTAGTCGGCGTATGTAGTACCGCAGACGGGGCATACCTTGACGCGTCCCGTAGAGGTTCCGAACAGCCCTGCCCAAAGATCGTTGTTCGCCTTGGAATTGAGTTCGCCGTAAAGGTCGGCGTAACATTCGTTACACAGATGGCTTTCATACATTTTATCGTTGATGATCTCGATATAATCGTTTGTCGCGATATTTTTTTTACAGTGCTGACAGAGCATAATTTTTACCTTCCGTTCACAATTATTATAATACTTTTCATCTTCGCGTAAACACTATTTTGACCGCCTTGTAAATTTTTTTATATTTTTTATGCTGAATTATTGAATTAATTTTATAGTTATGTTATAATTATTGAGGTAAAATTTGCGGCTTGAAGCCGACCAATAAAAATCGGAGGAATACGTAATGCATTATTCAAAAGAAGTTGAAAATATGGTTTGCGTAGCCAAGGGCGTATCGGGTAAGTTCGAACACGGCCCCGCCCCCATTCCCGAAGAAGGATTGTGGGTACAGGCGAAGGAAATCAAGGACATTAAGGGCTTTACGCACGGCATCGGCTGGTGCGCGCCCCAGCAGGGTGCCTGCAAACTTTCACTCAACGTAAAAGACGGTATCATACAGGAATGTCTCATCGAGACGATAGGCTGCTCGGGTATGACGCATTCCGCAGCTATGGCTGCTGAAATTCTGCCCCACAAGACCATTCTCGAAGCGCTGAACACCGACCTCGTCTGCGACGCCATCAATACCGCTATGCGCGAGCTGTTCCTGCAAATCGTTTACGGCAGAACACAGTCGGCGTTCTCGGAAGACGGACTCACCATAGGCGCGGGGCTCGAAGATCTGGGCAAAGGACTTCGTTCGCAGGTTGGCACTATGTACGGAACCGCGCTTAAAGGCGTAAGATATCTCGAGATGGCGGAAGGTTACGTTATCGCGCTTGCGCTTGACAAGAACAACGAAGTATGCGGATATAAGTTCGTATCCCTCGGCAAGATGACCGACTTCATCAAGAAGGGCCTCACCCCCAACGAAGCTTATGAAAAATCTATCGGAACGTACGGCAGATATACCGCCGAACAGGGCGCGGTAAAGCATATCGACCCCAGAACGGACAAGGAGGTTGACTAATTATGGCACTTTTCGAAAGTTATGAAAGACGCGAAAGCAAAATTTTAGGCGTACTCAAAGAGTACGGTATAGAAAGCATAGAACAATGCCGCGAAATCACCCTGGAAAAGGGCGTGGACGTAGACAAAATCGTACGCGGAACGCAACCTATCTGCTTTGAAAACGCGGTTTGGGCTTACACCGTGGGCGCGGCGATCGCCATAAAGAAAGGCTGTTACAAAGCTGCCGACGCAGCCGCTGCGATCGGTATCGGACTTCAGAGCTTCTGTATCCCCGGTTCCGTTGCGGAAAACAGAAAGGTCGGACTCGGACACGGCAACCTCGGCGCAATGCTTCTTTCGGAAGAGACGGATTGCTTCTGCTTCCTTGCAGGACACGAATCCTTCGCCGCGGCGGAAGGCGCGATCAAGATTGCTGAAAACGCTAACAAAGTCAGAGTAAAGCCCTTAAGGGTTATCCTTAACGGTCTCGGCAAGGACGCGGCTTATATTATTTCGAGAATCAACGGATTCACTTATTGTAAGACCGAGTTCGATCCCTACACCGAAACGGTAAAGGTTACAGACAGCGTCGCATTCTCCGACGGACCCAGAGCGAAAGTTAAATGCTACGGTGCGGACAACGTTCCCGAAGGCGTTGCTATTATGAAGATGGAACACGTTTCCGTCTCTATAACGGGCAATTCAACCAACCCCACGCGTTTCCAGCACCCCGTTGCGGGAACCTACAAGAAGTGGTGCAATGAAAACGGCGAGAAATATTTCTCGGTTGCTTC
>CAYLQK010000090.1:0-4376 GCA_964385865.1 uncultured Clostridia bacterium | reverse complement strand
AGAACGGCGAGCGCTTTCGCCGTAAACAGATTGTATTTGCGTTTGACTTTTTCCATTTCAGTTTATCTTAAACTCCCGTTCCCAAGAGAATAGACGGCGTCAATCCCTTGAGATCCTGTTATCCGTGCAGGTCACCTTGAAGTGTCTGAACACCGCATATCCGCGGCTCTTTTCGCCCGAACGGGCATATACGCCGATTCTTGCGCCCGTCCATACGCCGGGCTGCGCGTAAAATTTGTGCGTGAACGAACTGCCCCCGAACGTGAACCTGAAAGTGAGTTTATTTACCCCCTCGCACTTCGCGCTCATCTTGAAGGTCAGATATTTTTCATCGTAAGGCTGGGAGCGGCACAGCGTTTCGTCGGCTCCGCCGTCTATCGCGCCCTTCCTGATTTCGAGATGGTTTCTGCCGCCGCTTCTCACCGCGCATATATATACGTATTCTCTGCCGAACATTACAAGACCCGTTTCATCCCCGTCGTTTAAAAGGTTGAGTCGGCATCTCGTATTGACGGAAAAGTTCTTATAGCACACCTTTTGCAGGAAAAGCTGGGGCAGATCGGCAAGGGATTCTCCCCCATAGTATGCGCAATTTAATTTGAGACCGCGCTTTATTTCGAACCAGCCCTGCGCGCGGTTTGCAGGAGTCTGCCAGACGAGGGAAAGCGCGTTCTCGAAGTCGTCGGACGGTTGAATGGCGTAATCCGTCGATACGTCCACGGGATAATCGCCGCCCGTAACGGGCGTGCCGGGCAGATTATCCCCCCTATCTTTCCCGCATATTACCCAATCGTCGCGCCATATTGCGGGCTGTAAATGCACTATGCGCCCGAACGCGCCCCTGTCCTGAAAGTGCATAAACGCCCACTTTTCGCCCTCGTCGTCGAGGTCTATGAGCGCGCCCTGATGGGGACCGTTCACGTCGGAGTCGCCCTGGGTCATAATTATCTTGCTTTCGTACGGGCCGTAAATATTTTCTGAGCGCAGCGCCATCTGCCAGCCCGTCTTGACCCCGCCCGCAGGGGCGAGGATATAAAAGTATTTGCCGTGCCTATAGAATTTGGGGCCCTCTATACCGGGCGACATATCGTGCCCGTCGTAGATTATCTTGTACTTGTCGGAAACCGTCTTCAGTTCGGGGTCGGTTTCGAACACGGCGAGTTTGGAATTGAAGCCTATGCGGCTCTTTACAAAGGCGAACACGACGTAGCACTTGTCATTCCACCAGATAGGGCAGGGATCTTCCAGCCCCGCGCCCTCGATAAGCGGGCGAAGAGGCGACCATTTGCCGTAGGGGTCGGTCGTTTCGGAGACGAAAATGCCCTCGTCGGGGAAGGGGATGAGGCAATAGAATTTGCCGTCGCGGTATCTTATGGAGGGCGCCCACGCGCCGTCGCCGTGACAGACCTTGCCGAACCTTTCGAAAGGTATTTCGTCGAACACGTAGTTTATAAGTTCCCACTCCACTAAGTTTTTGGAGTGCAGGACGGGCACGCCGGGGACGTAGTTAAAGCTTGACGCCACCATAAAGAAATCGTCGCCGACCCTGATAACGTCGGGGTCGGAATAATCTGAAAATATTACGGGATTGGTATATTTCATTGATCTTTCTCCTGATTGCAGAACTATGATTATACAAGTATGATTTTATCACTTCCATCCGCTTATTTCAAGGCTTTTATAAAAAAATATTACCCGCCCGCATAGAAAGGGTAATAACGGCTCAGGCCTGCGACGGGGCGCAAACCCGCAGGGCGCAAATCGGGGGTTGACGCACGGCGTTGTACAAAACCGCGGTTGGCGCTCAGTATTGTGTAAGCCGGGCAGCAAAGCCGAATTTTGCGCACGGAGTTGTGCAAAACCGCCCCGATACGCCGTGTATCAGGGCGGTTTTTATTTACAGACACATTTTATAGATATTTTCGACGTCCACGGCGTTCAGAGGTATGAAGCCGTTTATCGTCTTGCCGCCCGTCGCCTTGCGCGCCATAAGCGCAAAGTTCTCGGCGCCTATGCCTATCGCGGACAGCGTGCCGTCCAGCTTTAAGGTGTTGTACAGAAAATCGGAAAGCGCGGTTATCGAGCGGCGCGCGACTTCCATCGGGGAAAGCGATTCGTCTATCCCGAACACGTTCACGCCGAACGAACGGTATTTTTCCGCGTTCGACTCGCTCAGGCAGTACTCCATCCAGCGCGGAGTGAGTATCGCAAGCCCGAGGCCGTGAGTAATGTCGTAGAAGGCGGAAAGCTCGTGCTCCATAGGATGCACGCTCCAGGCGTGGGTCTTGCCGCCGTCTATAAAGCCGTTTATCGCCCAGCTCGACGCCCACATAAGATTGGCGCGCGCCTCGTAATTCGTCGGCTCGCTCATAGCGACAGGCGCATATTTTATCACCGTTTTCATAAGGCTTTCCATAACGCGGTCAAGCATATAGAGGTCGCTTTCGGGCGCGAAGTAGGTCTCCATTATATGTGAGAGTATATCCGCACTGCCGCACGCCGTCTGGTACGGGCTTACCGTATAGGTCAGCGAGGGATCGAGGAAGGAAACCGCAGGGCGGAGAATATCCTCCATTCTGCCTATCTTCTCGTTGGTATCGGGGTTGGTGATGACGCCGCCTCCGTCCATTTCGGAACCGGTCGCGGATAGGGTGAGAACGGTTACGACGGGCAGCGCGGCCTTTATGGGCAGCCATTCAGAGAAGAACAGCCACGGGTCGAAGTCCGCCTTTGCGCCTGCCGCGATATATTTGGTTGCGTCTAAGGTGGAGCCGCCGCCGACCGCAAGCAGGACGTCTATGCCCTCGCGCTTGCAGATTTCTACGCCCTTGCGTACGCTTTCGATGCGCGGATTGGGGGCGATTCCGTCGAGTTCGTAAACTTCAAGCCCTGCGGATTTTATCTCCGCTACGACTCTGTCGTAGAGCCCCGTCCTCTTTATCGAGCCGCCGCCGTAGGTCAAAAGCACCTTTTTGCCGTATCTTTTCAGCTCGTTACCGAGGTTAGCGAGTTGGTTTTCACCGAAATATACCTTTGTCGGAATATTGTATACGAAAGAATTCATACGCTGCTCCTTAAAATTCAAGTCCCCGGTGGAAAATATCAGTCTTCCACCTTTATGCCCCAGCAACGGCGGCGCTTAACCAGCTCGGGTCCGTGGTTTTTCCACAGATTCTGCACGTTTTTGTTGTTTTCGAGCTGAGGACCGCCCTCGAGGAATTTAACGCCCCTCTTTATATAACCCTGGAGGATATGATACATAATCATTGCAACGGCGCCCTTGTTGGCGTGCTCCTTCGTTACGCCGATACTCATAAGATCGACCACGTCGGAGTGTTTCATCGTCCTGATATAGGGAAGAATGCCGCGGGGGAACACGTGCCCCCTGCCCTTTCTCAACACCTCGCTCATCGAGGGCATAGAGAACCCGTACGCCACGACCTTGTCGTCCTTTAAGATAACCGCCGCGAACTCGGGCACAAGCGCCATATAGATGGTGTCCATTTCGCGCTTTTTCTGCTTATCGTCGATGGGGCTGGTGCCGTATAACGGCGCGTACGCCTCGTCAAGTATGTCGAGGCACTGCATTATATAGCCGTTGAGTTTCTTTTTGTCGTGCTTTAAAAGGTACTCCACGTCCAATACGGTGTAACCGTTGCGCTCCGCCACCTTTTCCGCAAGCGCCTTCATCCTCTCGTCCATCTTGTCGGGAACGGGAATCAGCCAGCAGTTCCAGTCGACCACCTTGTAGGCGTTCAGCTTTTCCATATGCTCGACGTAGTAGGGGTAATTGTAAATTTCTATATAAGTGCTGGGCTTGTCGAACCCGTCTATCAGCATACCCTCCTCGTTGAGGTCGGAAAAGCTGATAGGCCCGATTATCTCGGTCATACCGAGTTCCTTCGCCCATTTCTGAAGCTCGGCGAAAAGCGCCTTTGTTACTTCGAAGTCGTCTATCACGTCGAAGCGCGTGAACCTGAGCTGTTTGAGCCCCGTCTTGTCGTTTGCGCCCCTGTGCCAGATTCCCGCGATCCTGCCTGCTAATTTGCCGTCCTTGTACGCAAGGAACATCTTGCAGTCGGCGAAACGGAACGCGTCGTTGACGGACGGGTCGAATTCGGCGAATTCGTCCGAGTACAGGTTGGGAACCGCATAGGGGTTGCCCTTATAAAGATCTATAAGAAATTTAAAAAATTTCTTTTTGTCTTTTTTGGAGGATATCTGTTTAACTTCTATCATATTCTCTCTCTCCGTTCCGCGGTACTTATCCCCCCGTAAAGTCCTAAACATAATGCAGTTTGAACCGCCGCGGAATTTATTTATATATCGTATTTGGTATTTTAACATTAATTTTGCAATAAGTCAAGCAAATATAG
>CAYLQK010000089.1:0-4480 GCA_964385865.1 uncultured Clostridia bacterium | reverse complement strand
TCGCAATGACGAAAGCGGCATAACTGCGCGCGGGATTCTTCACAATGGGATTCTTACACTGCGTTTTGCGCATTATAATCTGAAATTAATTATAATGCGGTGCGCAAAGCGTCGCTACGCTCGCGCAGAATGACAGTTTGACTTTTCAGAGACCGAAATGTTCGTAATAGCAGGCAAACTTAAGCCAAGCTTTCGTCTCGTAACCATCGCCGGTTTCCGTCAATATAAAATCGCTGATTATCTCTACGATTTTCTCGTCTGCCGGCAGATAACCGTACAGTTCGTCGTCCTCGTCTTTTCCTGCTATCGACTTGTCGTAGTATTCGAGGAGGAGACCTGTGTAATCTTCTCCGCCGTAATCTCTAAGATTGAATTTACCGCCGTTGATCATATCGAGAAGCGAGTTATTTTTTATATCGTAGTAGTTGGGGTTAAGGAAGTCGATATACACAATCGAACCGTAGTCGTTATCTACGATCGCGTGATAATAACCGTCGGAGGCGGAAAGACTTACGTCTATCGCGTCGTAATCGGCGCTTGTATAATCATAAGAGCCGTCGTCGTTGATATGGGGAATCCATAAACCGTCCCCTGTCGTGCATACGCGGAAGAAGTCGTATGATTCGCCTACGTATTCGAAATAAAGGTAATAGTTGGTTGCGTGTCCATAGGGCGCCGTAAGCTGTACGCGGTACTCTACGTCCGCTTCCAGCTCGACGTAATAGTAGAAGTTGTATCTCGTATTTGTATCGTCGAACACCGTCGGGCGAACTTCGTCATCTATCTCCATAAGCGTGGTCAAACCGTCGGCGGACATCACTCTTATTTTCGGGTCGGAATCAAGACTTAACACTTCCGAGTAGAAGAGGTATACGCCGGACTTATCGGGGGTAAACGAGTACCAAAGACCGCCGCCGTTAATCCAAGTATAGAGATCCTCTACTTTTATCTTTTCTACGTCAAGCGACAGAATCAGCTTATTCGCCCAGTCGTAGCCCGCAACGGGGTTGTGCGTTTCAAGACAGACGCCGTCCTCGTGTTCCGCTCCGTAATGCCTGTAATAATAACAGAACTCGAGCCACTGATCTTCATAGTAACCGTTCTTGATAGATTCGATCTGATCTTCACTCAAACCGATTTCCACGCCGATCGTTTCAACGTTATCCGCAAAGTACCTGATGAACGCCTTCAAAACGGCGACGAGCCCGGGAGTAACGGGGGTCAGGGTGTCCTGCTGGTTGAGCGCATAGTAATAGTTCGATATCAGACTCTCGGAAATTTCGCCGTCTCCTTCGTCGAAGTCAAATTCGAGGGACAGATCGTTTTCCGAAGTAATTTCAGCGTAGTTCGAGGCGTACCAATATGCCAAGTGGTAGACGGAGGACGCACAGGATGCGTAATCGGTGCCTTCAGGGTAGAACGATTTGATTCCGAGATGCGTATCCGACCAGTAAGTGGTGATAGTTATGCCTGCAAACAGGATAGATTTTCTCGCGTTTCCGCTCTCGTCCGTGTAGTTGATATAATAGAAGTTATCGTCCTCATTATATTCGATCATTTGACTTGCATACTTGCCGCCGGACATATATTGATTATCAATCAGATCGAACAGGTTGACCAACGAATAGAACTGATCTACCGTATTATCGCTGTTTGCGATGTCGTAGATGCATATATTTTTGAAGCCTACGGTATCCGTTCCGCTTGACGATTTCTGGTCCTTGATATAGCACAGACCTACCGTAAACGTGGTGTCGCGGTCGGCGGTATACACGTTTTCAACCGTTATCCAGCCCTTTGTATCGCCGCTGAAAGCGCCCAAACTAAGCTGGTTCGTATCGTCGATGACGTAGAGGACGTCGTTATCGACCTCGGTATCGGTGAAGTATTCGAAGGAGAAAGTTTCGCCCGCTTTCAGTGAAATATCGAAGTAGATAATGGCGAAAGAGTAGTGGACGTTGCTGTTAGAGGCCGTGATATAGTCGCCGTCCGAATCGCTGTCAATAATCCAGGGCCAAGCGTAATCGGCGTCTTCGTTAGTCTCTGAGTGAACGTTGGTAATTTTGCCCACTGCGCCGTCGCCTGACAGTATGCCTATGATCTGTTCGGAATCGCCCATTTTTAAGCCTGAATCGGGCTTAGCATACTCCGCTGTGTCGCCTTCGTCATCTCCCGTTCCCGACGAAACTCCCGTCTGCGTATAGTCGTCGGACGTGTAGGTGTTGAAAAGAGAATTCCAGTCGGCTAAGTTTGTTATCGCCTCGCTGTGGATAGCGGCGATAACGCCGTATCTGTCGACGACTACCGTAGTGGGGAAGGCCGTGACGCCGAACTTTGAGGTTATTTTCGACATATCATAGCCCATATTGAAGGATAACCCTTTTTCTTCCTTGAACTGGGCAATAGAGGCAACCGAATCCTGGACGGAGAGCGCGACTACTGAAACTTTATCCGAAAACTGCGAATAGCTCTCGTTCAGATAGGGGAATTCGATTACGCACCAGGAGCAGTTTACGTACCAGAAGTTGAGTATAACCGCACTCTTTCCCTCCATAGCCTGTTCGAGAGTTAACTTTGAGCCGTCGGAGTTGGTGTATACGAAATCGTGAATGACGTCGCCGAGGCTGTAAGAGCTTACTACGGTTGACGAAGCCGTGATTATTTTTGAAGGGATCGCTACGGTCGCTTCCGCCTTGTCGGCAGCTAAGGCGTATTCCTTGCCTTCGGGGACGTAGTAGCCCTCGGGAAGAGTGGATTCGTCCACTTCGAGCTCGTACTCGCCGGGGTCGATGGTGAATTGAACCTTACCGCCTATGGACATACCCGAAATTACGGGAACTCCGTTCTGCTTAGCGGTGACCTTGACGCCGTTGAGGGGAAGCCCGCCCGCGGAAACTACGGAAACCACGTAATTGCCGCTGAACTCGTCTCCTGCGGTAGGCCCCGATATGACGCCGCCGGCAGGTTCTCTGTAATCGGGATACGAGTTTTTGCCGCACGCCGCTATGGCGACGCTTGAGCAAACCGCCATACAAGCTATAAGGGCGATAAGAAGAGCTTTTCTCATTTTGCTCATTTATAATCCTCCTTTATTAAAGGTTAGCTTTACTTCCGTGTAGATACGAAATATACATATTTATGTTACCATAAAACGCGTATCAAATCAAGTAAAACGCTAAAAAAATCCAATCTTTTATATAAATTAACTTATATAAATTAACATTATAAGGTCTGACGGCGCATTGTTTTATAACTTTATTCAAATTTTATACCGTCGTAAAACGCGTTAAAAAAAATGTGCTTTTTTTGTTTAACGGCGGCGGGAAAGTTTTATATTAATAATGTAGATAATTAAAATAAATGAAGAGTGGTCAAATGGCAAAGAAAAAAGAAGAACAACCGGCAGAGGATATAAAGGAGAAAGAAACCGATTCCCTGACGGTTGAAGAAAAGACGCTTTCCGAGCTTGAAAAAGCGCAGGCGCTTGCCGAGGACTATAAGCGCAAGTGGTATTCTGTTTCGGCGGAATACGACAACTATCGCAAGCGGAATGCCGCGGCGGTCTCAAAGGCGTATGCGGACGGAGCTGCGGACGCGGTCTTAAAGCTATTGCCCGTTTCGGACAATTTCGGCTATGCGCTGGATTCGGCCCAGGACGAAAAGACAAGGGAAGGCATCGACAAGGTCATCAAAAATTTCAACGCGAGTCTCTTCTCCTTAGGGGTGGAAGAGATTGCAATCGAGGCGGGCGCTCCGTTCGATGAAAACACTATGGAAGCGGTGATGAACTCCCCCTGCGAAGAGGGCGAAAGTCCAAACACGGTGAAAATGGTACTTAAAAAGGGGTACCGCTCGGGCGAAAAAGTGATACGTTTCGCGCAGGTATCCGTTACAGTTTAAACATATATCATTAAATATAAAACAGGAGAAATAAAATGGGAAAAGTAATAGGAATAGATTTAGGAACAACAAACTCTTGCGTTGCGGTTATGGAGGGCGGCGAGCCCGTCGTCATTGCAAACAGCGAGGGCAACAGAACTACGCCTTCCGTCGTTTCATTCAAGGCTGACGGCAGCCGTATCGTAGGTCAGGCGGCAAAGCGTCTTGCCGTGGCTCAGCCCGATAAGACCGTCATTTCGATAAAGCGCCATATGGGCGAATCCTACAAGGTAAACATAGAAAAGGGCTATTCGCCGCAGGAAATTTCCGCAATGATTCTCGCCAAATTAAAGACCGACGCGGAGAGCTATCTCGGCTGTAAAGTTACCGACGCGGTAATCACCTGCCCCGCATACTTCAACGACTCGCAGCGCCAGGCTACGAAGGACGCCGGCAAGATTGCGGGACTTAACGTCCTCAGAATAATAAACGAACCCACTGCGGCGGCGCTCGCGTATGGTCTCGACAAGCAGGAGGGAAGTCAAAAGGTTATGATATACGACCTCGGCGGCGGCACGTTCGACGTCTCCATTCTCGAAAT
>CAYLQK010000088.1:2916-4525 GCA_964385865.1 uncultured Clostridia bacterium | reverse complement strand
GTTATCGTCTTTGTATAGCCGTGTTTTCCGGATTGCTTTGTCGCTTCGCTCCTCGCAATGACGGTGGGCGGGGCGCAGGATGACAGACCGCTCGGATGACAATTAAAGTATGATTGCGGCGGGCGTTTTTTTACGTCCGTTTGGAGCGTCGGGGTGCATTTTTCAATAAAACGGAGAGAAATTGCCCGATTCGGTGATTTTTCGGCGAAATTCAGCATATTTTATTGATTAAAATTTATTTCTGCCCTTGACCGAATGAAAATTGTATGTTATAATAATCGTGGTTTATAATAGAAAATCTGCTTTTTATAAAACAACAGACAAAAAGGAGTATGGAAGATGATACAGGCATTATTGAATTTCTTCGGCTTGTCGCAGACTGCAACGGTCGCATTATTCGTAGTATTTCTCGTAATAGCGGTTGGTTGCGGCGCAGCCGACACGGTATTTATCGTAAAGGAACGTAAGCGCCGTGCAAGCGAGAGGTCGACGGTTTCCGACGCTCCCGTCACCGAAGAAGAACCCGCGCAAGAGGAAGTCGTTGCCGAACAGGCGGTCGCTCAGGAAGAGTACGTTCCCGAAGAATCCGACGACGAGGACGAAGAAGCGCTCAGCGGCGACTCCGACGAAGGCGAAGGCGGCTCTATAGACGACGTTCCCGTAATAGTAACCGACGCGGCGGGCGGAAAAATAACCATTCGTTACAACCGCAGCTTCACCGCCAAACTGATAATGGGCAGCAGCGTGCTGAAAAATTATTATTCTATCATAAAGAACGAGCTTTTGCGTTACGGCGTAAAGAGCCGTATAAGCTGGCGCCACGAAACGTTCCGCAAGGGCAGAAAACTGCTCGCCAAGATCGCCATACGCGGTAAGACTTTATACCTCTATCTCGCGCTCGATCCCGAGGAATATGCGAACACCAAGTTCAAGATAAGGGACGCGTCTTCCGTCTCGGCGAACTCGGCGGTTCCCACTCTTTTCAGAATAAAGAACGACAGGCGCTGCCGCTATTCCAAACAGCTGATAGCCCAGTTGATGGAGAAAGAGGGGCTTGCCGCAGGCGAGGAACAGAACGTCGACTATGCGGCCCAATATCCCGCGGAGGATTTGCAGACGCTCATAGACAAAAACCTTGTTACATATACTGAATACGTAGCATAAAATTTTCGTCCGCCGCGAAACGCGGCGGACGTTTCAAAAAGACAGGCGGATAACCAAAGACAGGAGAATATCCGCGGAGGTAGCGTTATGAAATTTTTCAATGTAAGAGCGTGGTTCACACAGACAAACGTACTGCCGAATTGGGCGTGGATAGTGATTGCCGCGGCGGTACTCGCAATAATCATTGTCATAATCGTGGCGGCTGTATCCAAAGCCAAAGCAGGCAAGAAGGGCGCCGCGACCGACGCGTCCGCAAAGGCAGGCGAGTCGGATACGGACGGGCGCGGGTCGGCGGAAAAGCCCGCCGAAGCCGATGGCTCCGCCGGGTCCTTAAAAACTTGCGATTCAGTCCCCGCAAAATCCGGACAATCGGATACGCCCGAGCAAAAGCAAAGCCCCGCAAAGACGTCTTCAAAGGCCGACGACAAACAGACCGCGGCGAAGG
>CAYLQK010000088.1:0-2816 GCA_964385865.1 uncultured Clostridia bacterium | reverse complement strand
AAGAAGAACAAGGTTTACCACGTCTCCAAGCGCAAGGACGACGGCAAATGGCAGGTCAAGGCGGCGGGCGGAAGCAAGGCGGTAAAGCTGTTCAAGACCCAGGCGGAAGCTATCGATTACGCTAAATCCGTCGCGGAAAACCAGGACGCGCGTATCGTCATACACAAGGCGGACGGTTCTTTCCGGACTCTTAATTACAATAAATAACGAGCAGCCCCCGACCGCAAGACGGGGGCAAAATTATGCGCGTTACGGCAGTTAAGTTTGACTTGAATATTTTAAGGTTATAAATTAAACGTGATAGAAACGAATAAAGGAGATAAGAATGACAAAGATTGACATTTTTTCGGGCTTTCTCGGCGCGGGCAAGACTACGCTGATCAAGAAACTTATCAAGGAAGCGTTCACGGGCGAACAGCTCGTGCTGATCGAGAACGAATTCGGTGAAATAGGCATAGACGGCGGCTTTTTGCAGGACGCGGGAATAAAGATAAACGAGCTCAATTCGGGCTGTATCTGTTGTTCGCTCGTCGGCGATTTTGCTAAGGCGCTCAAACAGGTCTACGACGAATATCATCCCGACCGCATACTTATAGAGCCCTCTGGCGTCGGTAAGCTGTCCGACGTTATCCGCGCGGTAGAAAGCGCGGGGCTTCCCGACAGCAGGATAAACACCTTCACGGCGGTAGTCGACGCGGCGAAGTGCAAGATGTATATGAAAAACTTCGGCGAGTTCTTCAACGACCAGATAGAGACCGCCGCCTGCATAGTGTTCAGCCACGCCGACGTCGCAAGCGCGGAAAAACTCGAAACGGCGTTGAAGCTCGTACGCGAACACAACCCCAACGCCACGGTCGTAACCACTCCCTGGAACGAGCTTGACGGCAAGGAGATTCTCTCCGCTATGGAGCATACCGAAACGCTCGAAAGCGAGTTGAAAAAGCTTGCCGAAGAGCACAAGGAAGAGGAGCGCCACCACGACGGCGAGTGTTGCCATCACGACCACGACCACGACCACGAGGACGACCACGACCACGAACATCACCACGGGCACGGCGAAGAACATCACCACCACGAGGACGAACACGAGCATCACCACCACGACGGCGAGTGCTGCCACCACGATCACGACCACGATCACGACCACGACCACGCTCACCACCACCACGCGGACGAAGTATTCTCAAGCTGGGGCGTGGAGACGGGTAAAAAGTTCACCGCGGAAGAGCTTGAGAAGGCGCTTTCCGCTCTTACCGATTCGTTACGGTTCGGCACGGTTCTGCGCGCAAAGGGCATCGTTGCCGCCGCGGACGGGGAATGGCTGCATTTCGACTATATCCCCGGCGAGGTCAACGTGCGCAAGGGTTCCGCCGCATACACGGGCAGACTGTGCGTAATCGGCAGCAAGATCGACGAGGAAGAGCTGAAAGAGAATTTCGGCGTATGATAATTCGGGCGGCACGGTTTTGCGGCGCGTAAAAACAGTAACAGGTAAAAATTATGCAGGAAATTTCCGTATACCTCTTTCTCGGGTTTTTAGAGTCGGGTAAAACAAAATTTATACAGGAAACGCTTGAAGATCCGCGTATGGAATCGGGCGAGCGCACTATGCTGCTCGTCTGCGAGGAGGGCGAGGAGGAGTATTCGCCCGAAAAATTCAACGTGAAAAACGTCGCCGTCGTAACGCTCGAGAGCGCGGAAGAGCTGACGATGGAAAATCTTACCGCACTCACGGTAAAGCACAGGGCGCAACGCGTTGTCGTTGAGTATAACGGCACCTGGCTCTTACAGCAGTTCTTTGACGCTATGCCCGAAAATTGGGTTATCAACCAAATGATGACCTTCTTCGACGCCGACACTTTTTTAAACTACAACCAAAATATGCGCCAGCTCGTATTCGATAAAATCCAGATGACGCAGATGGTCGTTTTCAACCGTTTCAAGGGCGAATTCGACAAGATGGATTTTCATAAAGTCGTGCGCGGCGTATCGCGCAGGCCCGATATCGTCTACGAATATATAGGCGGCAAAGCCGAATTCGACGAAATAGAGGATCCGTTGCCCTTCGACGTCGACGCCCCCGTCATAGAGATAGAGGACAGGGACTTTGCCTGGTTCTACCGCGACGTCGCGGAAAAGACCCAAAGCTATATCGGCAAGACGGTCAAATTCAAGGGTATGGCGGCTGTTTCGAGAAAGGTTCCGTCAGGCTATATCGTGCTGGGCAGGCATATTATGACCTGTTGCGAGGCGGATATCGCCTACGACGGGTTTGCCGTCAAAGTGAACGGACTTTTAAAGGACGTAAAGACGCGCGACTGGCTGACGGTTACGGCGAAAATTGCCTACGAGTACAATTCGGTTTACCATTCGCAGGGCCCCGTCTTCGTGGCGGAAAAGCTGGAGGTCGCCGAGCCCCCCGAGGAGCCGATAGCGACTTACTATTGATATGACGTCTGAATAAAATTAAATCGGCGCAAGCAATGGAATTGCTTGCGCCGATTTTTGTGTAGACGAAAATCACGCGACAGTCTGCCTGCGCGAGCTTTGCGGCGCTTTGCGCACCTCTTGCCTTTCCCCTTATACTTGAGGGGGAAGGACGAAGACGAATAATCAAAACAGCACAGTGCGCTGTTTTGTCGTCCGAGAAGAGCTTACGCATAAAGGGCGTAAGCGATGCCGGAAACGGCGGATATTCTAATCGCCGTTGAGAAGGGGATGGGCGCTATAATAACGAAAGCAACCCCCATCAGTCCGTAAACGGACAGCTTCCCCCTTAATAAGGGGTAAGCCGAGGGCGTGCGCAATTACTCACC
>CAYLQK010000087.1:0-4577 GCA_964385865.1 uncultured Clostridia bacterium | reverse complement strand
GCGGGATTCTGACGCGATTGACTTTTGCAAGACAAAAGTAGCAATACGCTATTCCGGTGCTTCGCGCCTTACGGCAAGCGTCAGAATGACAGGGGGGGGATGGCGCACGTTATTGTCATCCTGAGCGGAGCGAAGGATCTCATTCAGATAATATGGCGCAAAGCGCCGCTAACGCTCGCGCAGAATGACAGGGGCAAGCGCAGGATGACAGGGGGCTATGCGCGGGGATTATTATTTTGCCTGACGCGCCATTCGTCAAAAGCCGCCTTACACACTTTATTGATATCGGGCGGATTGCCGAGGAGTCGCGTTACAATCTTTTCATTAAAAGGTTCAGCTTTCTACGGGGAAGATATTGCTTATCTTCCCGCCGTTATATTCTACGGCGAAATATTTTATCTCGTACAGGTTTTTCGACTTTGGATAAATCAGCCCTGCCGCCGCAATATCGCCGTGTTTAGCGTAAAAATTTTCCGTTGGAACAGTAACGCCGACGAACTCGCCGAGATAGCTTTTCAGCGCGTCCGCTTTGCTCATAAGCGAGCCGTCAAGGTAATCCGCAAAGTCGCCGCAGGTCAGCACGCTTTCAAAAAACGCAAAATGTGCGATTTCGCGCTCGGGCTTGCGCATCTCTACCGTCCTTCCGCCCGTCAGCGTAAGCTGTTCCCCGTCGTATGAAAAGACGCACTCGGCCTGCGCCGCAGTGCAGGTCTCGAAAGCGACGGTAATTTTCAGCTCTTCACCGAACTCCGCGCCCTTTACGCGGTTGAGAAACAATACCTTGCCGTTATCGGATATGAGCATAAGATGTTCGCCGCCGTAAACGGCAAGCACTTCCCTGCCGGCAACCGTCTTTTGCTCCGCGCGCACCTCAGAAAAGGCGCGTGGAAGGGGTTTGAGGGTATAAGTTTCGCCCTCGGCGGACAGATATACGCCTCCCTGACTGAAAATAGTGATAAGGTTACCGTAAAATCTCGTCTGATAGATCACGCGCAGGGTAGAGTCCTTTTCGGCATACTCGCGAATATATACGACGGCGTCTCCGTCCAACAGGTAGACGTCGGCAAACGGCGGCGGACATTCGAAGAACTTGCCGTCGAGGAAGAAGTTTACCGGCACGAGATTGTCGCCCGGGACGATTTCCGCAAGTAATTTGTCCGTCGGGTCAAGCTCCACGTGCCGTTCGAACCCGTCTATGGTCCCCACATACAGTCCGTTCAGCTTTAACGCCGCAGGCGTCTGTGATAAAAAATACACTCTCATTTTTGCTTTCCTTTTTTATTATTTAATGTATACGGCCCAAAAATTATGTCAATATACAATCAGCAAGGAGGCATATTATGACTAAAATAAACGGCTATACCGAAGAAGAGGCAAGAAGTCTTGTGCAGTACATCAGCGACGGGAGAAACGCGGGCAAGACGCTTTCGGGTATGTTCGAGGCGTACGCGAAAAAGACGGGCAGGGCCAAGGGGAGCGTGAGGAACTATTACTATGCCCTGCTGCGTTCGAGCGGCGACGACCGCGTGAAAAAATTGTTGCGCGGAACGGGACTTAAAGCGGAAAAGATAACGCAGTTTTCCGAGGAGGAAACGGACGAGATGCTGAAAGCCATTATAACCCAAAAGAGCAAGGGCGTTTCGGTGCGCAAGGCGGTTCTCAACCTCGCGGGCGGCGACGACAAGTTGATGCTGAGATATCAGAACAAGTACCGCAACGTGCTTACCAAACAGCCCGAACGCATAGAGCGGTTGATGCGCGAATGCGGTCTTGCGGACTCTGACGAGGCGCGTAAGAAGCTTGAAGACGAAATCAACGGGCTGTACGACAGGCTGGCAAGCTCGTTAAAAGACGAAAACAAGCGCCTTACCGCGGTAATCAAAAAGCTTACCGACGAAAACGCGCTTTTAAGGCTGCAAATCAAAAATTTGCAGATATAAAACGCAACAGCCGCGCCATTTTAAAGGGCGCGGCTGTTGCGTTTTATAATATTTTAATACGACGTGCTCAATACAAGTTCGGAAGGGAAGCCTGAAGCGGTTGTCTTTAAAGTAAGTATACCGTCGGACAGGGTACCCGTGATTACTATGTCAGGATTAACCGTTTCTCCATTGAATGTCAAAGCCGTTGCCACGGTAAGCTTAATTTTTCCGCCCGAAACCTTCCAATTGCCCATATAAATGCGGTAATTGGTGAGCGACGCTCCGCACATAAGTTTGAAACCGCCGTCTGCATTATCAAAATAAACCGACATAATGTCCAAAGTGATCGTCGAACTTTTCAACACGCTGCCTTCGAATTCGTCGCCGAGATTATAGGTAACGCCGTCATACTTTACCGATTGCAGATAATAGCTTCCGTCATAATCTTCCGGGTTGTTGGATCCCGTGCCGATGAGCCCCGATAAGAGGTCGCAGGAAGCGGCGGTGATACAAAACAATCGCCGCTATCGTTACAAACGCCATTGCAAATTTTTTCATATCTTTCTCCTAAGCATTGCTTTATTCAAGTATATTCCGTAAGGTATAATTTGTCAATAATTTTGCGCTTGCAGATACCGCGGCGGCAAAAGAGGCGTCGTTCACCGCGAATTAAAAATTTTACTCCGCGGTGGGCATAGTCGGTATAGCAGCCCAAATATTTACAATCATAAACGTCCGGCGGGCAACCCATACTGTAAATAGGGGTAAGCCTTGCGCGGGCGGTTATGATACGGCTTGCGCGACGCGTTGAAAGTATATACCGCCTTTGCAAGGTTTGCTCCCCGTTTCACAAGGAGAGGAAAGTGGAAAAGTTTATTATGGGCGTCGCCCTTGGTATGGTCGGCGGTGCGCTTATTGTCGCAAATAACTGCAAAATCCGCAATCTTGTAAAGAAAAATCAGGAGGACCTGATGCAGAAGGCGGAGCAGTATGTGGACAGTAAGCTCGAAGAGTTGGAAAAGAAGGGCGAAAGCCAATCCGACTGAAATATTGCCGCGTTTATACGCGGCAATATTGCTTTTATACTTGAAAAAATAACCGAAACGTGTTATAATACCGACGTATGGAAAGATACGTCGCGTTCGACATAGGCGATAAACGCATAGGCGTCGCCGTTTCAGATCCGTTCAATACCTACGCCCTGCCGTCGCAGACCTACTTCCGCAAGGGCTTTCGGCAAGACGTATTGTCGCTCGCGCAGATAGCGCGCGAAAAGGGCGCAACGGCGATAATCTGCGGTCTCCCCGTCAATTTCGACGGAACGGAAGCGGTTCAGACCGAAAAGACCCGTCGGTTCATCGAGGCTTTGAAAGAGGCGGTAAGTATACCCGTCATCTGCGAGGACGAACGGTTCACAACTAAAATGGCGCACGAGACGCTTATTTCCGAGGGTATGAGGCGCGAAAAACGCAAAAATTACGTTGACGCGCTTGCCGCCGCCAATATTTTAGACGGATATCTTAACCGAGTAAACAAAAAAGGAGTTTAATTATGAGCGAAGAAAAAGAGCTTGAAGACGAAGAACTTGAGGACGACGAACTTATCGAACTTGTGGACGAAGAGGGTAAGGTAATCAACTTTAAGCTTTTAGACGTTACCGAGTATAAGGGCGAAAAGTACACCCTGCTTCTCGCAGCCGAGCCCAACGAGGAGATAGCCGAGGATGAGGTGGTGATATTCCGCCTGAACGAGGCGGAGGAGACGCTCGAACCTATCGAGGACGAAGAGCTGTTGCAGGAAGTGTTTGACTTTTACCAGCAGGAGACCGAGGGGGAAGATGTCTATTCGGACGAGGAAAACTGAGCTTAAACCGCCGATTGCGTGTTTTTCGGTTTTTAAAACATAACGTTTTGAGGAAGATTTGCCCGCCGCGGCGCTGCTTTTTCAGCGCCGTGGCGGGTTTGCGTTGCCGAATCGTCGCTTAGAGGGGTTGAGAAATCCCGAAGCAAACGCACAACGCGCAAGCTTTCAGGCGCGATTTACTTTTGCGGACAAGGCGATAAAACGTCGGGAGACGATAAAAAATTTAAAATACCGCCCTGTTTCCGCTTTACTTTCGCGGAAAATTCTGCTAAAATATCAAAGCTATAAATTCACACCCGAAAGGCGGGCGTCCCGTGGCGGTAAAATCTTTCAGTGCCGCTAATAAACGCCGTTAAAGCCGCGCTTTCGGGGAGGTAAACGGAGGAATTAAAATGGCGGTTATTACAATGAAACAGTTGCTCGAAGCCGGCGTACACTTCGGACATCAGACCAGAAAATGGAACCCTAAAATGGGCAAGTACATCTACGCAGCGCGTAACGATATCCACATCATCGATTTACAGCTCACCGTAGGTCTTATCGAAGAGGCTTATAAGTACGTCGTAGAAGCGGTAAAGGACGGCAAAACCGTGCTTTTCGTCGGAACTAAAAAACAGGCTCAGGACGCGGTAAAGGAAGAGGCTGAACGCTGCGGAATGTACTATGTAAATTCCCGTTGGCTCGGCGGTACCCTCACCAACTTCAAGACTATCCGTTCGCGTATCGACAGAATGGTCAAGCTCGAAAAGATGGAAGAGAACGGCGAGTTTGACCTTCTTCCCAAAAAGGAAG
>CAYLQK010000086.1:0-4901 GCA_964385865.1 uncultured Clostridia bacterium | reverse complement strand
ACATAAGGACGTAACCGAGCGACTTAAAGGCATAGATAAGAAACTTTTTTCGGCGGTTAGGGAGGTGCTGGACAGGAATCTGTCGGAGAGGCATATCCGCGGAGGCATAGCGACAAAAAACAAATATCTTCATAAAATTGGCAACTAAATTTTATCTTATTTTTATTTTAATTAATGCCAATAAAATTGAAAATCCGAGTTTATTGTGATATAATGTATCAAATAAACAAACTGTCGGAAAAACTATGTCTAAACTAATGGGAATAGACGTTGGCTCTACAACCGTTAAGGTTGCGGTGATCGACGAAAAAGACAATATAATTTATAAGTCCTACGTCCGCCATTTTGCTCGGGTCAAGGAAACTGTGCTTGCAGAGCTTGAAAACGTGCAAAAAAAATACGGCGGTGAATATTCTGTCAGTATAACGGGCAGTGCGGGGTTGGGACTTTCCCAGCGCAGCGGTCTGAACTTCGTACAGGAGGTACAGGCTGCCTTTATCGCTATCCGCAAATATTACCCCGACGCCGACGTCGCGGTCGAGCTCGGCGGCGAGGACGCAAAGATAATTTTCATTACGGGCGGAACGGAGCAGCGTATGAACGGTAGCTGTGCCGGCGGTACGGGCGCGTTTATAGACCAAATGGCGACCCTTCTGAATATCAGCGTTACGGATATGGACGAGTACGCCCTCAAAGCCGAAAAAATTTACCCCATCGCTTCACGTTGCGGCGTGTTTGCAAAGTCGGACGTCCAGCCTCTCATAAATCAGGGCGCGCATAAGGAAGATATAGCCGCTTCGATTTTTCAGGCGGTAGTGGACCAAACGGTTTCGGGGCTTGCCCAGGGCAGAAGAATAAAGGGTAAAGTGCTGTTTCTCGGCGGTCCTCTGTACTTTTTAAAAGGTCTAAGGAAGGCGTTCGTTACCACTCTTGCGTTGTCCGAAGAGAACGCCGTGTTCCCCGACGACGCCCCCTGTTTTATGTCGATAGGCGCGGCGCTCGGTTCGATCGCAACAAAGCCGCAGAGCATTGAGAATATAATTGAAAAGATCAAGAACGTACGCGAAAGCGACGACATCGTTAGGGGCGAACCTCTCTTTTCCGACAAGGAGGAATATTCCGAATTCGTGAAGCGCCACCGCGCAACGGATCTGAGGTTTGCCGATATAGAAAATTATACGGGCGACTGCTATCTCGGCATAGATTCGGGCTCCACGACTACCAAGCTTATGCTGATAACGCCGGATTGCCGCATTCTGTATTCACACTATCAGTCGAACAACGGTCAGCCGCTTGACGTAATAATCGAAAAACTCAAAGAGATATACAAACTCGGCGGCGGCAGGTTAAACATCTGCGGCAGCGCCGTAACGGGATACGGCGAGGACCTCATAAAGAGCGCTATAAAGGCGGATTTCGGAATAGTCGAAACCGTCGCCCACTTTAAAGCCGCCCTTCATTTCAACCCGAACGTCGATTTCATTATCGATATCGGTGGGCAGGATATAAAGTGTTTTAAAATCAAGAACGGCGCGATCGATTCTATTATGCTAAACGAGGCTTGTTCCTCGGGTTGCGGCTCGTTTATACAGACGTTTGCCCGCACAATGGGAATGGAGATAGATAAGTTCTCTCAGGAAGGACTCTATGCCAAACATCCCGTCGAGCTCGGCTCGCGCTGTACTGTATTTATGAACAGCGCGGTTAAACAGGCGCAGAAAGAGGGCGCAGGAGTGGACGATATCTCCGCGGGTCTGTCGTCTTCCATAGTCAAAAACGCCATATACAAGGTAATAAGGGCGGCGAGCGCCGACGAACTCGGCGACAACATAGTCGTTCAGGGCGGCACTTTTCTAAACGACGCGGTTCTGCGTTCGTTCGAAAAGGAAACGGGCAAAAAAGTCATCCGTCCGGGTATTGCAGGGCTTATGGGCGCGTTCGGCGCCGCTCTTTATGCTATGGAGCGGTCGGACGGGACGACCACGACTATGAACGAAGAGGAACTGAACGCGTTTTCTTACAAATCGAAGTCCGCAAATTGCCGCGGCTGTACTTCGAATTGCAATATAAATATAATAACTTTCGGCGACGGCAGGCGATACGTTTCGGGAAATAAATGCGAGCGCGGCGCAGGTCTGAAACCCGCTTCCGCCGACCTCGATATCTACACCTATAAACAAGTGCGGCTTGTCGGGTGCGTGAGCGGTAAAAAAGGCGCGCGCGGGAAAGTCGGGCTTCCGTTGCAGCTCGGAATGTATGAACAGCTTCCGCTCTGGGCGGGTTTTTTCGAGTCGCTCGGCTTCGAGGTGGTTCTGTCTGAAAAATCATCGCGCGAGCTGTATTTTAAAGGTCAGCACACGGTGGCGTCGGACACGGCTTGTTATCCCGCAAAATTGATGCACGGACATATCGAAAGCCTTCTTGATAAGGGCGTGGATTTCATTTTCCTGCCCTGCGAGAGCTATAACATAGACGAGCATTGCTCCACGAACCATTATAACTGTCCCGTAGTTGCCTATTATCCCGAACTTTTAAAGGCAAACAACGAACGGCTTACCGATAAAAATTTCAAAATGCCATATCTCGATCTGAATATGCGTGCGAGCGCGGCTAAGACCCTTTATAAAGCGTTGTCGGAGTACGGCGTAAAGAAGCGCGAGGTTTCCGCGGCGCTTGAGCGCGGTTTCGCTTGCCTTGAAAGCTATCACGAAGACGTAAAGGTTAAGGCGGACGAGATTCTCGCCGAGGCGGAAAGACAGGGCAAGCAGGTCATAATCTTGGCGGGAAGACCATATCATTTGGACAATGAGATAAATCACGGTATAAACAAGCTACTCACGTCTTTAGGACTTGCGGTTCTCTCCGAGGACAGCATATTCGAGAAAGGCGACATATTGAAGGTAAACGTTTTAAACCAGTGGACCTATCACGCCCGGCTTTACAGGGCGGCGGACTTCGCTTCAAAGAGAAAAAACGTGAACTTAGTCCAGCTCGTATCCTTCGGGTGCGGACTCGACGCGATAACCACGGACGAAGTGCGCAGTATTCTCGAAAAGAACGGCAAACTTTACACCCAGATAAAAATTGACGAGATAAATAATCTCGGCGTAGTCAAAATACGTTTAAGGAGTATGCTTGCTGCTATAGAGGAGGCGGCAAAGCGTTAATTTATGGAAGAGAAAGCGACGGTAGATTACACCAACGCCTATCCCAAATGGGACAAGTCGATGAAATCCACCTATAAAATACTGATACCTGATATGCTTCCGTGGCATTTTCTTATAATCCAGGAACTGCTCAAAATGGAGGGGTACGATGTCGAAGTACTCAAAAACGATTCCCGTGCGGTGATAGACGAGGGGTTGAAACACGTTCACAACGACGCCTGTTATCCCTGCCTTTGCGTCGTCGGACAGTATATAGACGCGCTTAAAAGCGGTAAATACGATCCCGAACGCACCGCCGTTATGATTACCCAGACGGGCGGCGGATGCCGTGCGTCCAATTATGTCCCGCTCATAAGAAAGGCTCTCGCGGCGGAGTTTCCTAAAGTGCCCGTCCTTTCGGTAAACTTTTCGGGGCTGGAAAAGGATTCGTCGTTCGAGGTAACGCCGCAGCTGATGCTTAAAATGGCGTACGCAATTTTTTACGGCGACTCCATTATGTGGTGCTATAATCAGACTAAACCGTACGAGGCGGAGGAGGGACTTTCGGACTTTGCCCGCGATTTCTCTGTAAAACTCGCGGTTGATGCGTTTGCGCAGGGCACTTATAGAAAATACAAGAAAATCAACGCCCAAATCATAGGCGCTTTCGCGTCGATAAAGCGCAGGGAAGAGAGCAAAGTAAAGGTCGGGATAGTGGGCGAAATTTACGTAAAATACGCGCATCTCGGCAATAACAGGCTCGAAGAATTTCTCCTTTCCGAAAATTGCGAACCTGTAGTGCCCGCGCTTATGGATTTCGTGCTGTACTGTATAATAAACGTTGTCAACGACAGAAAATTCTATGGACATAACGCATTGCTTGCGTTCGTCTATAAGCTCGTATACAATTTTTTGCACGGAAAGCAAAAAAAGATCATAAAGCAGTTTAAAGAAGAGGGAACGTTCGAACCCGTTCACGATTTCGAGCACCTGAGAAAGTGCGCCGACAAGGTACTCAATCAGGGCGTAAAGATGGGCGAGGGCTGGCTTATTCCTGCGGAAATGGCTGCGTTTGCGGAGACGGGCGTGCATAACATAGTCTGCGCTCAACCTTTCGGCTGTCTGCCCAACCATATTGCGGGCAAGGGCGTGGTAAGAACGCTTAAAAATATGTACACATACGAAAATATCGTTGCTGTTGACTACGACCCTTCCGCAACGAAGGTCAATCAGGAAAACCGTATAAAACTGATGCTCGCCACCGCGAGGGAAAACAATGGACGAATAAAAAATAAGACATAAGCGACCTGATTTTCTGTTGAAGTTAAATTTAATATGGTAAAAGAGTCAAGCAAACTGAAGTGCTTCAGATAATTCACAAGAGAAAAAGGGCTAACGAGAATAGTTCGTTACTTTTTTATGTAAAGAGCTTTTGAATAGATACGTCGCCCGATAAGGTGCCGTATATTTTTATTAATTAGTATTGCAAGGAGATTAGACTCCGATTACAAGCACCATAGAAGTTGGTCTATAAGTCTTCTGATTTATAGACCAATTTTTGTATTAAGAACGCTAAGAGTGGGGTCTGAAAAGAGCTTAAGCTATGGACAGAAAAGAACTCCTATGATAAGATTGAAGAGGCTGTCAACCGCAACAAGAAAAAATCATAGGAGAATCCAAAATGGACGAATTAAGTTTAACACAAGATAAATATCCTTGGGGATAAAAATAAGCAAACAGCAAGTTCGTAAAATT
>CAYLQK010000085.1:0-4952 GCA_964385865.1 uncultured Clostridia bacterium | reverse complement strand
CTTTCAATTCGTCCATCCCGTTGAATAAGCCGAAGATGACCTTCGCGGAAGAGTTCAGCTTTTCGGCTACGGCGTTCGCCGTGACGCACTCCATTCCGCGCTCCCTTACGACTTCGACGGCGGCGGCGGTGATTTCCTCTTTTGTAAATTTGAATTTGGGCGGCATATAAAATCTCCTTTAAGAATTGCTCGTTGCGCAATAATCAATTCCTATTATAACGTTATTGTTATGCCCTGTCAAGCGAATTCAGGTACAAGTTCGCATAAAAAACTCGACTGTCGTTTCTCCGAATTTGTTGTATAAGCCCGCAAACGCCCCGTCGCTCCTAAGTTGTCGGACGGTTATGCGCAAATATTTGCCCTAACGGGAAAAAGATGATATAATGGTTGAGCTTTAAGGTTTATTTAAGTTGATTGCTTTATGATTTACGGAAAGGAGTGTTTTTATGCGGTTATTGCTTGCAGAGGACGAAAAGTCGCTATCAAAAGCGTTGGTGCAGATCTTGAAACACAATAATTATTCGGTTGACGCGGTATATAACGGTCAGGACGCGCTTGACTATCTTTTAAACGGAGACTATAACGGCGCAATCCTCGATATAATGATGCCGAAAATGGACGGAATTACCGTTCTCAAAGAACTGCGTAAAAATAACAAGACCCTGCCCGTATTGATTTTGACCGCAAAATCGGAAATCGACGACAGGGTGTCGGGACTCGACAACGGCGCGGACGATTATCTCGGCAAACCGTTCGACGTTAAAGAACTGCTTGCCCGTATCCGCGCTATGCTGAGAAGAAACGTAGGTTACGCCGACAACAAGCTGACTTTTGCGGATTTGACGTTAGACCGCTCTTCCTATGAGTTATCGTCGCCGCGCGGCTCGTTCAGATTGGGAAATAAAGAGTTCCAGATGATAGAAATACTTATGAGCAACCCGAAGGTCGTCGTATCGCCCGAGACCTTTATGGAGAAAATCTGGGGCTACGACAGTGAAACGGAGATAAACATAGTATGGACTTACGTTTCCTACCTGCGCAAAAAAATAGCCGCGCTGTCGGATAACGTTCAGATAAGGGCTATCCGCAACTCAGGTTACTCGTTGGAGAGAACAAATGATTAAGAGACTGCGGCGGAAGTTCATTATAGTAGCAATGTGCTCGGTATTTGCGGTACTTGCCGTCGTAATCTGCGCCGTCAACGTTATAAACTACGTCAACGTAATAAAAAACGCCGACAGCCTTATAGCGGTGCTTAAAGAGGGCGGCGGAAGTTTCGAAGGCATTCACAGCAAGCCCATATCCCCAGAAACCCCTTATGAAACGAGATATTATACCGTTCTTCTCAGGGAGGACGGAACCACACTTGCCGTCAACGTAAAGGAAATAGCCGCCGTCAACGCTCAGGAAGCCGCCGCAGCTGCGGAAGAGTTGTACGATAAAGACAAGGTTACGGGGTTCTACGGAAATTACAGGTACAGCCGCACCGAAACGAAAGAGGGCACTATTATGTATATCTTCGTGGACTGCACGCGCGAGCTTACGAGCGCAAAGCAGTTTTTGGTGAACAGCGTCGCCGTTGCGGCGGGTTCGCTCGTGCTGGTATTTGTTCTTCTCCTCGTCTTCTCGGGCAAAGTTATGAAACCTATGGCGGAAAGTTACGCCAAGCAGAAACGGTTTATCACCGACGCGAGCCACGAAATCAAGACCCCGCTGACGATAATAGGCGCAGATACCGACGTACTGGAAATGAAAGACGGCGCCAACGAATGGACGCAGAACATAAAAGAACAGGTTGAGAGGTTGACTTCGCTGACGCAAAAGCTGGTTTTTCTCGCGCGTATGGACGAAGAAGGCAGGACGCTGAATTCAACGACTTTCTGTATCTCCGATACCGTGGAAGAGACGATTCAACCCTTTTATGCCGTCGCACTGGCGCGCGGAGCGGTCATAAACGCCGATATTCGCCCGAATATCACCTATTGCGGCGACGAATCAATGATCAGACAGCTGTTGTCGCTGCTTATGGATAACGCGCTGAAATATACCGACGGCACGGAAGTAAACGTTTCGCTTACCACCGTCGGCAGCAAGGTGCAAATAGTCGTAAAAAACAGAGCGTCATACCTTAAAGACGGAAATTTAGACGTGCTGTTCGAAAGGTTCTACCGCAACGACGATTCGAGAAATTCGGAGACGGGCGGGCACGGCATAGGACTATCCGTCGCAAAAACCATAGTTTCCGCGCATAAGGGTAAAATCACGGCGCGCAAGGACGGCGACGTCATATACTTTACGGTGATTTTGTAGAAAGAACAGAGATATCATAGGATTATAAAAAAGCGCGCGTCCGAAAAAAATTTTTTCGGACGCGCGCTTTTTTAATTTCGTTTAAGGTTTATATGGTAAGTTTTAAGAGAAAAAAAGGAGGAAATGCTTTTTGAATTATTGCAGCGTATTTAAAAGATACGAATTGAAATATCTGCTTACGACCGAACAGTACCTTCGGATAATGCAATTGACCGACAAGTATATGTACAAGGACCGCTACGGAGAAAGCGACGTAAATAACGTGTACTACGATACCCCCGATTACCTGCTGATCAGGCGCTCGATAGAAAAGCCTATATATAAAGAAAAACTGAGAGTGCGTTGCTACGGCGTCGCCGTAGACGACAGCGAAGTTTTCGTAGAGCTTAAAAAGAAATTCGACAGCGTAGTCTATAAGCGCCGTATTCAGTCAAAGGAAAGCGAGATTGAAGAAATATTATCGGGAAACGGCGGAAAGACGCAGATCGGGAGAGAAATAGATTATTTCGTAAACCATTATAAGGGTCTATCCCCTAAGATGGTTATCTCGTACCGCAGGCGGGCTTTCTACGGAAAAGACGACGCCGATTTGCGCATAACTTTCGACAGCGAAATTCTTTGGAGAAATTACGACCTTTCCTTAAAGAGCGGAATTTACGGAAATAAACTGCTGCCCGAAGGGAAAATACTGATGGAAATCAAATCGGCCCACTCCTTCCCCCTTTGGCTGGCGCGGTTTCTGAGCGCGGAAAACATATATAATACTTCCTTCTCCAAATACGGTTCTGCTTATATACAATTTATTAAAAATACAAGACAAGGAGATAAAAAAGTTGCCTGACATTCTGTTTCAAAGTATCTTCGGAAGTTCCGCATCTATTACCGTATGGAACTTTCTCGTCTGCCTCGCCACCGCACTCGTTTTGGGCGGGTTTTTGGGATTTACGTACGCTTTCCGCGGCAATGCCACGAAAAGTTTTATAGTAACGTTGGCTCTTCTGCCGTCTGCGGTAAGTATGGTTATAATGCTCGTCAACGGTAATATCGGCGCAGGCGTTGCCGTTGCGGGCGCCTTCAGCCTTATCCGCTTCCGCTCCTCGCCGGGCACCGCGAGAGAAATCGTTTCGATTTTCGTCACGATGTGCGTAGGACTTGCCATAGGTATGGGTCTTATCGGATACGCCGTGCTGTTTGCCGTAATTATGGGCGCTATTATGCTTATATTGAACCTCATCGGTATCTGGGAAAGGGGCTTTTCAAAACAAAAATTATTGCGCATAACTATACCCGAGGATTTGAATTATACCGAAGTATTCGACGATATATTCAAAGAATATACGCTGAAATATCAGACCGTTTCCGTGAAAACGACTAATATGGGCAGTATGTTCAAGCTTACCTATCAAGTTACGCTGAAAGACGCTAAGCGGGAAAAACAGTTTATCGACGAACTGCGTTGCCGAAACGGCAATCTCGAAATATCCATCGCCGACAGAGGAGAAAATTCAAATGACCAGCTTTAAAAAAATTCTCTTGATTTTGACGGTTGCGGCAATCTCCGTCGTTCCGATTTCCGGTTGTCTGCCCGTCGACGGCAAGACGGATTATACCGACGGCGATAAATCGGACGGCACTACCGATTCCGAACGTCCCGAAGACGATAACGAGGTCAACGACATCGAAGTCGACGAAAACGTCTACGACTACAGTCTGATTTCAGGAGAGGACGGAAATTACGTCTATGAGGACGAGGGCGGAAATATCGCCGCCGTCTCGGTGATTTACGGCAGCGGCACCGATAACTGCTATTCGGTAGAGGGCAATACGCTTACTTTCAGCGGCATAACCGAGAACAGCGTGTACACTCTGACGGGTACGTTTTACGGCAATATCGTGATCGACGTCGGCGGGGACTATAAATTCGAACTGGAGCTGCAAGATTTCAGCATTACGTCCTACGACGAATGTCCTATCGTCATTCTGAGCGGCGATAAGGTTACCATATCCGCAAAAAACGGTACGAAGAACTATGTTTACGATCTGCGCGACGAAGCGGGCGAAGAAGATATTTCCGCAAGCGTATACGCGACGTGCGACCTCGACTTACAGGGCAAAGGCGAGTTGTATATCAAATCCGTCAACAACAACGGTGTGCATACAAAGAACGACCTGAACGTTAAAAATCTGAAGCTACAGGTCGATTGCAAGGACAATGCGTTAAAGGGCAACGACAGCGTAACGATAGAGTCGGGACAGATAGTGCTCATTTCGAGAACGGGCGACGGTATCAAGACGACAAACAGCGATATCTCGTCAAAGGGAAATCAGCGCGGCACGGTTACCGTTACGGGCGGAGATCTGTTGATTTACGCCGCCTGCGACGGTATAGACGCAGCATACGACGTAAAGATAAACGAGGATTCCGCCACTACAAACACAGACGTTCAGATTTACACCGATGAGTACTCTAAATATTCCGAGGAGGTAACAACAACCGCCGAGGCCGTTTACAACTATTACGACACGATAGAGCTGCAAAGCACGGGCAACCCGTTCTCCTCCCTCCGGACTAATTACTCCACCTCTACCGTAGGATGGGGAGACAATAACATACCGGGCGGCAATAATATGCCGGGCGGCAA
>CAYLQK010000084.1:0-4981 GCA_964385865.1 uncultured Clostridia bacterium | reverse complement strand
TTTTATCAACTTGACTCTTTTCATTGTAGTATTATTAAGTTATATTTACCGAGGTTTACAAATTTTAAATAATTATATATACTTTCATATGTTCGACAAAATTTAACAATAACTTGACAAAAAGTTAATCCCCCTGCCGTCCGAAAGATTTCGGACGGCAGGGGGCGCAAGTCAGGTTTTGATTATCGCGAGATTTTTCAACGCCCTCGTATAAGCTATATATTTTTCGTTGTCGGTCATATCCCCGTCGGCTACCGCTACGGCTGTAAACTCCAGCCCCTTGCTTTCGTATACGGTCATTACGTTTATCTTGCTTTTGGAAATTCTTCCCGTCTGACCGAGTATATTGTACGCCTTCCGCACATACTCCGCAATCCCGTTTCCCGAAGTGATTATCGCGCGCAGTCCCTTCTTTTCTGACAGATATTTCGTAACGGAACGGCGTTCGATATATTCCACCTCCACTCCGTCGAGGCCTATCGCCTGCATATCTATGCCGAGACCTCTTGCGACAAAATCCACTATTTGGTTCGTATTGCGGTAATTGAGGTTCAGGTTGTAAACCTTGTAGCCGAGCTCCGTCCAGTCACTTATTCCTCGGTAGGGCGTAACGTTCTGTTTAAGATCCCCGAACACGTTGAACGCCGCCCGTTCGTTTACGGCTTTCAGCACCTCGTATTCCGCATAGGAGATATCCTGCGCTTCGTCGACGAACACGAAACTATACTTCGGCGTAAGCGAATAGCCGAGTTCGGTCATTATCAGGCACAGTGCGAACGGGTCGAAACGGCACAATTTTTTAGTGGGCATTGAAAAGCGGTACTTCATCCTCTTTACCGTCTCCTTATAAAAGAACCGAGCCACGTCCATAACCGTTTCGCACTTGCCCACGGACACGAGATAATCCTCGCCGCGAATGACGGCGGCGAAATCATAGAGGGGCAGAAAATCGTTTAAAATGCGCTCCGTACGGGCTATCGTCGCGACAATTTCCGACGTCAGCTGTTTCCTCTTCGCTATTCTGTCGGCATAGGTGAACACTTCCTTTCCCCCGACGTTTATCCTGTACCGCTTCAAATCCACGATTTCCTTTTCGACGGTCGTTTTCAGCTCTTTCAGATCGGCTATCGCGTCCAGACAGATTTTTTCCGAGTAGCGGCAGAGAAATTTCATCGACTTGTAGAACGAAATGAACTGTTTGTAGAAATAAGCGTAACCGTTCATCCGCACGTCCGAAAACAGTCCGAGGAATTCCTTGACTTCGAGCACGCAGTTGAACATATTTCTGAACTGCTTGGTATAATACAGCCCGCCGTCGGGTTTTTCCTTTATCTCGCCGAGAACGCAGCGGCGCACCCTCACGCTCGCATTCTTTATACTCTCATACTCGTTTGCCTGTCTCGCGCCGGCGCAGGCGACGGTTTCCGCCACTTCCCTGCACCCGTCCGCGACAAACATACCGTGTATGCCGTCGAAAATTTTCGCGAGCTTTTTGCGGATATCCGCGGCAAATTTGGGCGAATAGACGTAAGCCGACAGCTCCTGCGGAACGGGCTGGGTCCAGTCGATTTTGTCGCCGACGTCCACGCCTGAATTCTTTAAAAGGTTGATAAAATAGCTGTCCAGCGTACTGCATCTCACCTTTTCAAGCTCTAATATTGCCGAAAGCTCGTCTATGAAGGCGTTGAACGAGTCCGACGGCGTTATCACGAGCACGTCCGAGGGACGGAGTTTTTCGTTGTTGTATAATATATAGGAAAGACGGTGTAGCATTATCATCGTCTTGCCGCTGCCCGCGACGCCCTGCAGAATAAATTCGTCGCGCTCCGGCAGGGTGATTATCTCGTACTGCTTTTCCTGTATGGTTTCGATTATATCGGTAATTTCCTGCTTTTCCTTGCGGCTCTTTAATATCTCTTTGAGGAACGGGTCGAAGATGAGCGATTCGTCCCTGCCGCCGATCTCCTCCTCCGTGAGATAACCTTTGAGCGAGAGGTACTCGTTCTTCATATCGACGACTTTGCCGTTGCGCGTGAGCAGCGCACGGCGCAAGACGAGCTTGTAATCGTACCCGTTTATCGAGAACGCGACGCGGCTCTTCTGATAATATTTTCTGGCAAGCGGCGCGCGCCAGTCGACTATTTCGAGTCCCTCGTCGCCGCGCTTCCCGATATAATAGCTGTTGTATCCCTCGCGGCTGTCCTCGAGGTCCATACGCGCAAAATAGGGCTCGTCGAAAAAGGGCTTATACGACTGTATTTTGCCGCTGAGCGCGCTTATTTCGGCATTGAGACAGAGTACCTGCCTGTATGATTCCGCGTCGTGTTCGGGGGCGGAATTGAGCGCGTGCCGCTTTTCCTTCGCCTCCCTTATCTTCGACTTTAACCTGTTGATGTAGAGCGCCTTCAACATCAGCATAACGCCCCTGATATGTTCGTCTTCGTACAACGTCTGCTTGTCGGCGTCGAGAAGGTCGAGGCAAAACTCTCTCGTCGGCTCCTTATGAGGATCTATTAAATTTTTGAGTTTTTCGAAATCCGTCATACAAATATCTATTATAACATCTGCCGCCGTAAAAAGCAAATATTATTTATACTCACTTGCGCGCAACTCCGCCCATAGCCGACGGCGTTAAAAGCGGCGGTAATTCTCTACCGTAAATTACAATATATAATCATAAAAGACAAATTTTTCGGGTGCGCGGCATATATAATTCGGTTATGCGATTCAAAATCAACGTCAAGAGCGTAGTTATGTACGCCGCATACGCCGCTGCGCTCGTCTTTATAAACAGGGCGGCGGACGGCGTTCCGCTTTGCGCCGGGCTATACTTTTCAATGCTGATATGCGGGACGAACGCGATAGTAACGCCCGTACTGTACGTACTCGCTTCGATTGTCAATTTAAACCTCACGGTCAGCCTTTTGCGGCTGTTCGAGGGATTATTTCTGTGCGGGGTAACCCTGTTATACCGCAAGACGAAGCGCAAAATCCGCCTCGAAGCCGCGGCGTATCTCGTGATTGCGCTTGCGCCTTACATAGCCTTTTCGCCTTGGAGGGGAATAGACGGCTTCGACCTTTTCGATAACGATTACGCGGTAAAGGCGATCGCGGCGGCGGCCGTCGTTGCGTTCACGTTCTTCTCGTTCAAGACTGTATACGCGCTTATGTACAGAATCCTTCGGTGCAGACTGCGCGAGGACGAACTCGTATGCTGCGCCGTAACTTACGCCGCGATAGGCTCAGGGATATATAATCTCACGGGCGCGTTCGTATACACGGCCGTAGCTGCAGGGCTTACGGTCTTCTCTGTAAGACTCGCGCGATCGCCCTCGTCGTTTATCTCCTCGATCGCGCTCGCTCTGCCGCCCGCCGTCCTGACGCTTTCGGCGGAACCCGTTACCTTTTACCTCGTCGCGGCGGTTGCAGCCCTGCTGTTTTCGGGGACGGGGCGCGTTTCCGCGGGGATAGTTACGGGCGTGCTCGCGGCGCTGTACTGCTATTTTTGCGGATTTTTCGACTGCCCGGTCGCGCTCATCATACTGCGCGCGCTATTGCTGTTGTGCGCCGTAGTACTGCCCTCCCTGCCCTCGGATAAACGTTTCGAAAGCCTGAGGTTCAGACTGCTTGTCAAAGAGGTTCTGCCCGATACCGCCGTGGAGCGGTGCCGCAGGCGCACGGGGGAAAAACTTTACCGCATATCCGAGGTTTTCCGCGAGATTGAATGCGCGTTCGGCGCGCTTGACGAGGACGTAAACGACGGCGCGGCGAGAGAGCGGATGCTGGAGGATTTAAAGGAAAAATGTTGCAGAAACTGCGAAAGGGCGCGGCTTTGCGCAAAAAGCGAGGTGTATTCAGGCTTCAAAAAATTGATTGATTCGGGCTGCGCTAAGGGCAAAGTCAGCCTTATAGACCTGCCCTCTGAAATAACGGTAAACTGTTCCAACCCCACCGACGTACTCGCGAGATTAAACGCGGTGATAGCCGAATACCGGCGTTTTATGACGGAATCGGAAAACGCGAGAAACGGACGGATACTGCTTGCCGACCAGGCGCACGGCGTTGCGGAAGTTATGAAGACCTGCGCCGTGGAACTGTGCAAGACCGGCGGCGGGAATACGGGGCTGGCTGAGACGATAAAGAACAGGCTGTCCTCTCACGGCATAGCCTGCCCCGAGCTGTACATAGACGAGGACGAATCGGAGATATGCGCCGTCATCTGCGGCAAGGTCGGCGTGAGAGCGGTTAGCGAGATCATTTCCGACGCCGCCAAGAGAAAATACCGATTAAAGGATAAGTTGAGTTACGACGGAGAAAAGAATTGCTTCGTCTTCGGCGCGCCGCCGAGGCTTGACGCGGCGTTCGGGGTCGCTTACGCGATAAAGAGCGGCGAGAGCGTTTCGGGCGATACGCACTCAGTGATAAAGATAAACGAGCACAGTTTTCTTATGGCGCTGTCGGACGGAATGGGCAGCGGCGAATACGCAAAGAAGGTTTCCGCCACCGCTATATCGCTGATAGAGGCGTTTTACAGGGCGGAGATGCCCGAAGGTACGGTTCTTAAAACTATAAACAAACTGCTTTCGTTCAACCGCGACGAGAGGTTCACCTGCATTGACATCGCCGCGGTGAATCTGAACACGGGGCTTGCGGAATTCGTCAAGATCGGCTCGCCCGCGGGCGTGATTATGCGCGAAGGCGAAATAAAGGTGCTTGAAAGCCAGAGTCTGCCGCTTGGTATACTTGACAATCTGAGACCTGCCGTGTGCAGCGAACAGTTGAAAAGCGGCGACATCGTCGTATTTATGAGCGACGGAATAACTTCGGCATTTTCATCAACGACGGAGTTGTATGAGTTTTTGCAGGATTTCAGACCGCTCAATCCGCAGAACCTCGCGGATAAAATTCTTGCGGGTGCGCTTGCGCGCGTGAACCGTAACGTCTCCGACGATATGACCGTGGTCTGCACGAGGATTTTCGA
>CAYLQK010000083.1:0-5007 GCA_964385865.1 uncultured Clostridia bacterium | reverse complement strand
TGAGTAATTGCGCACGCCCTCGGCTTCCCCCTTATTAAGGGGGAAGCTGTCCGCTACGCGGACTGATGGGGGTTATTTCCGTTACAACCTACCCAAAGCAGACACACGTGGGGAATTATCCAGGCATACTGCCCCCGAAACGACGCGCCTCAATTTGTATGCGAATTATTTTACGTCCATCGGCAAACTTCTTTCGAACCCCGCGCCGTACCGCTGCGCAGGCAGACTTTCGCGGGGTTTCCGTTTATACAAATAAGGCTTTCCCGATATGGGAAAGCCCTTTAAATTACCGTAACAAAAAAAGGGCTGAAAAGCCCCTTTTTTACGTTTAAAACATTCACTTATTCATAGCCGAAGCTATCTCTTCACGGAGGACGTCCTCTTCCATTGAGCCCTGCCGCACGTAGGTTATTACTCCGTCGGCGTCGATGATTACAGTCATAGGATAAGTGCTCTTTCCGCCAAGCATTGTATAGCAGTCTACGCTCGACGTGTCGACGGAGAACATAATCGAGAAATCAGACCAATTACTGTCTATAAATTCCTGAATTTTGTCGTTTGAAACCATTCCTGCCGCGTGTACGGCCACTATGATCACGTCGTCGCCGAATTCCTGTTTTACCCTGTCAAACCCCGGCAGTTCCGCAACGCAGGGCTCGCAGGTCGTGTACCAGAAGTTAATGACCGTAACCGTGCCGCGGCACTCGAGAGTCGAGAACTTTTCTATCTTTTCGCCGTCGGCGCCGTATGCGCCGGCATTGTCGAATACCTTGCTCAAAGTGAAGTCGGGCAGTTTATCGCCTTCGCCGAAAGTGGTCGCAACGCTGCCCTTCGAGAAGAGGTTGTAATACACGAGCGCTCCGATTAAAACCAGCAACGCCAGCGTCCAGGCGGAGAACTGAAGCCAAAAGCTGCGCTTTTTTATCTTGTTTTCCACCGCTTTGTAGCGTTCCTCGCGCTCTTCCTCCGCTTTATCTTCAGCATTTGCGCCAGCGACGGGTTCGGGCGTTATCACCGTTACCGCCGCATTGACGGACTGTACGGGCCGTAAAGTTTCAGAAGTATTTGCCGTACCGCCCGAAAGCATTGCCGCAAGCGGCGCTTTCTCCTCCGCGGGCAGCTCGCTGTCGAGTCCGTGAAGGAATATCTTAGAGCCTTTCCAGCTTATCGCCTTTGTAGGACATTTCGCGATACACTCGCCGCATTCTATACATTCGTGGTCGCCGACGTGCCGTATATCCATCTTGCAGGTCTGAATACACAGCCCGCAGTCGATACATTTCTGTTTATCGAGCTTGACGCCGATCAGCGCAATTTTGTTGAAGAACCCGTATATCGCGCCCAACGGGCAGAAGAAACGGCAGAAGAACCTGTAAATGAATATGCTTCCCACTATAAAGATGATCAGGAGCGAGAATTTCCAGCTGAACAAATACCCCAGCATTGCGTAAAGATCGGAGTTGTTTCCATTCGAAAGCTGCAGCACCGACGCCGCCGTACCCGCGGGACATATGTATTTACAGAAACCCGGCACCGTGTTATAGATGAGCGGGATCGCAATCACGAACACGACGAGCAGAACGTACTTGAAATAGGATAAGATACGCGTGTAACGGCTCTTTTTCAGCTTCGGGGTCTTTATCTTATGCAACAGCTCCTGCCCAAGCCCCACGGGGCAGAGGAAACCGCAGATAGTTCTGCCGAGCATCAATCCCAAGAGCGCGAGAATGCCGAGCACGTAGTACGGCGCACGCTGATCCGAGGACGAAAGCGCGTTCTGCAGAGCGCCCAACGGACAGGCCGTTACCGCGCCGGGGCAGGAATAACAGTTGAGTCCCGGGGAGCACAAATATTTTGTGTTGCCGCGGTAAATAATGTTCTGCCCTCCGCTGAAATATCCTTTGATATTTGCGTTGAACAGCAATGCGGCGTAAACCTGGATAAGTCTGCGCTTCGTAGGGGCGTGATTCTTGAACCACTGACCTGTTTTTACAAAAAATTTCTTAATCTTACCCAAGGCCGATACACTCCGTACAGATATTTATTGCCTTGACAAGCAAATCGTGAATACTGCCGTTAAAGATGCCCGCGATTACTAACGCAACGCCGAGGCAACCTACCCCTATCCTCACGCCGAGAAGGAAGTATTTATGATGTATGACGGCGGAAACCTTTCCGGGCGCCGCCTCTACGGGTTTGAAGCCCTTAGTAAGTTTTTTGACGTGTTCAAGCTGTTTCCTTGCGGATTTACCCTCGTAAATTGCCGCCGCTATGCAGACGGCGAAAGCCGCCGCCACGCACGGCATTATATTTTTTACCATCTCCAATATGACTTCGGTCTTGTTTTCCGTCGACGGGAAGTTAGACGGAACCATAAGATATACGACGACGTAGACCGCTGCCAAAAAGACTACCGCAAAGCAAGCTACCCATAAATATTCGAGAATGCTCTCCTCGCGCTTTACCGCCTTGTAGGACTCCTGCAAGTCCCCTCCCGCTTCCGACGGCATACGCTTTTTGAGCCTCCACAGAGAGTAGCGCACGTCCGTCTTTACCCGGGGTTCGGACGAAGGGAATATCTCCCACAGCACAAATCCCGCCGCGCACATAACCAGCCACACCACGAAGGCAGGCAGAATACGCATAAGGTGTTCGCCCGTGTTTTCGCGCGAGAATATGTACTTGCCTGTATAGTCCGCGGCCGTGCCCGTGAAATATATATCAAGCACCTGCCAGATAAAGAGTGCGCCGAGAATAACCGTCATTACGCCGAGAATACTTCCGTATACGAGCCGTACGGTCTTATTTCTGTCCTTCATACGCACCTCCTTAATTTCGCTAAAAATACAGATTAATTATAGCAATTCGACAGCTTATAGTCAAGTATAATCATTTATTATTTACTTGACATCGGGGCGGCAATAAGTTATTCTTTTATTAATAAATTTACGGGTAAAATTATGGACGAACGTATTTACAGAGGATATACCGACATACTCAAAGAAGAACTTCTTCCGTCTATGGGCTGCACGGAACCCATTTCGGTTGCATACGCCTCCGCGCTTGCGCGGCAGACACTGGGCTGTATGCCCGAGCGGATAGAAATCTGCGTCAGCGGCAATATTTTAAAGAACGTAAAGAGCGTTATCGTCCCGAACACGGGCGGTCTGAAGGGCGTCACAGCCGCCGTCGCGGCAGGCGTCTGCGCGGGCAAAGCAGAAAAAAAATTGCAGGTACTGACCGAAATTACAGACGACGACAGGACGAATATCAAAAATTACCTGTCAGCCGCGCGGTTCACCGTAAATCAGTCCAAGTCGGGCTGCGTTTTCGATATCGGTATCAGGGTGTTCGGCAAAAACCACAGCGCGTACGTGCGCATTGAGGGGCATCACACCAACGTAGTCGAGATTGAAAAGGACGGCGAAACGTTGATGCGCGGCGACGGAGACGGCGGCGGTACGCCGCTTACGGACAGAAGCATACTCAACGTAAAGGATATAATCGAATACGCCGAAACCGTCGGTATCGAAGATATCGGGGCGATGATAGAGAAGCAGATAAATTACAACTCCGCTATAGCCGAAGAGGGATTGAAGAACGACTACGGCGCGAGGGTAGGCAAAATTCTTTTAAGCTCTTTGGGCGACAGCGCGCACAACGAGGCAAGGGCGACGGCGGCGGCAGGATCCGACGCGAGAATGAACGGCTGTGCCCTTCCCGTCGTCATCGTTTCGGGCAGCGGGAACCAGGGAATGACGGCCTCACTGCCCGTAATCGTCTATGCAAAGCGGCTGAACGTTTCAAAGGAGAAGCTTATTCGCGCGGTAGCGCTGGCGGATCTCGTAACCATTCACCTTAAAACAGGCGTAGGCAGGCTTTCCGCGTATTGCGGCGCGGTCAGCGCAGGCGCCGGCGCGGGGGCGGGCGTTACCTTCCTCTACGGCGGCGGGTACGACGAGATAGCGCACACGATCGTGAACGCGCTTGCGATAACTTCGGGTCTTATTTGCGACGGTGCCAAATCGAGCTGCGCCGCGAAAATTGCGTCCGCGGTGGACGCAGGGCTGCTCGGTATGGAAATGTATATGAGCGGAAGCCAGTTCTACGGCGGCGACGGAATAATCGAACACGGCATAGAGAAGACAATCGTCAACGTGGGCGACCTTGCGCGCATCGGTATGAAGGAAACCGACGAGGAAATTATTCGGCTTATGATAAAGAATATCTGAGCGTATCGTATGGCGCCGCATAAATATGAACTTCGAAACAATTAAAAAGCGCGTTTAGCGCGTTTAAAAACATATGGCGGCGAGTGCACCTCGCCGCCATATGTTTTTAAATATATTCGTCTTATTTAGGAGAGCGGTAAATATTTCGCCGCGCAAGCCTTATAGCCGTCTTTCCGGATTTACGACGGAAAAATCAGCTTAGCCAAAGATACGCCAAAGCAACCACGGCGCCGAATGAAAGAATAACGACTATAAACATAGGAAGGTACGCCGCAAAAGCGCCGCGGACCATCTGCCAGTATTCCTTGCGGCTCACGGGGCGGTTGACCTTGTTGTCTCCGCCTTTCTTTTTATGGGGGTTATACCATTTGAAACCCTCGACGTTCATATCGGCGAACGACGTCTCCATATCGAGATCGTCGTTTTTCCTGTTCTTTCTCGACATCTCCACCTCAGGACCGATCAAGCCTGTTCGGTCATTGCTTTTTCGGTATTTTTATTTTTGCGGAACCTGCGCTTTGCCCTCTTCGCCTCCTCCTCGGCGGCTATTCGTTCCTGTTCCTCAGCCTGTAATTCGAGCCTCCGCGTCTCCTCCTCCGTATTGTAGAGATGGCAGGCGCAGAAATGCCCCGGCTCCACCTCCCTGTACACGGGGGCTATGCGCGAACATATCTCCATACAGTTTTCGCATCTCGTGTGGAACTTGCAGGCCTTGGGGGGATTTACGGGCGAGGGGATATCGCCCTCGATTATAATTCTGTTGGTTTTGTAATGA
>CAYLQK010000082.1:0-5122 GCA_964385865.1 uncultured Clostridia bacterium | reverse complement strand
CGCGATAGCATCCTATTTCCATTAATCTCTTGATATTGAGCGAAACTTCGCTTCTGAGTTCGCCTTCGACTCTGTAATTGTGGTCGATATATTCTCTCAGTTTGGATACGGTCTGTTCGTCCAAATCCTTAACTCTCGTGTCGGGATCAACGCCCGTTGCGGCGAGAATTTTCTGCGACGTCTTAAGACCGATACCGTAGATGTAGGTAAGACCTATTTCTATTCTCTTTTCTCTGGGTAAATCTACACCGGCAATACGTGCCATACGATTTAATTCCTCCGTTAAAATTTTGGTGTTTTTGGATTGTGGTTTATATGTGAACCGAATCGGGCGTAACCGTCTGATAATTTGGAATGAGACGGCAGTCCGACCGTGATTATTTTCGTCCGTTAGCCTTAATGCGCGCAAAAAATCCCTGCGTTACTTACATTTGTAACGCAAAAAAACGTATTTGCGTCGCTTACGGCACACCGCGCGAAGCTCTCTGACGGGGGTCGGAGGGCGTACGGGCGTCGCAAGCTTAGCCCTGACGCTGCTTATGGCTCTTATTCTTGGAGCAGATTATCATTACTTTGCCGTTTCTCTTGATAACTTTGCACTTGTCGCACATAGGCTTAACTGAAGGTCTGACTTTCATTTTTTATTCTCCTAAAATGTTTACGAATCGTCGCGCCCGTTCCGTCCCGGAAGATACGCGGCGGTCTTATTTTGTCCGCCGAAAGTAAAAACTTCGGCCGATCGATAACGCATAGCCCTCCGCTGAGTGCCGGAAAGCCGCACGGCGTTTTAATTTTTACTGCGCCAGGTGATACGTCCCTTAGTCAGGTCGTAGGGGCTCATTTCAAGCTTAACGTTGTCGCCCTCTATTATCCTGATGTAGTTCATACGCAATTTGCCGGAAATGTAGGCGGTGATTACGTAGCCGTTGGACAGCCTGACTTTGAAGTTAGCGTTGGGAAGGCATTCAATTACCTTTCCCTCAGCCTCGATAACGTCGTCTTTAGACATTAAAGCTCCTTAAAATTACTAATCGCATTAATTATTCTTGTTCGCCGTCGTTCGCGACGGGGCAGTTATAGGTTTTCAGCGCGGAATAAATTTCCGAATCGAATACCTGTCTGCCGTCCGCGAATTTTGCGGCGATGGCTTCGGCTTTTTCGGGGAGAAGCCGCAGGTGTCTCAGGTTCTTTCTCTTGGGCGAGGCAAGTTTTTTGAAATTGCCGTCCACCACTCCGACCGTTCCGTCGGGATTGATCGTCCTGACGAGATAAAATCTGCCTTTATCTCTGCCCTGCGTACTCTGACAGATTCCGCCGATAACAGGGGTTTTCAATTTCATTGGGTTCCTCGTTATTCGAGTTTACAGAGTTAAAATTTCGACTCCGTCTTCCTTGATGAGTACAGTGTTTTCGTAGTGCGCCGCAGGCTTGCCGTCGGCGGTAGTAACCGTCCAGCCGTCGGTCCTGTCGATATTGACCTTGTACGTGCCCATATTTATCATAGGCTCTATACAGATGGTCATTCCTGCCTTAAGCCGCATACCCGTGCCCTTTTTGCCGTAGTTGGGGACGGAAGGATCCTCGTGCATTTCCCTGCCGATACCGTGCCCGACAAGCGCGCGGACTACGCCGTAACCGTTCGCCTCCGCGTGGGTCTGTACCTTATAGCCGATATCGTAGAGCGGCGTTCCCGCCTGCAATCCCTCGATTGCCTTGAAGAAACACTCTTCGGTTACTTTCACGAGCTTCCTCTTCTCTTCGGATACGTTGCCGATGAGAAAGGTTCTGCACGCGTCGCCGTTGTAGCCGTTCTTCTCCGCGGTTATGTCCACGCTGACGATGTCGCCGTCGAGGAGTATCCTGTCGGAAGGAATGCCGTGCACCACTACTTCGTTTACCGACACGCAGGAGCTTGCGGGGTAGCCCTCGTAGCCGAGGCTGGACGGAATCGCGCCCGACGCGGTGATGTATCTGTACACGAGTTCGTCCACTTCCTTTGTGGTCATTCCCGCGCGGATATTTTTTCCGACGAATTCAAGCGTTTCCTTGACTATCCTGCAGCTTTCGCGCATCAGTTCTATTTCTTTTTCACTTTTAATTGTGATCATTTTGTATGTTTATCGAGTATTTCCGAGACCGCCGCGAACACTTCGTCGGGGGTCTTCGTGCCGCAGGTCACGGTTTCAAGCTTGCCTTGCGCGGCATAGTAACCGATGAGCGGCGAAGTTTGTTTATTGTAGGTTTCGAGTCTTGCTCCGACAGTTTCGGGGTTGTCGTCCGCGCGCTGATACAGCTCGTTGCCGCACTTCGCGCATTTTGTCGCGCCGTTAAGAGTGGAAACGTGATAGCTCTCTCCGCAGGAGCAGACGCGTCTGCCGCAAATCCTGTCCATAAGCAGTTTCGTATCGACTTCGAGGTTGAGGCACAGATCTATACGGGCGAACTTATCCAGCTCTTCCGCCTGAAACGTGTTTCTGGGGAAACCGTCGAGCATATATCCGCCCTCGACGTCGCCCGCCGCGAGCCTGTCTTTGACGATTTCGCACGTTACCTCGTCGGGAACGAGCTTGCCTGCGTCGATATAGGATTTGGCGAGTTTGCCGATCGGCGTTCCGCCCTTGATATTTGCGCGGAAGATATCGCCGGTGGATATGTGCACGAGATTATACTTGTCTTCGATTTTGCTTGCCTGCGTGCCCTTGCCTGCGCCGGGCGCTCCCAAAAGGATTATGTTCATAAATTTCTCCTCTCGCAATTTCTTCCGGAAGACGGAAGTTGTCGGGCGTTGAGCTTTTCAGCCGCGTTGAGGTCTGCCGGAGAACCCCGTGCGGGATTCTCCGCAAAACCCCTGTAATTATTTTATCTTATTTAAGGAAGCCCTTGTAGTTCTTCATCATCAGCTGGGATTCGAGCTGTTTGTCAAGCTCTAACGCAACCGATACGACGATCAGAATACCCGTTGTGGAGAATACCGACAGAAGGGTCGTATCCGAAGCTATGTTGAGCCCTACGACTATCATCGAGATTATCGAGGGAATGAACGCAACCAGCGACAGATATATAGCGCCGAACAGCGTTATTCTGTTGGATATCTTTCTCAGATAGTCCGCAGTGGGTCTGCCGGGGCGGATACCTTGGATAAAGCCGCCGTTCTGCTGAATGGTCTTGGATACGTCTTCGGGATTGAACTGCATCGACGCGTAGAAGAACGCGAATGCGAAGATGAGAAGACACAGAACTACCATATATATAAGCTGTCCGTACCAATAGGGCGACGAGCCGGAGAACCAGTTGGTGATGCCGGTTGCCGCGCTGCTGTTGGGCCAGAACAGGCTTATTATCATCTGGGGGAAGGAGATCAGCGCGAATGCGAAGATCAGGGGCATTACGCCCGAACCGGAGATTCTGATGGGAATTACGGAGGACTGACCGCCGTACATCTTCCTGCCCTTGACCTGCTTTGCATACTGCACGGGGATGCGCCTTTCCGACAAATCTACCGCTACGATAGCCATAAATTCAAGCACCGTCAGTATTACGAACCCGAGAAGTTCCCAGAACGCCGCGGAATCGCCGGTGAAGCCCGAAATAAGCTTGTTGACGATCGTGAGACCTGCGGTGGAAAGTATACCGACGAAGATTATCAACGATATGCCGTTGGATACGCCGTATTCGGTGATTCTTTCGCCTATCCACATTACGAGCATTGCGCCTGCGGTATACACGACCGTGAGGAAGATTCCCGCAATCACCGTCGCCGCCGTAGAGCTTAAGCCGAGGGCACCGCCGAAAAGCGAAGTTTTTATCGATCCGCTCGACGCACCGAAGTTGACTACTATACCTATCGCCTGCGCTACCGCAAGGAGAATGGTTACGTATCTGGTGATCTGGGCGATTTTCTTCCTGCCCTCTTCACCCTGCTTGGACAAGCGTTCGAGCGCAGGAATACCTACGGTCAGAAGCTGTATGATAATCGACGCGTTGATATAAGGACTTATACCGAGTGCGAACAGCGTTGCGTTTGCAAGCGAGCCTCCCGTGATACTCGAAAGAATATCGAGGAAACTGTTGCCTTCTATGGCTGTGCTGAACGTACTTACGGTAATTCCGGGTACGGGGATATAGCATCCGAGCCTGAAAATAAGCAGAAGCAGGAGGGTTATCCAAATCTTCTTTCTTATCTCCTTTACCTTAAAACAATTTTTTATTGTTTCGAACATTTTAAGCCTCTCAATCGCGCGTTTTGGCTACGCGCGGGTCTTATTCTGCGACTTCGGCTTTGCCGCCAGCTTTCTCGATCGCCGCTTTCGCGCTTTCGGAGAATTTAGCCGCTTTAACGGTGAGGGCAACTTTTACCTCGCCCGTACCGAGCACTTTCAAGCCTGCGGAATTCTTGACTTCCTTCGTGAGATTGTTCGCGGAAACGTATTCGAAATCCACTACCGTGCCTTCGGGAAGCTTATCAAGCTGGCTTAAATTTATAATTGTGTAACGGGTTGCCCACTTGTTGTGGAAACCGCGCTTAGGGATCCTTCTTGCAATGGGCATCTGACCGCCTTCGAAGCCGGGACGTACGCCGCCGCCCGAACGCGCCCATTGACCCTTATGTCCCTTGCCGGACGTCTTGCCGCGGCCGGAGCCGATGCCCCTGCCCAGCCTCTTGACGCGGGACGTTGCGCCCTCTGCGGGCGATAAAGTATCGATTCTCATAACCTTACTCTCCTGCCTTTTCTACCTTGAGAAGATAACCCGCTTTTCTTACCTGTCCGAGAACGGCGGGCGTTTCTTCAAAGGTCTTTGACTGACCTATTTTTTTAAGTCCCAACGCCGCAACGGTGTCCTTAACCGTACGCGTTTCGTTGGAAACGCTTTTAACTAACGTCAACTTAATCATAACGACCTCCGTTAAAGTGATAATTCTTCCGCGCTCTTGCCGCGTGCCTTAGCCACCTCTTCGGGGGACATCAGGTCGAACAATCCGCAGATAGCTGCCTTTACGCAGTTGATGGGGTTGGATGTGCCGTGGGATTTGGTTCTTACGTCCTTGACGCCTGCCGCTTCCATTACCGCACGTACGGGACCGCCCGCGATAACGCCGGTACCTTCGGATGCAGGCATCATA
>CAYLQK010000081.1:0-5414 GCA_964385865.1 uncultured Clostridia bacterium | reverse complement strand
AAAAAATACGCTTGTTGCATTTGCCAAGTATTTCGGCGTTTCAACTGATTATTTGTTCGGTTTGAAAGATATGGAGGAGTAAAGGAAGGGGGATTTATTCTCCAAGTTCGCAAATGGGGCAATTTATGTATTGGCTTACGATTTATACTATGAAAAGCCGCCCCAACACGATGATAGTGTGGATAGCCTTGCGAATTACTCTTTGCGATTTATTGTAAACAAACAGGTCGGCGCAAAAGTAACGATACTAAAAGGCAGGAACGTACAAAACAGGGCGTATACTTACCGTTAAAATCGTTAAAAAATTCCCCTTAACGAACAAGGGGAATTAAAGCAATGAGTTTTTGGTACAAATTTTGGTACAGCGTGAGGTACTTGTTTTTGCTTACCGATATAAACTTGTTGTTTTTTTAAGGCTTTTTAGGGGTATTTTTGCTTATAACACCCCTAAAAAGCTCTTTTTTGGCGCAGAGAGAGGGATTCGAACCCCCGTACAGTTGCCCGTAACACGATTTCGAGTCGTGCGCGTTCGACCACTCCGCCATCTCTGCAACAACATTAATATAATATTAAATTCACCGAAAAAAATCAAGCTTTTTCGTGAAGTAAAAGTTATATTTTTGATATTGACTTTAAATTTATTTTTACATATACTTTATATGGTAACGCTAAATCCATAAAAATAATTGCGTTCCGCAAGACGCGTCGGGCATATTTGAAAATAATTCGATGCTTTGCAGGCTCAATTCAAAATGAGGATATAAATTAATGAAGAAAATTCTGATTACAGGCGGCACTGTTTTTGTGAGTAAAAGAGCGGCGGAGTGGTTTAAGCTTCGCGGCTATGACGTCTACGTTCTAAACAGAGGCACGAGGCGGCAGGTTAACGGGGTAACTCATATTCAAGCCGACAGAAACAATCTTCAAAAAGCGCTTAAAAACCATTTCTTTGACGCGGTTATTGACGTCTGCGCCTATACGCAGGACGATATAAAGAATCTGCTGGACGGAATAGGCGGATTTACCGATTACGTCTTTATCAGCTCTTCCGCAGTATACCCCGAGACAAACGAGCAACCGTTTGCTGAAATTCAGCCTGTAGGTCAAAATAAATTTTGGGGCAGATACGGTACGAATAAAATCGATGCGGAAAGATATCTCTTGAGCCGCGTTCCCAACGCCTATATTGTGCGCCCGCCGTACATATACGGAGCGGGACAAAATATTTACCGTGAACCATTCATATTCGACTGCGCAATGCAGGGCAGAATATTTTACATACCTAACGACGGTAAGATGAAAATGCAGTTTATCCACGTCGACGACCTGTGTCGGTTTATGGAAATTCTGCTTGAAAGGCGCCCGGAAAATCATATTTTTAACGTCGGCAACAATGAAACTGTCGATATTAACCAATACGTAGAGTTCTGCTATAAAATAGTAGGGGCAAAACTTGAAAAGATTTTTGTGCAAGGACAAAATCAGCGGGACTATTTCCCCTTTCATAACTACGGATACGAGCTTGACGTAACCGAACAGAACTGTCTGATGAGTGATCTTATCCGATTTTTCGATGGGCTGAAAGATGAGTACGAATGGTATAAAAACAACGAATCCTCGGTCAATAAGAAGAACTACATAGATTTTATTGATAAAAACTTTAAAGGAATATGACAAGATGAAAATAATAGACGCGCACGCCCACATTGCCCAATATATTTCAGGTTTTACCTCGCGCGGCGAGCTGCGCGGCATTGGGGGCGGAAGGGCTCAGTACGCCACTGGCGAAGTATTTCAAATGTTTCCGCCTGAATTGGGCGATATCGGAGTCTCACCAGAATCGCTTTTGAAGGTAATGGACGAAAACGGGGTTGGAAAAGCCGTGCTGTTGCAGGGCAATTTCCTGGGATTTCAGAACGAATATACCTATGAAGCGGTAAAAAAATATCCTTCGCGTTTCGTCGGAGCGGCGACCTACGACCCGTTTTGCATAAAAGTAAAAGAGATCCGCAAGAGACTTTTCTGCGATTTAGGCTTTAAAGCCGTAAAATTCGAATTGTCTAACGGCTCCGGTTTAATGGCAAACCGCGCGCCCGTGCCTTTGGACGGCGAGATAATGAGTGAGTGCTATGCGCACTCGTGCGATAACGGATTGACTGTTGTTCTCGATATCGGCAGACCCCGAAATCCTTGCTGGCAGATCGACGCGCTGTCGAATGCGGTTAAAAAATATTCGCAGGTTACGTTCGTGCTGTGTCATCTTCTTGCACCGCAGAGAGAGGACGCGGAGCTCTTGCGACTCGCGCTTTCAAAACTCGTTTCGGACAACGTTTATTTCGATATCTCGTCTCTCGCGCAAAATCAGCAGCCGGAAACGTTCCCGTACCCTACGGCGGTAGAACATCTCAAAACCGCGAAATCGATAGTGGGGGCGGACAGGCTGATGTTCGGAACGGATATGCCGTGCAATTTGGCGAGAGATAGTTACGCAAATCTCAAAAATTATATTATCGACGGCGGCGTTTTCAATAGCCGGGAGCTGGAAGACGTATTCTATAACACGGCAGACAAAATATATTTTAAATAAGCAAATCGTTGTGTGATTTTTGAGAAACATAATCCCTGCTTATACCTGATTTAACTATATGTTATAGTTTGCACACGTATAAAAATTTGATTTAAAACCGTCCGTATGCTATAATCCTGATAGCTAAAATTTTTACCGTAAAGGGTATTAAAGGAGTAATTTTATGAGTTATGTAGAGAAAGTACTTGAAAATCTGAAGAAACAGAACCCCAACGAACCCGAATTTCATCAGGCGGCAACCGAGATTTTGACAACTCTTGCGCCCGTAGTTGAAAAGCACCCTGAATACGAAGCCGCAGGTCTGCTTGAAAGATTTGTCGAACCCGAAAGAGTGATAATGTTCCGCGTTCCCTGGGTCGACGACAGCGGCAAAGTTCAGGTAAATAAGGGCTACCGCGTACAGTTCAACAGTGCAATCGGTCCCTATAAGGGCGGTCTGAGGTTCCATCCTTCCGTAAATTTATCTATAATCAAATTCCTCGGACTTGAGCAGATTCTTAAAAACAGCCTTACGGGGCTTCCCATCGGCGGAGGCAAGGGCGGTTCGAATTTCGATCCAAAAGGCAAGTCCGACAGAGAAGTTATGGCGTTCTGCCAAAGCTTTATGACGGAGCTCTATCGCCATATCGGTGCTGACACCGACGTTCCCGCAGGTGACATCGGCGTCGGCGGAAGGGAAATAGGATTCCTGTTCGGTCAGTATAAGAGGATTCGCAACGAGCACGTCGGCGTTCTTACGGGCAGAGGACTGACTTACGGCGGAAGCCTTGTCAGAACCGAGGCTACGGGATACGGTCTTGTCTATATAACGGAAGAGGCGTTGAAGGCGCGCGGCGACAGTTTCAAAGGAAAGACCGTCGTTATATCCGGATCGGGTAACGTCGCTATCTATGCCTGTCAGAAGGCGCAGAGCCTTGGCGCGAAAGTCGTGGCGCTGTATGATTCCAACGGTTACGTCTATGACCCCAACGGCATACGGCTCGATATCGTCAAGGATATAAAGGAAGTTAAGCGCGGCAGAATCAAGGAATATGCCGAAAGGGTCGGCGGTGCAACCTATACCGAGGGTTGCAAGGGTATTTGGACTATTCCCTGCGACATCGCTCTTCCCTGCGCTACGCAGAACGAGATTGACGCTCAGTCGGCGGAGATCCTCGTTAAAAACGGCGTGAAGTACGTTGCCGAAGGTGCAAATATGCCTTCAACGCTTGAAGCTATCGACGTATTCCAGAAGAACGGCGTCGTATTTCTTCCTGCGAAGGCCGCTAATGCCGGCGGCGTAGCGACTTCCGCTCTCGAAATGGCTCAGTCCTCGGGCAGAATGTTCTGGACTTTCGAAGAAGTCGACGAAAAACTCAAAAATATAATGGTCAATATCTACCGCAATATCGATAATGCGGCAAAGGAATACGGCTACGACGGTAACTACGTTATGGGCGCAAACATAGCGGGATTCGTCAAAGTTGCAACGGCAATGATGGCTCACGGCGTGGTTTAATCAATTCTAAAATAAAAGGCTGGACTGATTTTTCGGTTCAGTCTTTTTTTATGTAATTTTTCTTGACAAACGCATTATAGTGTGTTAAATTATTATCGAAAAACGATAATTTTTAGGTGTTTGTATGAAGATTAAAAACGGCGTTGCGGCGGCTATTTTAAAGAGGTACGAAATAATAATCTTTGTCTTTGCGGCTGTACTGAGCTTGATTTTAGCGGTATGCGTGAATTTCAGCGGCTCGGATATATTAGCGATAATAAGAGCGCCGTTCGTTTCGGTCGGAGATTTTATCCGACGGACTACGCTTGACGGGCACGCCGCGGCGGGGTGGGCGTTATATATCTTCCTCGGACTGATACCGCTCATATTTCCGATAATAAAAACGTGCGTAAAGCGCGCGCTTTACGCTTGGAGCGCGGTGTGGCTAATCTTGTCTGCATATACTTTTGCAATGACGTTTTTATTCGTTAATCCGCACCTTCTCGACAGCATTGTGATAAACGGAATATCCGAAGCGGCGGGTAAGGTTTACAGGCAGGGTGTGCAGACGGGTATGATTGCAACCTTTTTTGCGATTTTAGTAGTTTGCGTTCTCGCGGAATTCGGGCTGTGGCTTAAAAGGGATAATAATAAGGCTTTTCCGTTTGCAAAACTGCTCCTGATTGTGCTCGGGGTTGCGGTTATCTTTTCTGCCTGCTTTATTGGAACTCTCGGACTGAAAGGCAAATTCAGCTCGCTTGACGATTGGAAAGAGTTTTCCGAATACGCGACGGTAAACTGCGGCGTAAACGCATTTGCATTCCTGTTTTCGTATTTTGCGGATATTCTCTCGGCAGCGTTTGCAACGGTGCTGATATGTAAATGTTTGGAGCTTTTGGGTTGTCTTAAAGCCTGCGCGTTTGCAAAAGATAACGTAAAACCCTTAAACGGAGTTATAACCTTTTCAAAAATCTCTGTTCTCGTAACGCTGTGTTCGGTTGCGGTGAATAATATATTACAACTCGTACTATCTAAATATCTTGTAAATACCTCTTTCAGCACTTATATACCGCTGTTTATGCTGCTTGCGGTCTGCCTTGTGATAATATTCGCTACAATTCTGAAACGGGCTATTATTATGAACGAAGAGATAGAGTTGACAATCTGAAATGGCTATTATTGTTAAGCTTGACGAAGCGTTGAAAAGGAGAGGTATAACCTCGAAAGAACTGTGCGAGCTTGTAGGTATAACCGAGGCGAATATGTCCGTTCTTCGGAGCGGAAAGGCGAAAGCCGTTCGATTTACCACGCTCAACGCGATATGTTTCCATTTAAACTGTACGCCCGGCG
>CAYLQK010000080.1:0-5454 GCA_964385865.1 uncultured Clostridia bacterium | reverse complement strand
CTTCCAGCCGGGGCTGTTATCGGTATAGTCCAAAACGACCCTTATTCCCGATTTTTCGAGCCCTGCCTTAACTTGCGCGCACTTTTCAAGCACGCCGGGCTTTTTTGCCGCGATGGGGATTATAACTACCTGTACGGGCGCCACCTTAGGAGGAAGTACGAGGCCGCGCTCGTCGCCGTGAGCCATAATCAGCGCGCCGATAAGCCTTGTAGAAACGCCCCAGCTCGTAGTGTAGGCAAGCTTCTGCACCCCGTCCTTATCGAGATATTTTATATCGAAAGCCTTTGAAAAATTCTGTCCGAGGAAGTGCGAAGTTCCCGCCTGCAAGCTCTTGCCGTCCTTCATCATCGCTTCCATTCCGTAGGTCGCTACGGCGCCCGCGAACTTCTCCTTCTCCGTCTTTCTTCCGCAGATGACCGGTATGGCAAGACAGTTTTCGGCAAACTCCTTATAGACGCCAAGCATTTTCATCGTCTCTTCCATCGCCTCTTCCTCAGTGGCGTGGACGGTGTGCCCCTCCTGCCAGAGGAACTCGGAAGTGCGCAGAAAGGGACGCGTAGTCTTTTCCCAGCGCATAACGTTCGCCCACTGGTTTATGAGAATGGGCAGATCGCGGTACGATTGAAGCCACTTCGAATACATTGTTCCTATAATGGTTTCCGACGTGGGGCGGATTGCGAGCGGCTCGGCAAGTTCTTCACCGCCTGCATAGGTTACGACCGCGACTTCGGGCGCAAACCCTTCCACGTGTTCCGCTTCCTTTGTGAAATAGCTCATAGGAATGAGCAGCGGAAAATACGCGTTACTGTGTCCCGTCGCTTTAAAACGCTTGTCAAGCTCCGTTTGGATGTTCTCCCATATGGCATAGCCGTAAGGACGTATTACCATAGTGCCCTTTACGGGACCGTAATCCACAAGACCCGTCTTTATGACGACGTCGGTATACCATTGGGGAAAATCTTTTTCTATATCAGCAATCTGATCTACTGCCATAAATTATCTCCGTTGTCTGAATTCGGTAGATATTATAACATATCCGTGACAAAAAGTAAATTATTGTTAAGCAATTTTCAAAAATAACCAATGCCCCGTAAAGAAAAAATTTGAAGATATTCAATCTTAAAATACTTGTAATAAACCGACGGATATTGTATAATTGTTATCGTGATTACGACGGACAACAGATTAAGACAACTTAAAAGCGGTACGGACGTGCGCGGTATCGCCGTTGAAGGCGGCGCACGCGTTACGCTTACCGACACTGCGGTGCTTGCTATCAGCCGCGCCTTTATAAAATGGCTCGGTCTGAAATACGGGAAAGACCGCTTTATTATTGCCGTCGGCAACGACAGCAGAATTTCGGCGCAACGCATTTTAGACTGCGTGAAAGAGGGTATTTTATCCTGCGGCAGCGACGTCATATATACGGGGCTTTCGTCTACCCCGTCTATGTATATATTATTGAAAAAATCCGATTTCGGTTGCGACGCCTCGATTATGATAACGGCTTCACACCTGCCTTTCGACAGAAACGGGCTAAAATTTTTCACGCCCGAGGGCGGTCTTGACTCAAAGGATATCGACGAAATTCTGACCATCGCGGAAAAAGGAGACTTCCCCTGCGGCAAGGGCGCGTATTCGGAAAAATCTTTTATGGACGAGTATTCCGGGATACTCGTAGAAACTGTCCGTTCCGCGTGCGGTACGCAAAGACCGCTTGAGGGTAAGAGAATAATCGTAGACGCGGGCAACGGCGCAGGCGGTTTCTTTGCGGAAAAGGTGCTTGCTCCCCTCGGCGCGGATACGACCGGAAGCCAGTTTCTCGAACCCGACGGATATTTTCCCAACCATATACCCAACCCCGAGGACAAGGGCGCGATAGCGAGTCTTTCAAAGGCGGTCGTTAAATTCGGCGCGGATTTGGGCATAATATTCGATACGGACGTTGACCGTGCCGGCGCGGTGGACTGCGACGGCAGAGAAATAAACCGAAACAGGCTTATCGCGCTTGTTTCCGCTATTCTCTTAAAGGAGAAGACCGGCGTTATCGTAACCGATTCCGTAACCAGCGACGGGCTTGCGGAATTTATTAAAAACCTCGGCGGAAAACATCTGAGATTCAAACGCGGCTATAAGAACGTTATAGACAAGAGCATTGAGCTTAACCGTAACGGCGTGTACTCGCCTCTTGCTATGGAAACTTCAGGACACGCGGCATTTATGGAGAATTATTTTCTCGACGACGGCGCGTATCTTATAACCAAACTCTTGATTTCCCTTGCATCGCTTGGCGAAGGAAAAAGCCTTTGCAGTCTTATCTCCTCCCTTCCCGAACCCGCCGAGAGCGACGAGGTGAGGTTGTCTTTCTCGGAGACGAGCCGCGACTTTAAGGCGGAAGGGCAACGGGTCATAGAGGACCTTATAAAATGGGCTGAACGCACGCCTGACGTCTCGCTTGCGCCCGATAATTACGAGGGCGCGAGAATGAACTTCGAAAGTGGGCGCGGCGGCGGCTGGCTGCTTGTGAGAATGAGCGTACACGACCCCGTTATGCCGATAAACTTCGAGAGCGGAGAGGTCGGCGGAAACGTGGAAATGGCTAAAAGACTTTTGGAAGTTTTAGAGGTTTATCCATTTTTAAATACGGAAAACTTAAAAAAATTTATTACTTGTTAAGGAGAAAAATATGTCAGTTGCAAACAAGAGCGTAGACACCATCAGAATACTGTCCGCGGAAGCTATCCAGCGCGCAAATTCGGGTCATCCCGGAATGTGCATCGGCGCGGCTCCCATAGGATACGAATTGTTCGCCGATTTTCTCAATTTCAGTTATAAGAACCCCCGTTGGGACAACCGCGATAGATTTGTTCTGTCCGCAGGACACGGTTCGATGCTCTTATACTCACTTCTGCATCTGTTCGGATTCGACGTAACTAAAGAAGAATTGATGAATTTCAGACAGTTGGGATCAAGGACGCCCGGGCACCCCGAATACGGTAAGACCGCAGGCGTCGAGACTTCCACGGGCCCCCTCGGCCAGGGACTCGGCAACGCGGTCGGCTTTGCGGTTGCGGAAGCGCATCTTTCCGCCATATTCAACAGACCCGACTACCCCGTGGTTGATCACTACACTTACGTCCTTTGCGGCGACGGCTGTCTGGAAGAGGGAATCGGTTACGAAGCCTGCTCCTTTGCAGGAACGCAGAAGCTCGGTAAGCTTATTCTGCTCTACGACAAAAACGATATTACGATAGAGGGAAAGATTTCCTCTACGTTCTCCGAAGATACGGCTACTCGTTTCTCGGCTCAGGGCTGGCAGGTTATTCGCGTCAACGACGCTAACAATCTCTCTTCCCTGAAAGCGGCTATAACCCGCGCAAAGAGCGATATTACCCGCCCTTCGGTGATTATATGCAAATCCGTCATAGGTTACGGGTCGCCTCTTGCCGATACGGCGGACTGCCACGGCGCGCCCTTAGGCGTTGAGAACCTGCAAAAGACGAAGGAATTCTTCAACTGGAAGGAAGAACCCTTCTGCGTTCCCGAAGACGTGAAAAAGCACTGTCTTGAAATTGCGGAAAGCAAGCTTGAAAAAGAACGCGAATGGAACGAGCTTTTCTCGAGATACGAAAGAGAATTCCCCGAGCTTGCCGAAAAATACAGACAGTATATGGAAGGCGAAGTCGACTTCACCGAAATGTCTGATATTTTCGATTTTACCAAACCCGAGGCGACGAGGTCGTGCGGCGGTAAAATACTTAACAGAATAGCCGAAGCTATGCCCAACCTTATGTCGGGTTCGGCGGACCTCTCCCCCTCCACAAAGACGGAATTGAAGGGCAAGGGTTACTTCTCGCCCGAAAACAGAGAGGGCTGCAATATTCATTTCGGTATCCGTGAACACGCTATGGCGGCGATATGCAACGGCATACAGCTTCACGGCGGTCTGAGGATACTTTGTTCGACATTCTTCTCTTTCTCCGATTATATGAAAGGCGGAATAAGAATGAGCGCGCTGATGAACATACCGGTCATTTACGTTATGACGCACGACTCTATCGGCGTAGGCGAGGACGGACCCACGCATCAGCCCGTTGAACAGCTTATCGCGCTTCGTTCGATTCCCAATCTGAAAGTATTCCGTCCCTGCGACGGCAAGGAAACGGCTGCGGCATATATCTCGGCGTTCACCGGCGAATCTCCCACCGTTATCGTTCTGTCAAGACAGAATCTGCCTCAGAACGAGGGCTCGGGTATGATGGCTTTGACCGGCGGTTACGTACTTTCCGACTGCGAGGGACAACCCGACGTTCTTCTCATCGGCACGGGTTCGGAAATCGAACTCTGTACGGGAGCTCAGGAATTGCTTGCACAGGAAGGCATAAAATCGCGCGTGGTTTCGATGCCCTGTATGGAAGAGTTTGAAAAACAGACCGATGAATACAGAGAATCCGTTCTGCCCGCGGACGTTAAGGCAAGGGTATGCGTTGAAGCCGCTTCGCATTTTGCCTGGTATAAATATTCGAGAGACTACGGCGAAGTTATCGCTATGTACTCGTTCGGTGTTTCCGCGCCTGCAAAAGTGCTCTTCGAACATTACGGCTTCACCAAGGAGACGGTTGCCGAAAGAGCAAAACTTTCGATAAATAAAGCGAAAAATTCTTGATAAATAACGGCGGCGCACTGCCGTCGTTCAATGTATATAATGAATGGGAGGTTTTATATGGAACTGGAACAGTTATTTCTTACAAGACAGAGCACGAGGGAATACGGGGACGAACCCGTTACCGACGAACAACTCGAACAAATCTGCCGATTGGGCACACTTGCCCCCTCCGCCATCAACGGTCAGCCGTACAGACTGTACGCAATAAACGGTGAAAAGGCGAAGGAGTTTGCGGTGAATATCCAAATAAAAGGCGCCAATAAGTGGGCTGACAGCGCTGCCGCGTATATCGTAATAGAACAAAGCAAGCCAATTTTCATAGACAGGGGCGAAAGAGTTGTCTCGAACGAATCGTTTATCGGCAACGATATAGGAATTTTAACGGCATACATAGTGCTTGCCGCCGAGAATATTGGGGTGCAGAGCTGTATAGTAGGGCTACGCGACGAGAAAGGGATCGCGAAGTTTTTGAACTTACCCGAGGGCACGCCGTTTCCCCTCGTAATTGCATTGGGGCACAAGTCGGAAGGATATGCCGTAAGGGAAAAAAACCGTCATAATTTTGACGAGGTCTATAAGCTTATAAAATAGTTACGGCAGTGTTTTAGCTGAAAAAACTTTAAAAATTTTGGAACCGATCAGAAACCGCCGAGGGCGGTTGCGTATTGCAACCGCCCTCGGCGGTTATATTTTATTTATTTACTTAAATTATATTTTATTTATTTACTTAAATTTTCCCTCGCGGTGGCGGAAGATTAAAATGGACAAATTAATCTTTCGCCGTTTTC
>CAYLQK010000079.1:0-5665 GCA_964385865.1 uncultured Clostridia bacterium | reverse complement strand
CACGTCGGCGTGTTTCGAACTCGATAATAAAAATCCTTATTACAGCCCCGAAACATACAAAGTTCTGTTGAACGGCAAGGAAACGGGAGAAGAACGCAGTTCCAACGTGTTCTCTCTGTTCAACCTCGACCCCGACACGGAATATTCCGTAAGCATTTCGGGAGATGAAAGTATCGTTAAGTTCAGAACCGATACCGAGACGGCGGTGATAGACGTAAAAGCGCTCGGCGCCAAGGCGGACGGCGTTTCGGACGACACCTATTTCGTTCAGATGGCGATCGACAGCTGTCCCGAAGGGGGCAGAATAATTCTGTCGGAGGGCAGTTTCCTCGTTCGTCCCATCGTGCTGAAGAGCGGCATAACCATTGAAATCAAGGGCGGCGCGCAGCTTCTCGGCGACACGGACGAAAAAAATTACCCCTACGTGCCGGCCCGCACCTATATCGACGGCAAGGAAGAGATCCTCGCAACCTGGGAGGGCGAACCTTTCGACTGCCATCAATCCTTTGTTTCGGCATACAGACAGCAGAATATAAGAATAATAGGCGAGGGCGCCATTAACGGCAATGCGGACAAATCCACCTGGTGGCTTACGCCCAAGGGCAGGAAAGTCGCCCGTCCGCGCCTCGTGTTCCTCAATAAATGCGAAAACGTCGTTTTCCACGGCATAACTTGCAAGAACTCCGCTTCCTGGAATCTGCATCCGTTCTTCTCGAAAAACCTCGGTTTTTACGATTTGAAGATACAAAATCCCTATACGGGTCCCAATACCGACGGGCTCGACCCCGAAAGCTGCGACAAAGTCGACATAATCGGCTGCACGTTCAGCGTCGGCGACGATTGCTGCGCGATCAAATCGGGCAAGCTGTATATGGGCAAGACCTATAAGACTCCTGCAACACGGCATACTCTCAGGAACAACCTGTTCCAGGACGGACACGGCGCGATAGTCCTCGGCAGCGAAATGAGCGGAGGCGTAAAGGAACTTTCCGTCAGCCAGTGCGTATTCAAACACACCGACAGGGGATTGCGCATCAAATCACGCCGCGGCAGAGGCAAGGATGCGATAATCGACGGCGTCGACTTCGAAAATATCAAGATGATAAACGTAATAACGCCGCTCGTCATCAATATGTATTATTTCTGCGATCCCGACGGACATACCGAATACGTCTGGTCGAGAGATCCGGACACTCCCGTCGACGACGGTACGCCGTATCTCGGCAAATTCGTCTTCCGCGACATTGATTGCGTAGACTGCGAATGTATGGCGGGTTATTTCGACGGACTTGTGGAACAGCCAATCAAGGAAATTATAATCGAAAACGTAAGTTTCCATTTCAGCAAAGACGCAAAGCCTTCAAAGCCCGCAATGCTTGAAAACGTGCGCGATTTCTGCCGTGAAGGACTGTACCTCGACAACGTTGAACGCCTCGTTCTCAAAAACGTTACGTTTGACGGCGTCGTAGGCGAAAAGATAATAAAGAAAAACCTCGGCAAAGTTACCGAGGAATGACATAGAAAATACAGCGCGACTCTTGATGTCGGCCGCGTGAATTCAAGGGGGAAGATTTTATGGATTATTCGATCATCGATAAATATATCGACAGACTGATTGACGATACCACGCCGGATGCGCCCATTTGGAACATCGAAAACATCAAACACGGCAAAGCGCCGGGCTGGAATTATATCGACGGGTGTATGATGACGTCGCTGTATACCATATATCAGCAGACGGGCAAGAAAAAGTATATCGATTTTATCGACAAATTCGTGGATTACTACGTATTCGAGGACGGCTCCATCCGCGGCTACGAACTCGATACCTACAACGTAGATAACCTCAACGAAGGCAGGGTACTGTTCGACTTATACCGTGAAACGGGCAAGGAAAAATATAAAAAGGCAATCGAGCTTTTATATACCCAGATAAAGGGACAGCCGAGAACGCAATTGGGCAATTTTTGGCACAAGAAAATATATCCAAACCAAGTTTGGCTGGACGGGCTGTATATGGCGCAGGTATTCTATACCCGCTACGAAACCGAGTTCAACGGCGGCAAAAATTATGCCGATATAGTAAACCAGTTCCAAAAAGTCTACGATAATATGTACGACAGGGAAAAGAGGCTGTACTATCACGGCTGGGACTATTCCAAAACCGCGTTTTGGAGCGACAAACAGACGGGTCTTTCGAAGAGCTTTTGGCTCCGCTCGGTCGGTTGGTATACAGTGGGACTTGTGGACGCGATAGGCTATTTCCCCGATGACGCCGCCGAATTTAAAGCGCAGCTTATTGCTATCTTCAAGGATACGATAGAGGGGCTTGAAAGATATATCGACCCCGAAAAGAAAATGTTCTGGCAGGTCGTGGATCAGGGCGGAAGAGAGGGCAATTATCTTGAAACTTCCGGCAGCGCTATGATAGCGTACGCAATGATGAAGGGCGCGCGTCTCGGCTTTGTAGACGGCCGTTTTGCAAAGGTTGGCGAGGACGTGTTCAACGGTATCTGCAAGGAATACCTTTCGGAAACCGACGGCAAGCTCAATCTCGGCGGGATCTGCCTTATGGCGGGTCTCGGCCCCGAAACCAACCGTAAACGCGACGGCACGTACGAATATTATATCTCCGAACCCATAGTCGAAAACGACGCGAAGGGTACGGGGCCGTTTGTGATGGCCTATACGGAAATCAAACAATTATAAATACTATAAATACGCAAGCGAAAGCGGCGCGCGCTCAAAGAGCGCGCGCCGCCGTGTTTCAACGGATTATCGAAAGGCGGTAGAAAAGGGGGGTGAAGAGCGGAGGCGCCGAAGTTCGGCGGAGAATAATGGCGGGACGGATTGCGGGTGTATAGATAAGCATTATTTTTCGTGGTATTCGCTCGGGGAGACGCCGAAGTACTTTTTGAACACGCGCGAAAAGTATAGAGGTTCGGAAAAACCGCTTGCTTCTGCTATCTGAGAGACGGTATAACTCGAATATTGGTTGCTTATACCGCTTGAAATCAGATCGCGCGCAAGCTCCATTCTGCTCTGAATCAGATATTCGTGAGGCGTTAATCCGAGTTCTTTTTTGAAAAGCTTGCGTACGTAGTCGTAATTCAGCGGCATTTTTCTTATCGAATCTTCAAGCGAAAAGGTGCAGTCGGAAAGGTGCCGTGAGATATCGTTCCGTACGGCGACGACTACGGGGGAGAGCTGCGTATCGGGGGTGAACGCCGTTACGTAACTCACGACGAGTGCGCCCAAAGCGGACAGAATGGATTGTCTTTTCGGGTGATCGGAGCGGAAATATAGCTCTGCCTGCCGCATTGCGTGCGCGATTCCGCCCGACTTGTCGTCGTCGATAACGCAGACGCTTTTGTGCGGCAGTAACGCCTGTTCGACCGTCACGCGCAGCCCGCCGCCGCATCCGAGGGTGTAATTAAAGCGCGGGGGCACGATTATAACCTGCCCTGCGCTGAAGGGTATTTCGGTTTCGCCGACCATAACGCCATCTCCGTATGGCAGTATAATTTCAAAGTTCTTGCTGATTCTCGCTTCATTGCCGCCTATTGCGACGGCTTCGGATATCCTGTTCATATCTGTATTTTAACATATTTTATCCGTTTTGTCCATATGTGAATTAAAAAATTGCGGCTGACTTATCCTGTAAGTCAGCCGCCGCTCCGTTTAATAAAGACTTAAAATGCGCCGTTACTTGTTTTTACATTCGCAGTTATTTAAATCCGTCTTTACAAAGACCGTACAGTCGAGTTCGTCGTCGTATTCTTCCGTTTCGATATAGCCGCAGGAGAGGAAGAAGGGCACCGCGCTTACGGGCGGAAGGCAGTAACATTTTGCCGTCCCGCGCTCGTTCAGCTTCATTTCGGCGGTGTACAGCAAAAATTTGCCGAGCCCCTGACCGCGGTGGGAGGGGGAGATATAAATTTCCCTTACGTCGCCCCAGCCCTCCTTGAAGTTCCACTCGTTGTCGATATCGTCGGTCTGATAGATTACAAATCCGACGGCCGAGTCTCCGTCCTCTATCATATCTACGCAAAGCAGCCCCGCAAGCATATCAGGGATTACGTATTCCTCGGCAAGATGCACGGCGTCGTCTCCGCAACCGAGTTCGGCGTAGTAGTCTTTGAATAGTGCAATAAATATTTCGCGCTTATCTTCGCGCAAAGGCGTAACGTGCAACATACTTGTACCTTTTCGATTTAAATATATAAAAAATAAAAACGAGGGCGAAGCGTCCTCGTTTTATCTTTATTCGGCGACGGGATAAACGCAAACCTGCTTACCGTCTTTGCCCACTCTCTCGAACTTAACGGTGCCGTCAACGAGCGCGAAAAGCGTGTCGTCTTTGCCCATTCCAACGCCTGAGCCTGCCTTGAACTTGGAACCGCGCTGTCTTACGAGGATATTTCCCGCAAGCACGAACTGACCGTCAGCGCGCTTGACGCCAAGCATTTTGGGGTTACTGTCTCTGCCGTTATGGGATGAACCGGTACCTTTTTTATGGGCGAATAAACTTATAAAAAACATTGTTTAATCCTCCTGAAAATTACTCTGCCTTAGCTTCGGTCGCTTCGGCCTTCTTTGCCGCCTTCTTTGCCGCGGGCGCACCGATTGCAGTAACCTTTATCTGCGTATAAGGCTGTCTGTGTCCCTGCTTCTTTCTCTCGTTCTTTTTGGCTTTGTATTTGAAGACGATTATCTTCTTTTCTTTGCCGTGGGAAACGACTTCGGCGGTTACTTTAACCTTTTCCACTTCGGCGCCTACCTGAATACCCTTCTCGTCAGCAGTCAAGATGACGGGGAACTGTACGGTAGCGCCTACTTCGGCGTTCAGCTTTTCAACCTTCAAAAGGTCGCCTACGGAAACTTTGTATTGCTTGCTTCCGTTCTCGAAAATAGCGTACATATAAATTACCTCCTCTAACCAGTCTCGCCGGACGATAAACCTGAAAGGTTCAGGCAGCGCAATGCGCGTTTAAAAAAGCCTGTTCCGAGCGGCTCGTCTATAATTTAGCATAAAGAAAGGGGGTAAGTCAAGCGATTTAATCCGCTTATCTTCCGTTTCGGGAATAATTTTATTTTGTGTGGAGCAAAATACGTTTAAGGTAATTAATTCTTATAAGGAGACTACTTATGGAGCAAACAAAAACTGACAGTGAAATAATCGCGGAAATTTACCGTAACGCGCAGTTAGCGCTCACGTCCATTTCGGACATTATGCCCGAGATAGAGGACAACGGCATTCGCGAAGAGATTATGCGCGAGCACGAGGAGTACGAAAGAATTTGCAGCGAGGCGGCGCAGCTTGCGACGAAGCACGACCTCGAATTGAAGGAACCCAGCCCCGTGAAGAAGGCGATGATGTGGAGCGCAATCAAGATGGGCGCCGCTTCTGACAATTCCGGGCAAAACATCGCCCAAATGATGATAAGGGGCACGGTGAGCGGTATAACTTCGCTCAAAACTTCGCTTACGGACGGAGAAAAGACAATGGACGCGGAGGTAAAAAAACTGCTCTGCGACCTCATCTCGATTGAAGAGGGTTTCGAAAAGAAGTTGAAGAAATTTTTATAATTTTATCCTGAAAAAGGCGCGCACGTTTTGATACGTGCGCGCCGTCGTGTTGTTTGTAATGTTAAACTTGTCAAGC
>CAYLQK010000078.1:0-5951 GCA_964385865.1 uncultured Clostridia bacterium | reverse complement strand
AATACGGACAACGTCCTTTTGAACTTTCTGATATTTTTTGCCTTGGCGTTTATGCCGCAAAGCGTTAAAATAAGCATTGCGATAAATACCGCCGCATATACCCCGAACAGACAGTACAAAGCGATCCCGGAATATATGGAAAGCTTCTTCAAAAGTCCCGTGAACAGGATATATGCCACGTATAGTACTGTGAATATGAAGCTTATAGACAGCGAAATTACGTTTAATCTGCGCGAAATCACCGCTCTGTTGTTATAAATGTTTTTTATCAGGCAACGCAAATCGAACACGTCCTTTGCAAGCGTGAACGTTTCTTCCGCATTTATTGTATGGCGTATAGTTACCTTTTCGTCCTCTTCGTTTTTCCTGTTTTCCATAATCAGATTATATCACCGTTTCGTATTGATTGTAAAGTGCGTCAAGTTGTTTTTTCAGACTTTCGAGCTTTTGCATAAGTTCGTTAACTTTCTTATAGTCAGCCGCAACCGACGGGGTGGACAAGAGCGCGTTTATTTCCTCCTCCTCGCGCTCGCAGGCATAGATAGCGGACTCCAACTGCTTTACCTGTTGTTTCCTGCGTTCCGCCTCGGCGCGTTCCTTTTTCGACCTGTAGGAGACCGACCTTTCGTTTTCTAAACAGCGCAGTTTCTCGCGCTCTTCCTCCGCTCTCTTCGTTTCCCGGGCGCGGCGTTTTTCCGCAGTGTAATTTTCATACCCGCCATTAAAACAGGTCAATTTACCGTCTTCTATTTCGGCAACCGACTGAGCAAGCGCGGATATAAAGTATCTGTCGTGAGATACGAATATCAACGTGCCGTCAAAATCTTTCAGCGCTCTTTCCAGACCCTCGCGCGCAGGCAAATCGAGGTGATTGGTCGGTTCGTCGAGAAGAATCACGTTTCCGTGCTCGCATTCGAGAATACACAGCGCAAGCTTCGCCTTCTCTCCGCCCGAAAGGGATTTTACGGTCTTTTGTATATCTTCGGCATATAATCCGCATCCTGCAAGGACGGACCTCGCTTCCGTCTGCGTGTAACCGACGTTTCTCTCCCACAGCTCCGCAAGTACGGTTTTATCGCCGTCGAGATTCGCCGTCTCCTGGTCGTAGTACGCGATTTTTACGAACCTGCCGATTTTTATCGACGGATTGCCATTGATTATCTCTTTGAGAAGCGAACTTTTACCCGTACCGTTTTCGCCGACTATCGCAACCTTTTCACCGCGCTTGACGGTGAGTTTTGCGTCTTTTACCAATATTTTTCCGCCGCGCTCCAAATTAAGCCCGTCAATATCGAGCACCTGTTCGTAGGGCGAAACGTCATAGTTGAAACGGAATTGCGGCGGCTTCGGGGGAGTGAACGGCTTTTCGAGTATCTCCATTCTCTCAAGCTGCTTCACGCGGCTTTGGGCGGACTTTGCCGTGCTCGCGCGGACGATATTCCTGTCTACGTAATCCTGCAATTTTGCGCGTTCTTCCTGCCGGGCTTCGTATTCTTTCAGTTTTCTTGCGTAAAGTTCGGCTTTAAGAAGCTTGTATTTCGAATAATTACCCGAAAACGAAGTGAGCGCCCTGTTCTCGATTTCCAGTATACGCCCCACGGTTCGGTCAAGAAAATATCTGTCGTGGGAGACGACGAAGATTCCGCCCTTGAAATTTTTCAAATAATCTTCAAGCCAAAACAGCGTGGAGACGTCAAGGTGGTTCGTGGGCTCGTCCAAAATTAACAGATCGGGATTTTCCAGAAGCAGACGCGCGAGCTTTAAGCGCGTTTTCTCCCCTCCCGACATTGTGTCTATGATCCTGTCGTACATCGTGGAAAAGCCCATACCGTTAAGAACGGTCTTTATCCGCACTTCAACGTCATAGCAGTCGTTTGCCGTGAGATATTTGTTTAAAGCCTCGATTTCGGCGGAAAGCACGTCGTATTCGCGGCTCGGACAGGGCGTTTCGGACAGCCGTGCCGAAAGTGTAGAAAGCTTTTCCACTGCGCCGAGCTTCTCCTTGAAGACGTCGAGCATTTCGCCGTAAACGGAATTTCCGCTCGTATAGCCGCCGTTCTGTTCGAGATAACCGATTTTTAGTCCGTTTTTCTTGACAATGGTCCCCTCGTCGGGTTCAAGCTCGCCCAAAATCAATTTTATAAGCGTGGTCTTACCCTCGCCGTTCGCGCCTATAAGACCCGTGCGCGCGCCTTCGCTCAGCGTAAAGGTTACGCCATTCAATATTAAGTTGTCGTCATAGCCGAAAGCTACGCCGTCAAGAGATATAAGCATATTTCAAAAGTCCCAGTCGGGTATAAAATTTTCGCTCGCACTGCCCTTATCCTGCAAAAATACGTTTTCAAGCCCGTATTCCCGCACTGCCGCCAAAACACGTTCATACTCGCGTCCCGTAATGCGGCGGTTGAGTTCTTTAAAAGCGTCAATATCCCCGTAAGGCGTATACTGGCTCATCAGGCTAAAATAGACCGTTTTAGGGAGGGTGGATATAAATTTAACTACGTTTACCGAATCGTATGCCGCCAACGGAAGAATCAGGTGGCGCACTATACAGCCCGACAGCATCTTTCCGTCCCGGCGCATTTCGAGCCGTTTTTGAGCCATAAAGTTTATTGCCGGCAGGGCGTAATCGGCATAATCGGCACGCGCGGTATACCGCTTAGCGAGCGATTTGTCGATAAATTTTAAATCGGGAAGCCATATGTCCACGAATTTATCCGCAAGCGCAAGGCTTTCAAGCGTCTCATAGCCGTGGGTATTGTATACTACGGGAATCTTAGGACGGTAAATTTCCATAGCCCCGGCAATATACTCGAGATAATGCGTAGGATTGACGAGATTTATATTTTCCGCACCCGCATCTTCAAGCTGTCGGAATATATCCGCGAGTTCTTCAACGGTAATGTCCTTTCCGCGAGTATTTCGGGACAGTTCGAAATTCTGGCAAAAGACGCATTTTAAGGAACAACCGCAAAAGAAAATACAGCCGCTGCCTTTTTCGAACGAGATAGGAGGTTCCTCAAAGGGGTGAAGATAGTATTTCGCTATTCTCACTCCCTTCACTCCGCAGAAACCGTTTTTAAGTTTTCTGTCAGCTTTACAGGCTACGGGGCATACGGTACAATTCATATTGGTATTATAAAATAATTGCGCGATAATTGCAACTTTTGTTTGACATCATTTTGCCTTGATGATATAATATCCCCAAACCTATAAAGAGTGTGCGAGAGAACGGCTCTTAGACCACACAGCAACCTGCAAAGCAAGGTGCTAATGCCGAGACCTATGGGATTTATATAAAGACAGACCCCCGTTAGGTTAACGGGGGATTTCTTATAATTAAGGAAAAGAGGTTGTTATGAAGAAATTTTTCACAAGCGAAAGCGTTACCGAGGGACATCCCGATAAACTCTGCGACCGCATTTCGGACGCGATTGTGGATGAATTTTTTAAGCAGGACAAAAATGCGCGCTGTGCGATAGAGTGCTGCGCTGCGTACGACAGAATGATGATTATGGGCGAGGTTTCCTCCTCCGCCACGGTGGACTTCGAAGCGGTTGCAAGAAAGGTTATCGCAGAAACAGGTTATACCGACGGGACGTTCTCCGCAGATAAGTGCGCCATTGACGTAGCGGTTCACCGCCAAAGCCCCGACATAGCTATGGGCGTAGACAATTCGCTTGAGAACAAAAACGGCGGCAATGCAGAGGACCTGATAGGCGCGGGCGACCAGGGAATGATGTTCGGCTATGCCTGCCGCGAGACCGAAGAGCTTATGCCTCTCCCCATTTCCCTCGCGCACAAGCTTGCGCTTCGGCTTGCGGAAGTGAGAAAAAATGGCGTTATGCCCTATCTCCGTCCCGACGGTAAGACGCAGGTTACCATTGAATACGACAAAAAGACCCCCGTACGCGTTGATACCGTCGTCGTTTCCGCACAGCACGATGAAAACGTTTCGCAGGAACAGCTCAAAGAAGATATTAAAAAATACGTTATAAGCATAATACCTGAAAAACTGTTGGATACGGAGACGAAGTATTTCATTAATCCTACAGGTAGGTTTGAAATAGGCGGACCCGAAGGAGACAGCGGTCTGACAGGCAGAAAAATAATTGTCGATACCTACGGCGGACGGTGCGCTCACGGCGGCGGCGCGTTCTCCGGCAAAGACCCCACTAAGGTCGACCGCTCCGCGGCGTATATGGCACGCTATATCTGTAAAAATCTTGTAGCGGCAGGTCTTGCCGACGAAGTGGAATTGCAGGTTGCCTATGCAATCGGCGTTTCACGACCCGTATCGGTATTCATAGACACGTTCGGCACGGGCAAACTGTCCGACGGGGATATTGCTGATATCGTCGTAAAAGAGTTCGACCTTCGCCCCTATTCCATTATCAAATGCCTCGGATTGCAGGCGCCAATCTATTCTAAGACCGCAGCTTACGGACATTTCGGAAAAACGGATTTACCCTGGGAAAGGCTCAATAAAGTCGGGGATCTGAAAAAATACTTAAAATAAATACACGCGGCGGCGACAGCCGCCGTTCTTGTTATGAATATAAAAAATATATTGAAACAATTTAGTGAAGCGCTGTTTCCGGAATCCTTTACTTGCGATATCTGCGGCATTGAAACTTTCGACACGAATATCTGTAAAGATTGCCTGAAAACAATTACGTTCAATAACAGCAAGACTTGCCCGGTGTGCGGAAGAAAGACTGCACGCTCCGAAATCTGTATGGAGTGTAAAGCTGTTAAGCCTCTCTACAGCAAGGCTTATTCCTCCCTCGTATATGACGGCGGCGCAAAAATTTTAATCGCCAAGTTCAAAAACGGCGAAGGTTATTTGAAGGAATATTTTGCCGACCTGATTACGGAAAAACTAAAAGATACGCAATCGGCGGACTATATCGTTTACGTACCTATGACGAAGAAAGCCTGTACCGCCAGGGGATACAATCAAGCCGAATTGCTTGCTTACAGCATTTCCGAAAGAATCGGGACGCCCGTTTTGAAGGACGCGATTGTCAAAGTAAAAGATTCCAAAGCGCAAAAGAGCCTCACAAGAAGGGAACGCGCAAAAAATCTTGAAAACTGCTTCAAAATAGAACAACGGAAAGAGCTGAAAGGTAAAACCGTTCTCCTCGTGGACGACGTTCTGACAACCGGCGCAACGGCAGACGAAGTTTGTAAAAAGCTTCTGAAAGCCGGCGTTCAAAAGGTTTATCTTGCGACCGTGGCGTCCGTTGAATTCAAACAAAATAAGAAAAACTGACTGAAATTGCGCATATTATGTCAGACATAATACTATGCAATCGCTATATAAGCGCTTAAAAATACGCAAATTAGCCATTAAATTACACCTATACCAACAAAAGCGTACGTTTTCAAACTTACTTGGTAAAATCATTATAACACATTGATTTATATGAACTCTTTTTTATCCTCTGCTGTTGCACTTGAAAGTATATTCACCTTTACAAGGCGGCGTGCGCCGACACAAAGTCGGCGCACGCTGTTTCTTCGTTCGATTCTGTTGTTTTAAAATCACGAAAGCCGAATGTGCAAAGCGGGAACAACGCCATAGAAAATATCGCTAACGTAGTCGCCGTAGTCGTCGGCGGAACCGCTGATAAGGACGTACTTCGCGTAATAACCATAAGAGTTGCCAGGCGAACGCAACCACCACCCGCCGTTGCCGTAATACGAACTGCTTGTGCTTGCATAGCACCCCTGCGACTTCGCGTACGCGGTGCTCTTTAACTGCCGCAACGTTGTGCCAAACCCATAAGAGGAATTAGTTACTTCGTACTCGCTGAGCAAGAACACCTTATCGTTCGTGTCCGCGCACGCATAGGAGTTGGTATAACTTGTAGTCCCGTTAGCCGCTGTGCTCAAAGCGCTGTTATCCACGAGCGTCGTCTGCACAAGCTGTTTTTCGTATTCCGTGA
>CAYLQK010000077.1:4893-5954 GCA_964385865.1 uncultured Clostridia bacterium | reverse complement strand
TGTCATCCTGAGTGAAACGAAGGATCTCATTCAGATAATATGGCGCAAAGCGTCGCTACGCTCGCGCAGAATGACGGTAAGGCGAAGAAAACGGCATTAAAAATAACGATTACAGGACTATTAATAAAAGATCAATTAAGAGGTGAAATATGGCTAAAGGATTAGGCAAGGGGCTTGACGCGCTGTTCGAGGAGACGGGGGCGGCGTATGAACACGTCTTTGAACACAGAAGCGCATTCGGGTATACCGAGGAGGAGAGGAAAAACGCGGAGAATATGCCGCTGGACAAGATTTCCGCGAATCCCAACCAGCCCCGTAAAAACTTTGACGAGCAGGCGTTGAAAGAGCTTGCCGATTCAATCAAAAAGCACGGCGTGATAATGCCCATCGTCGTAAACGACAACGGCGACGGCACGTATATGATCATCGCCGGCGAACGTCGTTTCCGTGCAAGCAGACTTGCCGGTATGGACACTATTCCCGTGGTCATCCGCAAGTATTCCGAAAGGGAGATCAAGGAAATTTCCCTCATCGAGAATTTACAGCGCGAGGATCTCAACCCGATAGAGGCGGCGACCGCGATGAAACAGCTTATGATAGATTATAAGCTGACTCAGGACGAGCTTGCCGAACGAATCGGCAAATCGCGCCCCGCGATAGCCAATACGCTCCGTCTTTTGAACCTTTGTCCCGAAGTTATGCAGCTTGTTTACGACGGCAAGCTTTCGGCAGGCCACGCCAGGACGATAGTCCTTTTGTCGCCCGAGAAACAGATCGAGTTTGCCCGCGACGCGATAAAAAACCAGACTTCGGTCAGGGAATTAGAGAAAAAGGTTCGCGCATACAATATCGCGCCCGAAGCTTTGGAAGAGCGTAAGAAGAAAAAGCGCGCTCTCGCCTCGATCGAGCTTAAACAGCTCGTGGAGAGAATGCGTTTCACGTTCCGCACGAAGGTCAGCCTTATCGGAACGGACAAGAAGGGGCGTATCTATATCGATTACTATTCTCGCGACGACCTCGACAGGATTTCCGAAATTTTAGATATAATCGATAAACAGTAA
>CAYLQK010000077.1:0-4793 GCA_964385865.1 uncultured Clostridia bacterium | reverse complement strand
TTATGAGAGAACAATAATAGGGGTAAACGGTATTATTTTGTCAAAATATTATGAAAAAAGCCCCGCGCGGCGGTTTCGCCGCGCGGGGCTTTTACCGTATTGAATTTGCCGTGCAAAACGCTTGCCCAAGGCGGCTTACATCAACGCCCTGCCCTGCTTGGTGCCGATCACGGTGAACACTTCTATCTCGCTGCCCGTCGCCGCGTCAACGTAGATATAGTAAGTTCGTCCGTCGTACGTTCCGTAGAACTCGTAAGCCAGCGCCTCTTTGTCGTCGTGAGGGATAACCGTCAGGCGTGATCCCTGTACTTCGAGGTCGGTGGAAAGCCTGCTTTTCGCTTCGTCTTCTGAAATTTTTGCCGTGCCTACCGTCCTTTCGGTGTGGTTGAGCACATACGAAATGCCTTCCATACCCGTAACGATACCCCGTTGCTCGCACACTTTGACCTTAATGATATCGGGATAGAATATCACGCCGTCCTGCTCGTAGGCAAAGTTGAGGTTACAGGTGGCGCCGTTCTCGCTCGTCCAGACGGGCTTCATATTCTCGAATCCGAGCGCGTCCAAAAAGTCCTGAGCGATATCGACGCATCTGTCGACCGAGAAATTCTTGTCGCTGCATTCCTTATAGCTGTTGAACATTACGACTTTGCCGCCCTTTTTGGAGAGCTGAGCCATCATCTCGCCGTCGTCGGTGACGAGGCTCACGTTATAACATTCCAGCTGTTTTGCCACCGTTTCGCCGGTGCAGCGCACGTCGGTCAAACCGTAATCGGCAAAATACTGCTTTGCAAGCTCTTCCGCGCGCGTTGCGTTGATATCCTCGAGGCTTTCAAGGTTCTTCGCACTCACTTTTTCCACGCTGTCGGAGAAGGGTCCGTCGTGAATTTCCTTGGGCGTCTCTACGGCGTTGTTTTCAAGGTCGCCGAAAGTGGTGTACATAAGGCTGTCTTCCTTACCCTTCATCGCCTTGAGCATTTCCTTTTCCGAAGAGAGGGAAGTGAGCTCGTTTATGACGCGCTTGAGTTCCAAATTCACGTCGTACATATATCTTATCGTCGCTTTTTGACTGTCCGAAAGGGTCTCGCCGCGCGCCACGGCGTACAGCATAGACTGCGCGCTGTCGCCCATCTTGTTCACGAAGGAAGTCATATTATTGGTAAGCCGACTGTCTACGGGCATACGTTCGAGAATGACTTCCGCCATTTCGCTCTCTATGGCGATATCTGAAAGCAGGCGCACCTGCTCGTCGGCAGAGTTGGAAACTCTCGCTTTGGAGAGGTTGGCGTCGAGATTGTCGACGATGGAGTTCAGCTCGTAGAGGGACTGCGAGTGAATGCCCGCCATATTCGCCTGCATACCGTCCATAGTCAGCCAGCCGAAGGTGAGCATCGTGCCGAGCGCGAGGGTGGTAACGCCGAGAGAAATGACCGCGGCAAGCCAGCCTCCGAATCCGGGCGCGTGCTTTCTTTCCTGTCTGTTCGCGCGCTTTTCGGCGCGCGCTTTGAGTCGGTGTTCGCGCTTGGCTTCTCTCTCCGCCGCACGCGCCTCGCGTTTAGCGACTTTCGCCTCTATTTTGGCGTGACGTTCTTCGGCTTTGCGCTTTAAGCGCGCTTCCTTGCTCTCGTGCTTCAAAAGATCCCTGCGTTCGCGCCTCTCTTCGCGGCGCTGCGCCATCTTTTCTTTGACGGCGGCTATTCTGTCAAGTCTCTTCTGCTTGTGTTCAAGCTTCTTTTCAAGGCGGCGCTGCTTCTTTTCCGCCCTTATTTTTTGGGCTTCAAGCTTTTTCTGCTCGCGTTCCTTTACTTTATTGATCTTCTTCTCGTCCGCCTTGCTCACCTGATTTTTTACTGCGGAATCCGTCTTTTTTCGGGTTGCCGCGCTCTTTTTGGCCGTCTTTGCGGGCTGAGTTTTCTTTTCTTCGGTCTTTTTAGTGCTCGTGCGCGTAAGGTTTTCCGCCTTTTCCGCGCCGCTTGATATTTCTTTTTTCACTGCCTAATACCTCCTATATTGCGAAAACGTGTTTACCTATCGTGGTAACCGTTTCCCTGCCGAATATCCAGGAACTTGTAGCCACCGCAGGGTTGTAGTAATACAGACAACCGTAGGTGGGGTCCCAGCCGTTCATAGCGTCCTGCGCGGCGTTTAAAGCCGTCTGGTCGGGGCTAAGATTTATCTGACCGTCCGAAACCGCCGTAAAAGCGCCCTTTTGGTAGATAACGCCCGGAATCGTGTTGGGGAAGCCGGAAGAAGCGACACGGTTCAAAATTACCGCGCCGACCGCAACCTGGCCCGTGTAACTTTCGCCTCTTGCCTCGGCGTAAATGCATTTAGCAAGCAGGTACAGATCTGAACTCGTGTAGTTAGAGCCCTGTTGCTCGTTCTCGAGCACCCTCACGGAGTCGTTCATTCCCAGCGCCGCAAAAGTGGCTTTGCCGGCGATGCCGTCGACGGTAAGGCCGTTCTTTTTCTGGAATTTCTTGACCGCTTCCACAGTGCCCGAGCCGTAGATGCCGTCGACTGCGCCGTTGTAGTAACCCCATTCCTTCAGGCGGCGCTGCAACTCCTTGACCTCGCCGCCGCTTGCACCTTGCCTCAGTACCGCTGTCTGTACGTAGGGCATTGAAAGGTAGTCTTCGCTTTTGTATCCCGAATTGAATACGGCGGTGGCGCTGCCGACGGCGGCGACCGCCAGCGTAACCAAGCCTATTCTAAGTGCTTTTTTCATTTTTCCTCCTTGCTTCTCCCTGCGGAGAGCGTATTATTTATAAAAAACTTTGTTTATGTCGCAATAAAGTCTCCGTCCGCACGGCAAAACCGCGTTATACGCACGCAAACTATCGTTGCAATTATTATGAATAATACAAAAAAAGTTATGCAAAACTTTTTCCTTGTCTTACAAATAAAGGATTATCCAAAAAGTTTATAAAAAAAGCCCGCCGCCGAAGCGTTGAGCTTCGGCGGCGGTACACTGTCGCCTTATATATTAAGTATGCGCGGCGGAGAGGTCAGGCAAAAAACTTTTTGATTATTTCATAGATTGCGGAGCGGTATTCCACGTCCGCCGTGCCCGAAGTGAAGCAGAGCGGCGGATAGATGACGCACCACCAGTTGTCGCCCGTGCCCGAGCCGAGCTCGATTATCAGCGCGTCGTAGACCCCGCTTTCCAGCGTAAGATCGCCGTAGACCCGCGTGGGGAACTCCTCCGCGCGCACGCTCGCTTTTGACGAGTACGAAAAACCGTTCTCTTTAAGCACTCTGTCGCACACCTTCTCGATATCTCCGAGTATCCCGCCTATAATTTGCATAGCCGTCTGCTTGTCGCAACACTCCGCGGCGTAGGGGGTAATGAACTTCACCACTTCGTCCTTAACCTTATATTTGACGTCCTGGTCGACCTGTTCGTTGGAGTTTGCGCGCACGTGTATGCGCAGATAGTCCGTATCGGCGGCAGTTTGCGAAGAACCGCCAGCATAGACAACCGTCGCAATCACCGCCGCAATAACAAATAACGCAATCAATACATTTTTCATAGTTTATCCCTTCCTTTTACGGACAGGTTATTGACGGCAGTGATTTGATTTATACCTTCATTTTTAAAATAAATTAGCGGGGCAGAAAACGGACTTAAAAAGCGGCAAATTATTTGCGCCTGGTACTTACCGTGTATTCGGTAACGCCCGAAATCGTCTCGCCGTCTATCTGCAGGGCGCAGGGACGGTCGAATTTCACCGTTATCTCCTTCCCCGGCAGCGCCTTGACAAACTTTTCGTGTTTCACGTGTTCGCCCTTAAAGAGGGATGGGAAAATCATCAACGTTTTCAGCTTTCCCGAACGGTGCATCAGGCAGAGAGTCACGCGTCTTTCGGCGTTTAACCGCGCCTGACTTGGCGCAGGCATCATTCCCCCGCCGTAGAACCTGCCGTTCATCGTCGGCGCTATCCATACCTTTTTATAGGTTTGAGTAACGCCGTCAACCGTAACGGCGGCGTTTACGGGCTTGTAGTGGAACAGCAGTCCCTTTATCGCAATACCCGTGTAGTTTACCGCTTTCCCTCCGGCCTTAAGCCTGTCGCCTACTTCGCAGCAGTATCCGTCAATGCCGAAACCTACGCCGTTGATAAATTTATAGCTCTTGCCGTTCACGGTAACGACCGGCAGATCTTTAAGGTATTCCCTTATCTCAACGGGCGCGTCCCCCTTGTTTCTGCCCAAATCGTGCCAAAAATCGTTGCCGCTGCCCGCGGCGTAATAGTACACGCGGTTGCGCACCGTCAAATCCGCGGTATCATTGATAAAGCGGTTCAGCGTTCCGTCTCCGCCGACCAAAATCACGTCGTCGTCCGTCGAGGCGAAAAATTCCCGATAGTTCAATTTTGTCAGGTCGAGGTATTCGAACTCGCCGTCTGGCAACGTCGCTTCAAGTCCGCCGCGGAAAGAGCCGTCGTCCAGCGTGCCCGCAAGCGGATTGTACAATACCTTATATGTCATATAATTCTCTCCTTTGTAACATATTTATATTATAATTGTAATATATTTATATTATAATATAAACAATTACAAAAAGCAAGGAAATGAACGTTTTAAGCCGCCGCCCCTCGCAAAAACGAGGGGCGGCGGCTCTCTTTGGGTGCACTTTATCGTCATCCTGCGCGTCGCTACGCTCGCGCAGAATGACACAGGGGGGCAAGCCTCAGAATGACAGGGGGCAAGCCTCAGAACGACGGAGAGGGGTTTCCCCTGCGCCCGTCATCCGTCATTGCGAGGAGCGAAGCGACGAAGCAATCCGGAAA
>CAYLQK010000076.1:0-6357 GCA_964385865.1 uncultured Clostridia bacterium | reverse complement strand
CCGCCGCGCCGTCCGTGGCGGACGCGCCCGAGCAGGCTGAAAGAGTTAACGCCGCAAGCGCGGCTGCGATTACAGAGATTATTTTTTATAATTAAAAATACAGGGCGGAAAAACTTCCGCCCCCGATGTATTTTACCTGATGGATTTACGCCCTTTCAACGGTTTTAAGACATCTTGCGCAGACGTAACCGTTCACGGTTTTGCCGTCCGCTACGTAAGTAACCTTTTGAACGTTGGCCTTAAACGTTCTTCTCGTCCTTCTCTTGGAATGGCTTACGTTGTTGCCCGAAGTCTGACCCTTTCCGCAAACGCTGCATACTCTTGACATATCATTACACCTCCGTGGGTTTTAAAGACTGAAAATAAAGCCGTCCGTATCAAACGACCTTACCTACTATAACACGGCTAATTTAAAAAATCAATCAAAAAAAGGCGGCTTAGTTTAATTTTTTTTGTTTTTTCCAAAATAAATTACGGGAAAGTAAAGTATTTCGTTCAAAATCTTGCAAATATTCTTGCAAAAAATAAATTTATGGTATAAAATACAGAAGTAACCGTGAACCGGCAAGGTCGTTACGGCACGGACAGGAGTAGGTATGGCAGTTAATACAAGCAACGTATACGGAAAAATTTCAATATCCGACGCAGCCATCGCAAAGGTGGCTAAAAACGCTGCTCTCGAATGCTACGGCATAGTGGACACCGTTCCCCGCCGCTTTACCGACTCGCTTTCCGAACTGCTGAAAAAACAGTCCGGCGGCCGCGGTATCAAGGTCGTAACTTCCGGAGACAGGATATTTATCGACGTGTTCGTCATAATCAAGTACGGCGTATCCATAAACGCCGTTGCGGAGTCCTTGAAAGAGGGAGTTAAATACAAAGTTGAAAAGTTCACGGGAATGATAGTCGACACCGTGAACGTCAATATCATAGGCGTAAAATTATAATAAGGCTGTACTTTGAATTTTTTTTAAAGTACGGCTTTACCTTTCATCTGGCGCCGCAAAATACGGCGGCATCTTATTAGAAGTATAGCGGCGCAAGCCGCGCCTTAAAAACTCACCGAGACGTCTTGGCGGCGCGAAGAAGTCGGGGTGAATGGGGTTGAATATGCAGAAAACCATAAACAGCACCGAATTCCGCAAGATGGTTGCAAGCGGTGCAAGAATGCTTGAAATAAACAGGGCAAAGGTGGACGCCCTCAACGTATTCCCTGTACCCGACGGGGATACGGGTACGAATATGTCGCTCACTATGCAGTCCGCCATAAGGGAGATGAACTCCTGCTCTTCCAACCGCTTTCAGGAGATCTGCGACGCGGTGTCGAAGGGCGCTTTAAAAGGCGCGCGCGGCAACTCGGGCGTAATCTCCTCGCAGATTTTCAGAGGTATATGTTCGGTTATTAGAAACACGAATGATTCTTTCGATACCAAGACTTTCGCTAAGGCTATGGAGGCGGGGACGAAAGTCGCTTACAGCGCCGTTTCCATCCCCAAAGAGGGCACCATTCTCACCGTCGTAAGGATGATGAGCGAGGCGGCCGGAAAGCTCGCAAGCAAGAATAAGGACTTCGTCGACTTTTTCAACGCGTTGATAGAGGTCGGCGACGAGGCGCTCGCCAAGACCCCCGAACTTCTCCCCGTCCTGAAAAAGGCGGGAGTCGTAGACTCGGGCGGCGTGGGTCTTATGACGATAATGCGCGGTTTCCTTACCGCGATAACGGGCGAGGACATCGGCACCGACAGCATTCCCACCGAAGCCCAGGACGCGAAAAAGGCGGACGAGTCGGCTTTCGGCGACAATTCCGATATAATCAATCTCGATCTCGGCGACATAGAATTTGCGTACTGTACCGAGTTCTTCATCATCCACTTAAAGCAGATGACGACCCTCGCCGATATCGACAGGCTAAAAGAAAAACTGATGAACATAGGCGATTCGGTCATCTGTATAGGCGATCTCGAGCTGGTCAAGGTACACGTTCACACCAACACGCCCGGCCTCGCGCTCTCCTACGCGCTCGAACTCGGCGAGCTGGACAGACTCAAGATAGAGAATATGCTCGAAGAGAACCGCGCCCTCAAAGCCAAGCTCGAAGCCGAGAAAAAGGAAATGGGTATGCTCGCCATCTGCGCGGGCAGCGGCCTCGAAGAAATTTTCAAGGACCTTATGTGCGACAGGGTCATAGAGGGCGGTCAGACGATGAATCCCTCGGCGCAGGATATTGCGGACGCGGTCCAAAAGATAAACGCTTCCAACGTGTTCGTGTTTCCCAACAACTCCAACGTAATCCTCGCAGCCGAGCAGGCTAAAGACCTTGTTACGAACAGGACGATACACGTCATTCCCACCAAGAATGTGCCCCAGGGCTTTGCCGCAGCGCTTGCGTTCAATCCCGCCGCTTCGGTTCCCGAAAACAAGACGAATATGATTCACGCTATAGGCAACGTGTTGTCGGGGCAGGTAACGTACGCCGTCAGAAACACCACGATGAACGGCTTCAAGCTGAAAGAGGGCGATATCATAGGGCTCGACAACAAGCGCATACTCGCCAAGGGCAGCAGCATTGACGAAACTACTATCGCGCTCGTCAAGACCTTAAAGAATTCCGAACACGAGATGATAACCCTCTACTACGGCGAGGGCGTAGCCGAAGAGGACGCGAACGAGCTTGTGAAAAAGCTCTGCGAGTTGTTTCCCGACTGCGACGTGGACTGCCATTACGGCGGTCAGCCCGTGTATTACTATATGGTATCTTTGGAATGAGTTTATAGACCGTATACGGGCGATAACGGCATAATCAACACGGGAAGACTGGCGTCTTCCCTATTAATTTATATATGGAACTAACCTCGCTGCGTTTCGTTTCCGAGAAAAGGAAAAGGGACTTCAACAAACTGAATATCTACACTGTCGAGCAATTGTGCCGTCATTTTCCGCGCGATTACCTCGATTTAACTTGCGTAACGCCCCTGAAATCCGCCTATCACAACGACGTAATTCTCACCGCGTGCGAAGTACTGAACGTGGAATACAACCGCTACGCAAAGAGGCCGTACGTCAAGGCGCTCTGCCAGCAGGACGGCTATATGTTCACCGCCGTATGGTTCAACCAGCCGTACGTGGCGGGCAAGCTCGAAAGGGGGGAATACCTCTTCTACGGCAGGGTGCAGAACAAGTACGGGCTGGGCTGTTCGATGGTCAATCCCTCGTTCGAGCGCGCGGACAAAAACGGCAGGCTCAAAGGGCTTATCCCCGTCTATTCGCTCTCGGGCAATCTCACGCAGGGCGCGGTGCGCTCGGCGGTCTCGCAGGCGCTGAAAAAAACGGCTTTGGCGAGCCATATCCCCGTGGCGTTGCAGAGGAAATACTCGCTTATGCCCCTTGACGAAGCGTACTTCAAAGTGCATATGCCGAAAAGCAGACGGGATATCGAAGAGGGCTCGGCGCGGATCGCGCTTGAAGAATATTTCCTGCTCGTCTCCGCGTTTAAAGTCATCCGCGGCGGCAGGGACGAGGCGCGCCTGAACGCGTACGGCGTTACCCGCGAAGAAGTTAACGGGTTTTTAAGCCGTTTCCCCTTCGAGTTGACCGAGGGTCAGAAAACCGCCGTCGGGGAGGTTTTCGACAACCTCCGCTCGCCGCACAAAATGAACAGACTGTTGCAAGGCGACGTCGGAAGCGGCAAGACCGTGGTCGCGCTCGCCGGCATATATATGGCGGTCAAATCGGGTTATCAGGCGGCGATGATAGCGCCGACGGAGGTGCTTGCAAGGCAGAACGCCGCGCTGATAGAGCGGTATTTTCCCGACTATTGCGTGCGCGCGTTGACGGGCTCGACGCCCGCGGCGGAGAAGAGGGAGATAAAGAAAGGGCTTATCTCCGGCAAAATCGATATCGTCTGCGGCACTCACGCGGTCATACAGGGGGACGTGGCGTTTGCAAACCTCGCTTTCGTCGTCTGCGACGAACAGCACCGTTTCGGCGTCGCGCAGCGCGCTTCGCTGTCGGACAAGGGCGATAGTTGCGACGTGCTCATAATGTCGGCGACGCCCATTCCGCGCACCCTGTCGCTCATATTCTACGGCGACCTCGACGTGTCGACGATCAGGGATAAACCTGCGGCGCGGCAGGAGATTTCCACGTCGATAATTCCCGAACGCAAGTACGCGGATATGCTGAGATACGTTGCGGAACAGGCAAAGCGGGGCGACCAGACCTATTTCGTTTGCCCCAAAATCGAGGGCGACGACGAGGGCACCGTGATGTCGGTAACCGAGCTTTACGAGGAGCTATGCGAAAAACTGCGCGGCGTCAGAATTGCGCTTTTACACGGCAAGATGAAGGACAGGCAGAAGAACGAAATAATGGCGGCGTTCAAGGCGAAGGAATACGATTGTCTCGTGTCCACTACGGTTATAGAAGTGGGCGTGGACGTGCCCGACGCCACGACGATGATAATCTATAACGCGGAGCGGTTCGGGCTGTCCCAGCTTCACCAGCTGCGCGGCAGAGTGGGACGGGGCGACAAAAAGAGCTATTGTTTTCTGCTCTGCGGAGCGGATACCGAGGAAGCGCGCGAAAGGCTTTCAGTCATAAAGAACAGCACTGACGGCTTTGCGATCGCTGAGGCAGACCTGAAGTTGCGCGGCGGCGGAGATTTTATGGGCACCCGCCAAAGCGGCAGGGTTCTGTCCGGGATAAAGAACCTGAAATTCCCCGTAGAGACGATATTTACCGCCAAGGCGATATCTGACGAGGCGTTCTCTGGCGCGTTCGACGTAAAACTGCTCTCCCGCATCGCCGCCGAAAAATACGAAAGTTTAAAGGACGTCATACTCAATTAAACGGTAGCCGAAAAAGGTTGAAAATATTTATAAGCCGTGTTATAATCTATAGGAAATCTCATACGGAGTATATTATGAAATTATTGAAAAAATCTTTATTGATCGCGTTGGGCGCGCTGATGTGCGTCCTCGCCGCGGTATCTTTCGCCGCTTGCGGCGACAAAACCACCGAAGGACTCGAATACGCCCCCATAGAGGAGAACGGTTCGGCCGTGGCTTACAGCGTCAAGGGCATCGGTACGGCAACGGACGCCAAAATAGTCATTCCGTCCGTTTATGAGGGGCTTCCCGTAACCCAAATCGGCAAATCTGCGTTTTATCTCGCCGAAAATATCACAAGCGTAAAAATCCCCTCCGGCGTTACCGCAATCAACAGCTACGCGTTCTACGGCTGCGTCAACCTCAGGGAAGTAACCATACCCGAGGGCGTTACGCTGATAGGTACGGCGGCGTTCAACGAATGCACGTCCCTGACAAGCGTAACAATACCCGGCAGCGTAAAGTCGATGGAGACGATGGCGTTCAGTAAATGCACGTCCCTCAAAACGGTCAACATAAAGGAAGGCGTGCCGAGAGTAGGCGTTCAGGCGTTCATCGGTTGCACGTCCCTTACGAGCGTAAGCGTCCCCGACAGCGTAACGGCTTTCGATATGCAGGCGTTTTCAGGCTGCAGTTCCCTCAAATCCGTAAAGATACCGTCGTCGGTAACGTATATAGGTTACAAGGCTTTTGAAAATTGCACAAGCCTCGGCAGCGCAACGTTTGCGGATACCGAGGGTTGGAAGGCGACGATACCGCTTAGCGACACGACGGTCAACGTTTCGGCGGACAAGCTCTCGTCCCCGTCGGACGCGGCGAACTTACTCGCAATCACTTACGTAAACTACACCTGGGACAAGGGCTAAACCACTTACGACGCGAGAGATGTTATAATGATGAGCCTTAAAACCTTAGGTCGTTTATCGGTATTTAGCGGATTAGCGACTTTATGCCCGATTTTTGGTGGATTTTTAGTCCTGTTTTTCGGGTATTCGATTGCTTTTTATGTTTTGGGTATACCGCTACTGACGATCGGGATTGTATCACTTGGTTTTCGGACTTTCATTTTAATTAAAATTAAAAATGAATTTGCCAAAATTCCAAAAATAGTTTTAGATGTAGTATTGATTACAGCTTTAGTTATTTTAAGTCTAATTTTTACAACGGCTAAGATTGTTGATACAGAAACAGGTTATAAAATTGTACAGAGCGGAACTATGTTTGGAACAATAGGATTTTTAGCTTTATATCTTTTAACTTTGATTATTTTAACATTGACCAATCAAAAAATCGGCAGAGCTTACATAAGATGGAAGAAACAGGAAATCTTCAATCCGTGAGAAAGAGAAATCTCCCGTGGACGTAATATATATCGCGTTATCGTTATCCCGAGCGGAGTACAGGTATACTTGCGCACGTCATCCGTCATTGCGAGGAGCGAAGCGACGAAGCAATCCGGAAAACACGGCTA
>CAYLQK010000075.1:0-6518 GCA_964385865.1 uncultured Clostridia bacterium | reverse complement strand
ACGAACGAAGTAATCGCTATGAACAACCACATAGGTTATCTGCCCAAAAACAGGGACACCGAAGGTTTGGCGCAGAACGACTCGATATTCTCGAATATAGCAATCGCAAGCCTAAACAAAATAGCGAAATTAAAGACCTTTGTCTTCAAGGACAGTGAAAAGAAGATAGTCAACAAAGAAGTTCACGACCTCTCAATCAAGTGTAACTCGCCTACCGACCTCATAAATTCGCTGTCTGGCGGCAACAAGCAGAAAGTTTCTCTTGCAAAGTGGCTTGGCAACGACAGTCAGATTCTTATTCTCGATTGCCCTACGCGAGGCGTAGATATCGGCGTAAAGCAGTTCATCTACCAACTGATGTGCAGGATGAAGGAAGAGGGCAAATCCATCATTATGATTAGCGAGGAATTGCCCGAGCTCATAGGTATGTCCGACCGCATTCTGATTATGAAAGACGGCGTCGTGGCAAAAGAGTTTATGCGCAGCAAAGATCTTACGCAGGAACAGATCGTACAATATATGATTTGATAAGGGGGTCATCGTGGAAAATTTGAAAAGTAAAAACTTTATTGACGGTACAAACGAAGCCCGTACTTATTTGGGCGACGATCTTGTATCGGAAGTCGCCGCTTTTTCGTCGTCGGACGGCGCGGCGGTGCAGAACCTGAAAAACAAGCTGAATTCAAGATATGCGGAAAAGAAAACGCAGTTAAAATCGGACATTGTAGCTCAGCTTGCAGAGCGCAAGTCAAACCGCGACGGCGAAGCGGCTGTTTTGGACGGTGACCTGGCGGAAAATCTCAAGGTCATTGAGGAAAAATATGCCAAACTCACTGTTGAACAGCGCGCCGAAAAACAGTGTCAGAAAGAGTATAAGGACGAGATAAACGGCGTAAAGACCGTCTATCAGCGCTCTTTACGAAAGCTGAACAACGATTATGATCAGGACGTCGTTGCTATCAAACAACAGGAAATGTACCTCTGTCAGGCGCGCAACCAGTTGATTGCGGAAACGAAGGGTAAGAAATCCGACGGACTCGGACTGAATACCGCCTGCCTCGGCTTCAAATCGAGCTTCAATGCCAAAAAGACGTTAACGAGCCGCAGAATGTGGGCAAATCTTATGCCTCTTCTCGTCCTCATCGCGCTGTTTCTCGCATATATCATTACCTGCTTTATAACGGGCTATAAAATAAATATCGATACAATACTTACTTCGGGCATCTATGTGGCGATAGTAGCCGTCGGCGCGGTGTTCATTTATTCGCAGGGCGCGTTCGATATGTCGCTCGGAAATGCGGCGCTGATATGTGCGGCGGTAAGCATTATGACTTATTCCGCAACCGGTAATATATTCCTCGCGTTTATCGTGGGCGTGCTTCTCGGCGTATTGCTCGGAGTGGTAAACGCTATACTCGCCAACTGTCTGCGTCTCCCCGTTATGGTTATGACCCTTACGATGATGAGCGTGCTTAGCGCGGTATATTCCAACATAACTTCTTCAAACGGCGGCTATATCGAAGTGCCTGAGATCAGAGGGATAGGCGGAATGGCGATGAAGTGGATAATCCTTATAGCGTTCATCATATTCTGCGTAATTCTTTTCAGTTATACAAAGCTCGGCAGAAGGAACAAAATGATAGGAGCCAACGCCACTTGCGCAAAGTTCAGCGGAATTTCCCTGATGAAAGCCGGTATCATTTCCTTCGCTATATCGGGTATAGGTTTGGGACTCTGCGGCTTTCTGTACATTACGCAGGTCGGCAGCGTCAACACAAGCTCGGCGCTGACCAGCGTAGGACTTAACGTCATAATCGCCATCAACCTCGGCGGTATGCCGACGACGGGCGGACCGAAGAGTAAGATAAGCGCGGCAATTATCGGCGGTTTCTTCTGTACGATTCTCGACGAACTGTTCGCCGCTATGGGTCTTGATATCTACCGCTATCTCGCAAAGGGTATCATCTTCCTCATTGCGGTATGCCTGACGTCTCTCGGCGACAGACCCAAGAGACTTGCTTAAGGAGGCACGAATAATGAATTATACGCAACCTAAACAAATTACGGAAAACACACGCGTCCCCAATCGCGGTTTACAGAGAATCGCCAAAAATGCGGGAATGACGCTGATCTGGCCGGTAGCGTGCCTGATAGTGGCGTTCATACTGTCGGCGGCGTCGGGAAAATCATTGTTCCAGTCCGTCAACAACTTCTGGGTATTTATGAGCACCGTTCTGACCACGTTCATTGCGATGTGGGCGCTGAATACCAACCTGAACTCGGGTCGTATGGATTTTTCCTTAGGCGCAACCGGCATTCTTGCGGCGTTGCTCGCGTCCAAAGTACTCGGTACGGCCGTATCATACAACACTCTGTCGGGCGTTATATCTTTCCTTTCGCTCACGGTACTTTTCGGTATGATAATCGGGCTTGTCGGCGGATTGGTCTATATCCTGACGCGACTTCCGGCAATAGTTACCTCGATAGGTATGTGCCTTGTATTCGAAGGCGTTGCCGCGATAGTGGAAGGAAAGAGCGGTACGGTACAGTACAGGACTTCAGGAACGTTAGCGGCAAGATTTACGTCCCAGCCTATCAACATAATCCTGATACTCGTGATAATCATCTTCCTGATGTCTCTTATCATCTGTTATTCGCGGTTCGGCTACAACAAAAACGCACTCGTGTACAATCAGAAAATCGCGTGCGAAACGGGTATCAACGAAATTGTAAGCTGTATATTCTGCTATATCCTTGCGGGAGCGCTTATCGGTCTCTATGAAGTTTTACAGGATTTGTCAAGTAATTATATGACCATAAGCGTAGACCTCGGCAGTTCGACTACGGTATTCAGAAACTTTCTTCCTATATTCATAGGCAGTATGATGACCAAGTATTCGAACCAGTTGATAAGTTCGTTCTTCGCCTGCGTTGCGACTACGCTTCTGACGAGAGGGCTCGACAACGCGGCGGCGATCGGCATTACATCGCCGATATCCAGCCTCATAACGAGCATAATGATTCTTTTGGTTCTTACCTATATGGTGGATAAGTATCCGTTCATCAACTGGGTCAAGATGCGCAGATATCTCAGAAAACAAAAACGTCTGGGGCTGAACATAAATAATAAAAAGGAGAAAAAAGTATGAAAGGATTAAAGGCGAAAATAGCCACCCTCGCCGTAGGCGCAGTGATGGCAACGGCAAGTGTCGTGGGCTTTTCCGGCTGCGGCACTGTCGGCGACAATACGAATACGATTTTCCTGTATCCCATCAACTATTACGGTATAAAGGGCAAGGCGTTTACGTCCCGCTGGGACGGTATGGCCGACGCTCTCCGCGACGCGGGATGGTCTATCACGGGCGACGGACAGAAGGATTCGCTTCAGTTCAAGGTCTCCCGTACCGACGACTGCACGATGCCGGAGGACACGCAGATAGTATTCGTCAACAATCAAACGTGGGACCCCAATCTCGCGCTGACGGACAAGCTGCTCGAATATCAGCCCCTTGCGGTTATTTCAACCTGTAACGGAGTAGAGTTCTGTTCGGAGCGTATTGCGGCAAATTCTCCCGATACGGAGAATGCGACGTACGCAAGCTTCTCTGATTCCTATAAGCAGGCGTTCGAACAGGGCACGCTCAGCTATATGGCTTCGAAGTACAGCGCTTCGCTGGCGCCCATAGTCGCGGCTCTGTACTACTCGGTAACAACAGGCAATAGGATGCTCGACGCCGACGGCGACCCGCTTCACTTAAATCAGAGTTTCTGGACTATTACTTCTTATGAAGAATACTGCGAGATGGAGCAATACGATATAATCACGGGCGATACCCCCTCGATAATGAAGGCGGATTTGGACTCTGTGCTCGGCGACTACGACGCGTTTTCCGAATTTGTAACCACTTATACCGGCACTTATGAAGGCGTAAAGTCATTAGTCGAAAAGCACGCAACCAATAATACTACCGATACAGTTGCGACCACTGAGAGCTTTAAGATCGGACTTCTTGTCCCCAACTCAATAAACGACTCGGTACAGGCATATCTCAATTTCATCGAAGGATATCTTGCCAGAGTTTACAACTTTACGACGCAGAGATTCTCGGTAAACGGTACTACCGTAAATCAGCAGACCGCGGCTGAACAGGCCTGCAATGCCGGATGCGCGGCTATAATCTCACTTCAGGACGATACGGACAGATACGCCGCTTGCAATTATGCAAGTCAACACAAAGTTTGGTTCGGCGTAGCGGGCGCCTGTGTTTACGGAACTTCCGAGTGGGAGCAGATGGCTGCCTGCGACTACTACGTCGGTTCCGTCGGGACCTCGCTCGACGACGAATATCAGGCAGGCTATGATATGGTAAAACGTTATATCGATATCATAAACGAAAGAGGCGCTTTGAACTGAGATGGCAAGGTTTAATTTACGGTTTCTAAGCAAATCGCTGTTAAGAAAGACCGAAGTCAACCTCGTAATTCCAAGCCTCGATCTCCACGGCGCAATCGCCGAAACCAATCCGGGATACTATTGCGAAAGCAGTGAAAGGTTTCCTCTTATAATACTTCTCTCAGGTTTCGGCGACGACAACGAGGCGTGGCTTGTACAGACTAACATCGCCTCGCTCTGCAACGAATACCGCGTTGCCGCAGCTTTTGTCGGCGGCGAAAACAAGTGGTATCTCGACGCAAGCCCCGTCGATAACTGGCACGCGTTTCTCGAAAGCGAATTGCCCGATTTCCTCTATGGAAACTTCTCAAGACTCGATAAAAGCATACTTCCGGTAATAGGAGGGGTTTCTATGGGGGGATACGGAGCGCTGTACAACGGGTTAAAGAGTCCCGAAAAATATTCGGCGATAATGGCTCTGTCCCCTGCCACGAGACCTGACGGTATGATTGACGAGACGGTACACGGCACGCTCAAAGATCTATTTCTGAAGTCAAAAGGCAAGTTGCCACCCATATATCTCTCGGTCGGGGACGAGGACTTCATATACGAAGCAAGCCGCGATTTCGATAAATGGCTGACCCAAAATTCCTTGGGCGTAAACTATAAATTCGTCTCAGGTTTTGCCCATAGTTGGGATCTATGGCGATTGGAGATAGTCAACTTTTTACAGGACCTTAAAAATAAAAAAATAATATCTTAAAGGAGAAAACAATGAAAAAGAACAAAATACTTCTGGCAGTTTGCGCCATCTCGACGGCAACCGCTATGACATTGGGCTTTACCGCCTGCAATAACGACAATAAAGACACCGGACTGTCTGCCTCTGAAGCTGCTACCATAATAGCCGGTTTCACTTCGTCTCCCACAACCATAGACGCGACCTTTAAACAGACTTATAAGCTTGAAGTTGACAGCGACAACTCTTCAATGAAAGCTTTTGAAAAGGACATAGACGACACCGTTACCATTCAGGTGGATTACACCTCTGGCAACGTATACTATTACGGCAAAAAGGCGGCAAAGGACGGTTCGGTTACGGAACAGCTTGTCGTAAAAGAGGACGGTACATATTACTGGCTTACGACGACGACGGTTAAAACCGCTCTTGACGACGAAGCGGCTGCTCTCGCTAAAATAGACGAATTGATGACCGCGCTCTCAAAGGAAACTACGGGTTACGTCGACGGCGACGCGTTTGTGTACAGCAGCGATTGGGTACACACGTATATCCTTCTCGGCAGCACTACCATTACCGGCACCGAATCGAGCTATTTCACTTATAATTATGAGAAGACGGAATCAGACGGGCTCAAAGTATCTTTGGATATGAAGTATATCGGCTACTATGGCGACTCGGGAACGTTCGAGTTCGGAACGGACGATACTCATACAGGCTCCGCTGCGGCTATAGAGACCGACGGCAACGGCTTTATAACCTCTTTCAGCCAGACGCTCAGCAATCACCTCGATATGGCTATAGTTAACCCTGCCATTCCTCTTGATCTGTCGGGCACAAGGTCGCTTTCAGCTACGTATAACGGCACGCTGACTAAGAAGACCACGATAGAGCAGAGTCTTACTCCCGGAACTATCACCATAAACAGCGTTGAAAATGCGACGGTTGTTGCTTATGACTTTGATAAAGATGACTATACGACTCTCGCAACTCCCAGCGAAACCGTCAGTGCCGGAAACTATGTTGCCGTAAAGGTTACCTGTGAAGAAGGGTATGAAGTGGCTTCGGTTACCGTAAACGGCAATGCAACTACGGAAATTCAGGGATACTATTGTTATATGACCCCTGCGGAAGCGGGCGCAACCTATATCGTTAACGTTATTGTCGTAGAAGAGGGACAGGAAGCTGTCGGCTATATCGTTTGTAACGACGTTGAAGGTGCCACTATAGAGATTGCTGATTTCAATCTTGCCGATTATTCTGTTACGCCCAGTGATACCGTTGAAATAGGTCATTTCCTCGCCGTTAAAGCAACTTGTGATGACGGATACGAACTCGTATCTATAGTCGTAAACAACGGAACGGAAGATAAGGACATAACGACGG
>CAYLQK010000074.1:0-6603 GCA_964385865.1 uncultured Clostridia bacterium | reverse complement strand
ACTTCCATTACGACGTCTGAGAACATCTGGATAAATCTTCTGTAACAGTCCCAAGCCCAACGGGGATTGCCGGATTTTTCGGCAATAGTGTTTACTACGTCCTCGTTGAGACCGAGGTTGAGAATGGTGTCCATCATACCGGGCATAGACGCTCTTGCGCCGGAACGTACGGAGACGAGCAGGGGATTTTCCTTATCGCCGAATTTCTTGCCGCAGATTTTCTCCATCTTGTCTATATAGCTTAAAATTTCCGTCTGAATATCATCGTTGATCTTGCGTCCGTCTTCATAATACTGTGTGCAGGCTTCGGTGGAAATAGTGAAACCCTGGGGAACGGGAAGTCCGATATTGGTCATTTCTGCAAGGTTTGCGCCTTTGCCGCCCAAAAGCTCTCTCATATTTGCATTACCCTCGGTGAAAAGGTAGCAATACTTCTTTGCCATTTAAAAAATCCTCCAAAAAAAGTTTTAATATCTAACTTAGATATTTTATTATAAAAAAGAAATTTAGGCAAGTATTTAAAGGTTAATTTTGTAAAAATCCCGTCTGTTTTGCATACATTTTACAGTACTGATACGGCAGAGAGAAGGGCGGCGGCGCAGTCTGCGCCGCCGCCCCTTTACAATTAACGATAAATTCAGGCTCGGTTTTAGCTATAAAAGTCTTATGTATTCTGATAAGCTGTTGAAAGAGACGTTGAGCTTATAGGAGAAGTATTCCCTTAAAAGCCGCAGCGCGCGCTTTTCGCCGTCTTTTGTAATGAAGTCGGGCTCGTAACTCTTTCCGCCGTATTTGCGGATCACGTTGTAGGTAACCCTGCTTGCGCCCGCGCCGTTGCCGCATTCGCCGCAGGTAAACGAGCCGGCGTTCATATCGAACCTCAGCTTATCCGCCGCGGTGAGATCCGCGCCGCATTCGGTGCAGTTCTCCGCGTTGACCGCATACCCCGACTGTTGCAACGCAAACAGCAGAAAGCCGATGAGTTCGCCGCATTCGTCCCCGTTGCACATATGAGAAAGCGTCGATACGAGCCGATAGAAAATTTCCCGACACTCGTCCCCCTCGTAAGTCAGATAATACGCCGCTTCCGACGCAGCCGAAGCGGCGTAAAATTTATTTATGTCGCAACGCAGGTCATAGAAGCTTTCGCTTTCCGTGGCGCCTATGACGGTGTACTTTTCACCGCGCTTGGCAAGGACGTATTCGGCAAAACAAAAAGGCTGCGCCGCAAATTTCAGCTTCGCCGCCGCCTTTTTTACCCCCTTTATTCCCGCGGAAATTTTGCCCGTTTCCGCAGTCAGCAGGGTCAGTATTTTGTCGTTTTCGTTGTAGTCTACAGCCCTGAGCATCAGGGCGTTCACTATAATTTCCATAGTCCGAATAATCTATCGCCCGCGACGGCTCAATCTTTTCCGTCCAGACGTTTATACAGCATATAGTAACTGACGTTGCCCGTTTTTTCAAACATTTTCCAGGCGAGCTCCGCCGCGTCCCTATCCCTTTCTTTCATACGCATCCTCCTAAAAGGAGTTTGTGCATTTTTTTAATTATTATCGCCGTAGCCGAAATCCTTCAAAAGGTCGGGGCGGTTGCGCCAGTCTTCCTTGACTTTTACGTACGTGGTTAAAAACACCTTTGCGCCGAGGAATTTTTCCATATCCTGCCGCGCGAACGAGGAAACTTCCCTTATCGCGGAACCCTGCTTGCCGATAAGGATCGACTTGTGGTTTGCCTTTTCGCAGACTATATCGAGATTGACGTCGTACACGCCGTTGTCCTGTCTCTTGAAGGTATTTATGACAATCGCTATACCGTGGGGCACTTCCTGACCGAATTTGAGCAAAATTTTTTCGCGCATTATTTCGGAAATCATAAACTTTTCGCTCTTGTCGGAGACGATATCCTCTTCGATCACCTTGCCGCCTTCGGGCATTTTATCCGCAAGATAGGCTTCGAGCTTGGTAATATTGGTGCGTTTGCGCGCGGAAACGGGGAAAACGTCGCAGTCGATACCGTTTTCGTATAGCTTTTTGACGTCGTCTGGAATGTTTTCCTTGGGCATTATGTCGATTTTAGTATACGCGACAGCCATAGGCACCGCGCCGCCGAGATACTTTTTCATAAGCGAAATATCTTCCTCTGAAATTCCGCCGTGCCCGTCGTGAACGTATAAAATGAAATCCACATCCCTCGCGGCGGCGTCCGTCGTCCTCTGCATCTTGTCCGAAAGACGGTTTTTAGCCCTGTATATGCCGGGCGTGTCCATAAAGACGAGCTGATAGTCGGGTTTTGTGAGTATGCCCATTATCGCGTCGCGCGTGGTCTGAGGCTTGGGGGAAACTATTGCGACCTTTTCGCCGACAAGCACGTTGATAAGCGTGCTTTTGCCCGCGTTTGCCTTACCTATGACCCCTATTATTCCGCTTCTCATTCCCCGTCCCTCGTTATATTTATTTTGGAGAGAACCCTCTCTTCCTTATCGCGCATAACGGACTTTTCGGACTCTTCCATATGGTCGTAACCGAGCAAATGGCACACGCCGTGCGCGGCAAGATAATAGAGCTCCCTCTCGAAGCCGTGTCCGTATTCCTCCGCCTGCTCGGCGGCGCGCTTTTCGCAGATCGCAATACTGCCTATAAACAGATCGCCCTGCTCGTCCGTATCGTAAGGAAATTTCGCCTTGCAGATCTTTTCAGCGGGTTTTAAATCGAGCGCGGGAAAGCTCAAAACGTCGGTAACCGCGTCGACGCCGCGCATTTCACGGTTGAGACGGCGGATTTCCTCCCCGTCCACCGTAACGATTTCGCAGGAGAGCGCGCAATCGCTGTCGAATTCGCCCGAAAAACCCTCTTCAAGGCGCGAAAAATCCCTGTCTTCGCAATAAATTTTAAGCTCGTTCATACTACTTCTTTTTTGATACCGTAAGTTTAGGGTACTCTACACGGGAATGATATACGCCCGTAAGCTGATTCACTATCGTACTTTTTATGACGGTGAGTTCACGCATAGTTATATTGCAGTCGTCGAACTGACCGAGGTCGAGACGCTCCTCTATGAGACTTCTCACCAGCGCCTCCACGTTTGCGGGCGAGCGGTCGGGGAGCGAACGCGTAGCCGCTTCCGACGCGTCGGCTATCATTATTATAGCCGCTATTCTCGACGTGGGGGTAGGTCCCGAATAGGAATAATTTTCCACGTTGAGTTCGCCGTCGCTCATTTTAAGCGCCTTTACGTAGAAATATTTTATCGGCATCGTGCCGTGGTGCTGGACGGCGACGTCCGCAAAGAATTCGGGCAGACGGTTTTTCTTGATCAGTTGTGCGCCGTCGCGGGCGTGCGAACGGATTATGTCCGCCGAGAGTTCGGGCGTCAGTTCGGAATGGAAGTTGTAGTCGGTTTGGTTCTCCGCGAACATTTCGGGATTTTTGAGTTTTCCGACGTCGTGGTAATACGCCGCCGCCCTCGCAAGCTCGTAATCCTCGCCTATTTCCTTAGCGCACGCCTCGGCGAGCTGGGCTACGACGACGGAATGGTTGTATGTTCCCGGCGCGTTCTTCTTCAATTTCTTTATGATCTTGGCGTCGTCGCCCGTCAGCTCCCTCAGGCGGAAGACGGTGAGCTCGGCGAAGAGAAGTTCGAATACGGGCAAAAGAAACATATAGAGCATTGCGGAAAGAATGCAGTTGAGCGCTCCGTACATAACGAGTTCGAGAAACTGCGTCGTATGCCAGTCTATTACGGGGATTTCAAGCAATATGTTGATAAATTCGACGGGAATGAGCAGAACGAGCGCAAGCATAACGCTCTGTATTCTCGTTCTTACGTTGCGGAATATGAATATCGCTATCATACCCGAACAGAACGTACAAAGAAGGCTGGCGTAACAGCCGTAGGTATCTACTCCCGTTATCTTGGAGAATCTGTCGATAATCAGCATTATCAACGCGAAAATCGTGTTGATAAACACCGCGTCCCTGCGCCTGTAAAGGGTTACCATCATCAGGGCGAGAAACGACAGGGGGCGCGCGGTGGGGCTGATGTATTTATCCAGCACGAAAGAGAACATCATCGACAGATACAGCAAAAGAAAGATTTCGAAAATCTTCGATACGTGTTGTAGAATGTACTTATTCTCGAAGAAGAAATAACAGTACATAATCACCGACAGCACTGATACGGCGACGACTATGACGAGAAGCTCCTGCCGTTCCGTTACGATAAAATCGATCGTGGCGGAAGTCTCGTTTATTGCTATCATAAGAAAGACGATCAGCCAAAGCCCTATCGTGGTGAAAATGAACGCGAAAAGACTTTTTGCTATTTCCTTCCTACTCAGTTTTGTTACCGACATCTGAATTCCTCCTGTCGTCCCTTTCGTAAGCCCTGACTATTCGCATAACCAGTGGATTACGGACGACGTCTTTATCCGTAAGGTATATTATGCCCACGCCCTCTACTTCCTTTAAAACCCCGGAAGCGTGGTTTAATCCGCTTGACTTGCCGGCCGGCAGATCTATCTGCGTTACATCGCCTGTGATGACCATTTTACTGCCGTCGCCGAGACGGGTAAGAAACATTTTCATCTGCTCACGCGTTGTGTTCTGCGCCTCGTCTAATATGACGAACGCGCCGGAAAGCGTTCTGCCCCGCATATAGGCGAGAGGAGCTATCTCTATCGAGCCGCGCTCCATTAATTTAGTATACGTTTCAAGTCCCAACATTTCCTGCAACGCGTCGTATAACGGGCGGAGATAAGGGTCGACTTTCGTCTGAAGATCGCCGGGGAGAAAGCCGAGCTTTTCTCCCGCTTCGACTGCGGGACGGGTGAGAATAATTTTATCGACCTGCTTCTGTTTAAGCGCCTGCACGGCGAGGCATACGGCGAGATAGGTTTTGCCCGTGCCGGCAGGTCCTATGCCGAAGGTTATCTGCTGCGTCTTGACGCTGTCGACGTATCTCTTCTGCCCGACCGTCTTGCATTTTATCGGCTTGCCGCGGTAGGTTATCGCCACTGTGTCGGACGAAAGTTTTGTGATATCGTGAGCCTTCCCCTCGCGCGCGAGTTCTATACAGTAGGAGACCCTGTTTAAGTCTACGCTTTCGCCGTTTTCTGCCAGCGTGAGAAGACTGTCCACAACGGACGCCGCCTGCGCGGTCTTTTCCTCCGCGCCCTCTATCACGACCGTGGTACCGTCGACGCGGATAAGTATGCCTAATTCGCGCATTATCAAGTTTAAATTTTCGTCGTACGCGCCGAGTATCTTTTGAAGCTTGTCCGCGCTGACGGCGTTTATTTTCTTTGTTGTGTCGTTGTTCATTTTATCCTTTAAATCAGTTGTACATTATACAGGTTCCCCGTCATCCTGCGCGAGCTTTGGGCAGAATGACAGAGGGTTTTTACTCCATATTTACTTTACTCCATATTTATAATTAACTTATGCAAATAGGTAAAATCTATGACGTAGAGCACGCCGCCGTCGGAGGGGCGTACGGTATGGGAACGGGTGAGAATTTCTTCACCGTAAAGCAAAACCGAGCCGTAAGCCGCCTGCAAATTTTCCTCGGATTCCGAATCCGCAAAGTACTCGGCTTGCGCGGAACACTCTATTTCCGCATAGCCGACGGCAAGGCTTTCCACCCTTGTCTCGCCTGCGTATGTGTATGCCGCAATGAGCGTATCGCCGCTATTCACCTCGTCGCCGACGGCGACAGCCGCAGTGCCGCAGATTGCCACGATATTTTTGACCACGCCCTTGCAATCGCTTACGAGGGGCGTGCGAAGCGTCGTGCCCGAATGCTCTTCATTTACCCGTACGTCTACGTACAGTATACTGCCGTGCTTTTCGATATTGCAGAACGTTACGTGCGGCAGGGCGAGTATCTTACCCGTAGCGGCAGGCGCGTCGAAAGAGGAAAAGAGGCTGTACTCCTTTACGCCCGATTCGTATACAATCCGCTTAACTTCGGGCGAAAGATAACTGCCGCTTCCGCTTACGGTTATTTTGAAAATAAACGAGTCGGATATCGCCGCTATCGCGACAAACAGGAAAGCGCCGATAAGCAGACCGATACGCGTTGTAAGCGCTTTTAATAATCTTTTGCGGCGGCTTATGCCCGTTACGCATACATTATAACACGGCTTAGAGAAAATTGCAAAAACTTTTTTTATATGATTGTCTTTTACGGAAAATATAAAGCGCGCGCCCGTCTTTTTGCAGTCGTAAACGCCGATATCGGCTTTTTTCAGCTTTTTTAAAGCCGTTTCCGCGGTTGCCGTTACGGAAATTCTTGTAAGGTCAGTCAATTTTAACCCCCGTAATGTCGCCGCGGATAAAGAGGTCTTCCTCGAAATACTTGCCGAGAGTGAGCCGGTCGCCCTCGATAGTTATCCTGTTTTTTCTCAGCGCCAGAACGACTTTTTCGGGAGAATACTCCGCCACTCCCTTAACGCTGCGGAAATAACCGCCGAACCCGGGGACGACAGAAAATGACTTTAACGTGTCCGCGCCGAGTTCCGATAGAATTTGGTCTAAAAGTTTCATAAAATATTGTATGCCGCGCAAAAATAAGGTATGCCCTGCCGCGCTTTACGCGCGGCAGGGC
>CAYLQK010000073.1:0-6902 GCA_964385865.1 uncultured Clostridia bacterium | reverse complement strand
TTCGCGTATCGACAGAATGGTCAAGCTCGAAAAGATGGAAGAGAACGGCGAGTTCGACCTTCTTCCCAAAAAGGAAGTCGCTAAACTCAAAGAGGAAATGGGCAAACTTCAGACGAACCTCAACGGTATCAGAAATATGAACAAGCTCCCCGGCGTTATGTTCATAGTAGACCCTCATAACGAGGACATCGCCGTCAAGGAAGCGAGAAAGCTGAACATTCCCATCGTAGCCATCACCGATACAAACTGCGATCCCGATCTCATCGATTGCGTTATCCCCGGTAACGACGACGCTATCCGTGCGGTAAAACTTATCTCTTCCGTAATCGCAAACGCGGTTATCGAAGCAAACCAGGGCGAAACCCCCGTTATCGAAACGCCCGAAGAGGAGGGCGAACCTACTTCCATTGAAGAGGTTGTCGCTTCCGAAGAAGTAACCGAACAGCCTGCGGAAGCTCCCGCAGAAGAAAAAGCAGAATAATTGCGAGATAAAGGAGGATCAATATTATGGCATTTACGGCTAAGGACGTTATGACTTTGCGCGAAAAGAGCGGCGCGGGTATGTTGGAATGCAAAAAGGCGCTTACGGACGCCGACGGCGATATGGAAAAAGCTGCCGAGCTTTTAAGAGAGCGCGGTATTGCTAAAGCGGTAAAGAAGGAAGGCAGAATAGCCGCGGAGGGCGTTGTAGGCTCTTTCGTGTGCGAAAAGTGCGGAATAGGCGTTCTCCTTGAAATCAACTGCGAGAGCGATTTCGTATCGCGCGGCGACAAATTCCACGGTATCGTGGACGCCGTTGCGGAAGTCGTTGCCAAGAACAAGCCTGCGGACGTTGAAGCGCTCAATGCCTGCGCGCTCGGCGACGGCACCGTAAAGGATTATATCACCGGACAGACCGCCGTTATCGGCGAAAAGATTTCTATCCGCAGATTCGTAATCTTCGAAACGACGGGCAAAATCGAGACCTATATCCATATGGGCGGTAAGGTAGGCGTTATGGTCGAGGCGGTCGACTTCGTCGAAGGCGCCGAAGATATTCTTCACGACGTTGCGCTTCAGATTGCGGCTTCCAGACCTTCTTACGTCTGCGAGAGCGAGGTCCCTGCGGAAGTTCTCGAAAAGGAAAAGGAAATTATGCTCGTTCAGATGCAGAACGACCCGAAGAACGCAAACAAGCCCAAGAACATTCTCGAAAAGATCGTTGCGGGCAAGATGGGCAAGTTCTATCAGGAAAACTGTCTGCTTGACCAGCCCTATGTAAAGGACGACAGCCTGAAAGTTTCACAGGTCGTCGGCAACAAGTTCAAAGTGGTGAAATTTGCGCGCTTTGAAATGGGCGAGGGTATTGAGAAGAAGAGCGAGAACCTGCAGGACGAAGTCGCAAAGCAGGTTGCGGCAATGAAGAAAGACTAATTGTAAACAAAAATATAACCCCGCCGCAAAGCAAAATGCTTTGCGGCGGGGTTTATTTCAGCCGCCCGAGGGGATTGTTCAGCCCCTCGGGCATTATAATTCCAATTTTAAGCAATAAATTCGTTTTGGGGTTGATTTTTGATTTCGTATCTGTTATAATTTGGAAGAGTTAGCGATAATTAAGGGTAGGGGCGTCTGCGGCTTCTCACCCTGAGGAGCTTTATGAAACCAAAGTATAAAAGAATTCTTATAAAGCTGTCGGGCGAAGCGCTTGCGGGCCCGCAGGGACACGGCATTGACGAAAGCGTAATTTCGCGCGTTGTCGGAGAGATAGAGCAGATTCATAAAATGGGCGTGGAGATCGCGCTCGTTATCGGCGGCGGAAACTTTTGGCGCGGCAGACAGGGCAAGCAGATGGACAGAACGACTGCCGATCATATGGGTATGCTGGCTACCGTAATGAATTCGCTCGCAATGATGGACGCGCTGGAACAGCGCGGAATCCCCACCCGCGTTCAGACCGCGCTTATTATGACCTCGGTTGCGGAGCCCTATATTTTGAGAAAGGCTTTGCACCATTTCGAGAAGGGAAGAATAGTAATAATGGCGTGCGGAACGGGCAATCCTTACTGTTCGACCGATACGGCGGCCGCTCAGCGCGCGTGTGAAATTCAGGCAAACCTGCTTATGATGGCAAAAAATATCGACGGTATTTACGACAGCGACCCCAAGCTCAACCCCAACGCGAAAAAATACGACCATCTGAACTATATCGACATAATCAAAAACGGTATAAAGGCAATGGACGCAACTGCGGCGACTATGTGTATGGAGAACAATATCCCCGCTATCGCGTTCGGACTTGACGAGGAGAACTCCCTTGTCCGCGTAGTCTGCGGCGAAGAGATAGGAACGGTCATAGACAATAAATGATTCTCGCGCGAGATACGGCGCAAAGTTGCAAAAGCGCGGAATTGCCCCCAATCCGGTAAACGCGCGACGGCGGCAAAAATATTAAAATTAACTTTTTCGAGGTGTAAAATGATTGACAATGAACAGGCAGAGGAAATATTACTGGTTCTGGACGACAAGCTTACAAAGACGGTGAGCGTGCTTAAAGAGAACTTTTCGGGTATTCGCGCAGGGCGCGCAAACCCGCACATTCTCGATAAAATAACCGTGGACTACTACGGCGCGGCAACGCCTATAACCCAGACGGCGAGCGTTTCCGTTCAGGAGGGCAGATGTCTCGTCATCGCCCCGTGGGACGTGTCCATTCTGAAAAATATCGAGAAAGCGATACAGGTCTCCAATATCGGTATTACCCCCACGAACGACGGTAAGGTTATCCGTCTTGTCTTCCCCGAACTCACCGAGGAGAGAAGAAAGGACCTTTCCAAACAGATAAGAAAGATGGGCGAAGACGCCAAAGTCGCAGCGCGCAACAACCGCCGCGACGCTATGGACGGACTTAAAAAACTTAAAAACGACAAAACTCTTTCCGAGGATGAGACGGCAGTGTGTGAAAAAGAAGTAGAAAAAGCGGTATCGGACGCGATTGCTTCGATAGACGCCGTTGTGTCCGCCAAGGGAAAGGAGATAATGACGGTTTAATCCGCGCATATGGCAAAAAATAAAATGCCCGTGCACGTAGGTCTGATTATGGACGGCAACGGCAGATGGGCAAAAAAACGGCTTATGTCCCGTACTTTCGGACACAAAGCAGGTATGGACAGAATGGCAGAGCTTACGGAACACGCGCAGAATATCGGCGTTAAGTATCTCACCGTTTACGCTCTTTCAACCGAAAACCTTTCGCGCCCCGTAGAGGAGCTCGAGGGTTTATATGGGCTGTTCAGAAATTATTTTACTGACAACGTTAAAAAGCTGTACAGTCAGAATGCGCGCGTGAAGATAATAGGCGATATCTCCGTATTTCCGGAAGACGTGCAAAAACTGCTTTCGGACGGCGAACGGAATTCGCCTGAAAATTACACGTTCACACTGATTTTCGCGTTGAACTACGGCAGCCGCGCCGAAATCGTCTCGGCGGTCAACCGCGCAGTAGAGAGCGGCAAAAGGCAGACGGCGGAGAGTTTATCCTCTCTTCTGTACACCGGGGGGATCCCCGATCCCGACCTCATCATAAGGACGGGCGGAGAGGTAAGGCTCTCCAATTTCCTGCTCTTCCAGGCGGCGTATTCCGAGCTGTATTTCACCGACGTACTGTTTCCCGACTTTTCGGACGGGGAATTCGACAAGGCGATAGAGGACTACGCGTCGCGCGACAGGCGGTTCGGCAAGGTTTAAACTAATACTCGTATGAGGAAAAATATGAAGAACAGAGTTATAACAAGCGTCGTGTACGTCTTGGTATGGTTAGCGCTTTGCGCTTTAAAATGGCTTGTGCCGGGCGGCTGGGGTTCGCTCGGGTTCGACGCGGTGTTCTGTGCCGTGTCCGTGCTCGGCTGTCTCGAATTTCTGCGCGCGACGGGCGCGAAAGAGGGCTGCGCGGTATCGTACGTCCAGAAAGCGATTACGGTTTCTTACTGCGCGGTCGTGGTTCCGCTGTACGTCGTCGTTCAGCTCGTAATGGGCAACGGCTTTCTTGCAGTCGTCTTCTGTACCGCGATCTACGCGTTCATTCTCGCCGCGCTCAACGTGTTCAATCACGGCGCAAGCACGATACGCGCAACGGCGATTTGCCTTTTGGCGATAATTTACTGCGGCCTATTGAGCTGCGTGCTGTCGGCGGTCAATCACCTTGCGTATAATTCCGTAGTCGCGATAATCGCAATGTTTTTGATAGTAATGTTCACCGACGGCGGCGCGTTCATCGTGGGCAGTCTTTTGGGGAGATTCGTGCCCTTAAAGCTCGCGCCCGGGGTCAGCCCCAACAAGACCGTTATAGGCGGCGTCGGGGGACTGATAGGCGGAATGGCCGGCGCGGTGATAGCCTATTACGTATATATTGCTCTGGGCGGCGTCTTCGTCTACGACGGCAATGTTCATCCTGCGGTGGTTTTCCTCATCGTCGGACTTATCGTATCGGTACTGACGCAGATAGGAGATCTCTTCGAAAGCTCTATCAAGCGCGAATGCGGAATCAAGGATATGGGCAAGCTCCTGCCGGGGCACGGCGGCGTTTTAGACAGGTTCGACGGAATGCTTTTCAGCGGCGTAGTCGTACTCGTCTGTTTCGCACTCATTATCGTTTAAAATTTCCGAAAGCTCCTTTAAGGGGCTTTTGTCATTATTTAAAATTTTTCGGGTATAATAATAAATGAAAAAAATAGCGTTGATAGGCAGTACGGGCAGTATCGGCAGACAGGTTATCGCGGTCGCCGCCCGTCATCCCGACAAATACAAAGTAACGGCGATAGTCGCTTCCCGCGACGGGGAGCTTTGGCGAAGACAGAAAGAGCTCCTGAGCCCCGAAATATCCGCGCTTGCCGACGAGGACGGGGAGAGGGCGCTCGGCGTTGCGGAATATGCGGGCGCGGACGTCGTTTTCAACGCCGCCGGCGGATTTGCCGGTTTAGAATACAGCCTCCGCGCAATAGAGGCGGGTAAAACTCTCGCGCTGGCGAATAAGGAGACGCTTGTGTGCGGCGGCGACGTAATTGTCCCGCTCGCGGAAAAAAAAGGCGTCGGAATAATTCCCGTCGACAGCGAACATTCCGCTATCTGGCAATGCCTCAATTTCGACAGGAAAGCGCGCGTGCGCAGGCTGATAATAACCGCAAGCGGCGGAGCGTTCAGGGACTTTTCAGAAGAACAGCTCGATTCCGTTACCGCCGAGCAGGCGCTCGCTCACCCGACCTGGAAAATGGGCGCGAAAATTACCGTTGACAGCGCCACGCTTATGAACAAGGGCTACGAGGTGATAGAGGCGCACAGCCTTTACGGCACTCCGTATCGGCAGATAGAGACGGTTATCCAGCCGCAGAGCATAGTGCATTCCCTCGTGGAATTTTCCGACGGCTCGGTCATAGCCCAACTCGGTTATCCTACGATGGAACTGCCCATACAGCTCGCGTTGAGCTATCCCGACAGACTCGGCCCCGTTGCGCGGCCTATGGATTTTAACAGCGCGTTTTCCCTCGATTTCAGACCGCTGCTCCGCGAAAAATTTCCCTGTTTCGACCTTGCTTTAAGGTGCGGCGAGGCGGGCGGAACCTATCCCTGCGCTCTCAATGCGGCGGACGAGGTCGCGGTCAGGGCGTTCCTCGAGGGGCGCATAAAATTCACGGATATTTACCGAGTCGCGGAAGGCGTAGTCCTCTCTACTGTGCGCGAAGAGGTCTCGGGCTTCGGTCAGCTCAGGGAGATTGATCTCAAATCGCGCGCGGCTGCGCAAAAAATTATTGACAGGTTGTAATGGTAATACTTTCGGTTTCTTCGGTGATGAATACGGTTTGGGCGGTCGTGCTGGCAATTGTTATCTTGCTGGTGATGATAACCGTGCACGAGTTCGGACATTATATCGCCGGAAAAGCGCTGAAATTCAAGATAAACGAGTTTGCCATAGGTTTCGGACCCAAACTTTTCAGGCGCACGTCCAAAAGGAACGGCGAGGCGTTTTCTGTACGGCTATTCCCTCTGGGCGGTTTCTGCGCGTTCGACGGCGAAGACGAGGAGGGCTCAAACGCCGACAGCTTCAACAATAAGGCGCCGTGGAAGCGCATTATCGTGCTGATAGCGGGTCCTTTGATGAATTACCTGCTCGCACTTCTGCTCATAATAGTCGCGTTTTTTGCGTTCGGGCAGATGGTCTTTAAGGTCGGCGCGGTTGCGCCCGCGCAAGAACAATATGCGGAATACTCTCTCTCCTGCGGCGACCTGATATTCAACGTCGAGGGAAGGGGCGTCTATCTCACCACCGATCTTATGACCTCGCTGAAAGGCAAAAAGAACGGCGATATTGTCAAGATGGACGTTCTGCGCGACGGCAAGCGGCAGACGGTTGAAATTATGCTGCGCGGCGACTGCGATTTTTCAAGCTCGGAGGAAACTTCGAAATTGTGGACTGCGCTGGGTATCGGCACTTACGAGGCGGAAAACGGCGCAAGCTACTGGGGCGTCGGCGTGGAAAGTTACCGCTTCGGGTTCTTCACTACGATAGGGCGCTCGTTCGTCTACTCGTGGCGGATTGCGGGCACTATCTTCAAGGTGCTCGGCGAACTGTTGACGGGGCACATCGGGCTTTCGTCGATGGGAGGGCCCGTTACCACCATAAAACTGACTTCCGAGATAGCGTCGCAAAGCGTTCAGAATTTCTTTGAAATAGCCGCCTATATCGGGGTGAACCTCGCGGTGTTCAATCTGCTGCCTATACCCGCGTTGGACGGCAGCAAGGTGGTTTTCTGCCTTATAGAGTGGATTTTCCGTAAACCCGTTCCGCGCAAGATAGAGGCGGTAATTCACGCCGTAGGCTTCGCGCTTATTCTCGGCTTTGCGGTCTTGGTGGATATTTTGCAATTTATATA
>CAYLQK010000072.1:0-7263 GCA_964385865.1 uncultured Clostridia bacterium | reverse complement strand
TTCCGGATATGGAAGCGCTGAGAAAATCCGTCGACGAAATGGAGACTCTCACCTCGTCCGACTACTGGCCTTATCCCACCTATTTCGATATCCTTTACAGCGTAAAATAGACAATCAGAGGGGAAAAGAGAGAATATATTAAAAGGAGTTTATTATGGGCTTTGAAATTTGGTTTCTCATCGGCGCGGCGCTCGTGTTCTTTATGCAGGCGGGCTTTGCGATGGTGGAAACGGGCTTCACGCGTGCCAAGAGCGCAGGCAACATCATAATGAAAAATCTGATGGATTTCTGTATCGGCACGATAGTGTTTATGTTTCTCGGATTCGGACTGATGATGGCGGAGGACTACGTCGCGGGCTTTATCGGCGTACCTAACCTCGACATCATCTCGGATTGGGACGCGTTCCTCGCAAACGAGGGCGGCGTCGCCTCGAGCTTTGTATTCAACCTCGTATTCTGCGCGACTGCTGCCACGATAGTATCCGGCGCAATGGCGGAAAGAACGAGATTTATCTCTTATTGTATCTACTCGGCGATGATCTCGCTCGTAGTTTATCCCGTCGAGGCGGGCTGGGTATGGAACGAAAGCGGCTGGCTCGTCTCCAACGGTTTCGTGGATTTTGCGGGTTCGGCGGCTATACATACCGTCGGCGGGGTTTCGGCGCTCATAGGCGCGATCTTCCTCGGTCCCCGTATCGGCAAGTACGAACGCGACGAGAACGGCAAGGTTACAAAGGTTAACGCCATTCAGGGGCACTCGCTCACGCTGGGCGCGCTCGGTTGCTTCATTCTTTGGTTCGGCTGGTACGGCTTCAACGGCGCCGCCGCAACTACCACGCAGTCCCTTGCGGCGATATTCGTCAATACCACCGTCGCGCCCGCCGTCGCAACCGTAACGTGTATGATATTTACCTGGATAAAGAACAAAAAACCCGACGTCGGTATGTGCCTCAACGCGTCGCTTGCGGGACTCGTAGGAATTACGGCGGGCTGCTATACGGTTGACGCGGTCGGCGCAAGCGTAATAGGTATCGTTTCCGGTATACTCGTAGTGGTGGTCGCCGAACTGCTCGATAAAAAATTACATATAGACGACCCCGTAGGCGCGATCGCCGTTCACTTTGCGAACGGTATTTGGGGAACTTTGGCGGTCGGACTCTTCGCCTGCGTGGACTATCAGGACGGCGGCGCGGGAGTGATAACCGACAAATCCGCGCTCGGACTTTTCTACGGCGGCAACGGATACCTGCTCGGTATACAGGCTGCGGGCATACTTTCGATAATTGCCTGGACGACGGTCTGTATGATAATCTTGTTCTATCTGATGAAATATCTGCCCGTTATGATAAAATTCCGCTGCGGCCCCGTCGCCGCGGTGAGGGTTGCGAGGGAGAAGAAATGGAACGGGCTGCGCTGTTCCGCCGAGGACGAAATTGCGGGACTGGACGTATCCGAACACGGGCTCGTTTCCGCCTATGCGGACTTCCTGCCCACGGTACCCTCGTACGACGGCGAAGGCTCTCCCGTAGACGTTACGGGCGTCGTTCCCGCGGATATGGAACTTGTGCCGCAGGAAAGCAAATATACTAAGATAACGATAGTTACCGCGCAGGATAAATTCCTCACGTTAAAGGACGCAATGGCGCAGATAGGAGTGACGGGTATGACCGTATCCAACGTAATGGGCTGCGGCGTTCAGAGCGGTAAAACGGGTCAGTACCGCGGCGTAAAGACCACAATGCACCTCATTCCCAAAATCCAGGTCGACATCGTCGTCTCCACGGTAGACCCTAAGCTCGTGGTAGCGGTGGCGCAGAAGGTTCTCAACGACGGCAACGTGGGCGCAGGCAAGATATTCGTATCGGGAATCGAAAACGTAATGCGCGTCCGCACGGGCGAAACGGGCGCAGACGCGCTCACGAACGAGGGCAGCACAGAGGGCTAACGTCAGGTAAATCAACTTACTCACACTTTCTCTACATCCTGTCGGTCCGGGGTCTCATCGCTTCGGGCCGACACGGCGCATTAAAATTAAAAGGTATCATATGACAGACTATGATTTCAGCATAAAAACCGCCCCTTTGGAGGGGGAGGTAAGAATACCGTCGGGCTGCGCGGTCAGCGCGATCATCGACAGAAGCGGAAAGCTTATGACGGGCGACAAAATAATAAGGTCTATCGCCACTATGCACGACCGTTCCAACGGGCTTGGCGGCGGCTTTGCGGGTTACGGGATATATCCCGACTATAAGGAATATTACGCCTTTCACCTGTTTTACAACGACTTCCACTCCAAAAAGGAGACGGAAGATTTTCTCATAACCCATTTCGAAGTGGTATATTCCTCGGAAATCAAGACGAGGAAGGTAAAAAACATCCTTAACGAACCCATTATTTACCGCTATTTTCTCTATCCGCTGTCCAAACGGCTGGCGAACTCGCTGCTCGACGAGGATCGGTACGTCGTCAAGTGCGTAAACAGAATCAACGCGGAAATAAAGGGCGCGTTCGTCTTTTCAAGCGGTAAAAATATGGGCATATTCAAGGGCGTGGGCTATCCCGAAGATATAGGCAGGTTCTATCTTCTCGACGAGGAGTACGAGGGCTATTCCTGGACGGCGCACGGCAGATATCCCACAAACACCCCCGGCTGGTGGGGCGGCGCGCACCCCTTCGGGCTTCTCGACTATTCCATAGTCCACAACGGCGAAATCTCCTCGTACGACGCAAACAGGCGCTATATCGAAATGTTCGGCTACAAGTGCGCGCTCCAGACCGACACGGAAGTAATAACCTACGTCATAGACTATCTCATCCGCGTCAAAAAGCTCACCTTGCAGGAGGTCGCCAAGGTCATTTCGGCGTCGTTCTGGTCCACGATAGAGGAGAAGAGCGCGGAAGAACGGCGCACCGAGACTTTTTTGAGAAAGGCGTTCCCGTCGCTTCTGATAACGGGTCCGTTCTCGATAATTTTCGGCTTTAACGGCGGAATTATGGCGCTTAACGACAGGCTGAAACTGCGCTCTATGGTCTGCGCGGAGAAGGGCGATCTCGCGTTCGTTTCCTCCGAAGAATGCGGCATAAGGGTCATCGAGCCCGAGCCCGACAAAGTTTTCGCGCCCGCCGGCGGACAGCCCGTAATTTACACCCTCGCGGAAGGAGGCAACGAATGATGGATACGTTTATTCCCGCCGAGTACGAGGTGGTGCGCTCCGCGGAGCTGTGCATAGGCTGTCAGGTCTGCGAGAGGCAGTGCGCCAACGAAGTACATAAATTCGACAAAGATCTCGGTAAAATGATCGCGGACAGCACTAAGTGCGTCAATTGCCACAGATGCGTCTGTCTGTGTCCCACGCACGCGCTGAAAATAGTAAAGAGCGACGACGTGTACAGGCTGAACTGCAACTGGCCTATGCAGACGATGAACGAAATTTACCGTCAGGCGAACTCGGGCGGTGTGCTTCTGTCCTCGATGGGCAACCCCAACGATTACCCCGTTTACTTCAACAAAATACTCGTCAACGCCTCGCAGGTAACCAATCCCCCGATAGACCCTTTGAGGGAGCCTATGGAGACGCAGGTCTACCTCGGGAAAAAGGACGTGGAGATAAAGAGGGACGCAAAGGGCAGAATAATCGACAATCTGCCCCCTCAGCTCAAACTCAAGGTGCCCGTTATGTTCTCGGCGATGAGCTACGGGTCTATCTCCTACAACGCCCACGAAGCGCTCGCGCGTGCCGCGGAGGAGCTGGGGATATATTACAACACGGGCGAAGGCGGACTTCACAAGGATTTTTACAGATACGGCAAAAATACGATAGTGCAGGTGGCTTCGGGCAGGTTCGGCGTTCACGCCGACTACCTTTCGGCTGCCGCCGCAATAGAGATAAAGATGGGTCAGGGCGCAAAGCCCGGCATCGGCGGGCATCTGCCGGGACTGAAGATTTCGGAGGACGTTTCCAGAACGCGTATGATACCGCGCGGCGTAGACGCGATTTCCCCCGCTCCCCATCACGATATCTATTCGATAGAGGATCTGCGGCAGCTGATATACTCCTTAAAGGAGGCGACCGCCTACTCCAAGCCCGTCATCGTAAAGATTGCGGCGGTGCACAACGTTGCGGCGATAGCCTCGGGCGTTGCCCGCTCGGGCGCGGATATCATTGCGATAGACGGATTCAGGGGCGGAACGGGCGCGGCGCCCACGAGGATACGCGACAACGTAGGTATTCCCGTCGAGCTTGCGCTTGCCCAGGTTGACGAACGGCTCAGGCAGGAGGGCATACGCGACAGCGTTTCCATCGTCGTCGCCGGCTCCATACATTCCAGCGCGGACGTGGTAAAGGCGGTGGCTCTTGGCGCGGACGCGTGCTATATAGGCACGGCGGCGCTGATGGCTCTCGGCTGTCATCTCTGCCGCAGCTGCCATACGGGCAAGTGCAATTGGGGAATCGCAACCCAGCGCGCCGACCTCGTCAAGCGGCTCAACCCCGACGTGGGATATAAGCGGCTCGTCAATCTCATTACCGCCTGGAGCCACGAGATCCAGGAGATGATGGGCGGAATGGGCATCAATTCGATAGAGGCGCTCAAGGGCAACAGGCTTATGCTCAGGGGAGTAGGTTTAAACGAGACCGAACTTAGGATACTCGGCATACGTCACGCGGGCGAAAATATGTAAAGGGGCGGGCTATGAAAAGAATTTATGTGAACGAAGAGAGATGTCTCGGCTGTCGTCTGTGCGAATGGGAATGCGCGTTCGCAAACTCGGGGCTGGACGAAATGTTTAAATTAAAGGGAAGAATGTGGACCGAATTTTCGCCGCGCGTAAAGGTCGAGGGCGGAGAGCGGGCGCAGATAAATTTTGCCGTCAATTGCCGCCACTGCACCGACGCGATATGCGTCAAAAGCTGTATTTCGGGCGCGCTCAAAAAGACGGGCGAGGGAATGGTTTTCATCGACAGGGACAAGTGCGTGGGCTGTTTTACCTGCGTTCTCGTCTGTCCCTTCGGGGCGATAATGCCCGCCCCCGACGGCAAATCCGCGCAGAAATGCGCGCTCTGTACCGACAATTCCGGGGGCGAGCCCAACTGCGTCGCGCACTGTCCCAACAACGCCATAGTTTACGAGGAGAGATAGATGAAATACGTTATAATAGGCAATTCCGCGGCGGCGATAGCGTGCGCCGAAGGCATTCGCTCGGTCGACGCCGCCGGGGAAATAGTAATGATTGCCTCGGAAAAACACCACTGTTACGGCAGACCTTTGATATCCTACGTCCTGCTCGGCAGGATTTCGAGGGCGAACGTCGATTACCGCCCGCGCGGGTTTTATAACGACAACAATATAAAGACGATGTTCGGCAGGACGGTTACGTCAATCGACGCGGTGAAAAAATTCGTGTCGTTAGAGAACGGGGAAAGGGTGGACTACGACAGACTGCTCGTTGCAACGGGCTCGCGTCCGTTTGTGCCCCCTACGGACGGGCTGGACGAAGTGAAGGACAAATTCACCTTTATGACCCTCGACGATATGGACGCGCTCGAAGCGAAGCTGACTTCGCAAAGCCGCGTGCTCGTAGTCGGCGCGGGGCTGATCGGGCTAAAATGCGTGGAGGGCATTCTCGACAGGGTGAAAAGCGTTACCGTGGTCGATATGGCGGACAGAATACTTCCGTCCATACTCGACGGCGGCTCCTCCGCAATCGTGCGCGCGTCGCTGGAGAAGCGCGGCGTGAAATTTATCCTGAACGACTGCGTGGAAAAGTTCGGGGACGGAGTGGCGCTGCTCAAAAACTGCGGGCAAAAGCTCGCGTTCGATATCCTCGTAACCGCCGTGGGCGTGCGCCCCAACGTCGGGCTTGTTAAGGACGCCGGCGGCGAGGTCGGCAGGGGCATTCTCATAGACGAGCGTATGCGCACGTCTCTCGCGGACGTCTATGCCGCAGGCGACTGCACGGAGGGTTACGATATGTCGGTGGGAAGCCGACGCGTGCTCGCGCTTCTTCCCAATGCGTATATGCAGGGACTGTGCGCGGGTCTGAATATGGCGGGCGGAAGCTCCGTCTATGACAACGCTATCCCGATGAACGCGGTCGGTTTCTTCGACTGCCACGTCGTTACGGCGGGCAACTACGAGGGCGAACTTATCGAGCGTGCCGACGGGGAGAAGTTGAAGAGGCTGTATATAAAGGACGGCAAGCTTGCCGGGTTCATTTTAATAAACGATATCGAGCGCGCGGGCATATACACGTCTCTGATACGCGGCGGAGTGCCTCTCTCGTCGGTGAATATGGAGCTGCTTGTGCAGGCGCCCCAACTATTGGCGTTTTCGCGCGAGGAAAGAAAAATCAAACTCGGGACTAAGGTGTGAATATGATTATCAATCTGGATGAAAATTACCGGTTCAGCGCGCTTAACCGCCGCATACGCGCGACGGGCGACCGCGAGATAACGGTCAACGGCTGTATCGGGCAGAGATACGTCGCGACGGGCGTTTCAGATAAAAAAATAGTTATCAACGGCACGCCGGGCAACGCTCTCGGCGCATATCTCAACGGCGGCGAGGTGTTCGTCTACGGCAACGCGCAGGACGCGACGGGCGACACTATGAACTGCGGCAAGATAATAATTTACGGCAATGCCGGCGACGCTACGGGCTACGCAATGCGCGGCGGCAAGATATATATAAGGGGCAATACGGGCTACCGCGCGGGCATTCATATGAAAGCGTACGAGGAATTGAAGCCCGTGCTCGTAATAGGCGGCAGGGCAGGCTCCTTTCTCGGCGAATATCAGGCAGGGGGCATAATAGTCGTGCTCGGCACAAACGCCGACGGGCTGCCCATAGTACATAACTTCTGCGGCACGGGTATGCACGGCGGGGTTATGTACCTCAGGTGCGACGAACTGCCGCATAAACTACCCAGACAGGTGCACAGCGAGCGCGTCAACGGCAAACAGATCCCCGAACTGACGGCGATAATACGGGATTATTGCTCATATTTCGAGGAGTTCGACGCCGACGAACTGACCGACGCCAATTTCTTTGTCCTGACCCCCGATAAGGAAAATCCGTACAAGCAGATGTATACGGATAATTGATTTTTCACGCTTTTTATTAAAAATGTTTACGACTTCAGGGAAGTCCCGTTTCGCCGGCTTCCCTGATTTTCGTGTAAACGGAAACCACGCGAAAGTCTGCCTGCGCAGCGGTACGACGCTTTGCGCACCTTAGTGTCATCCTGAGCAAAGCGAAGGATCT
>CAYLQK010000071.1:0-7337 GCA_964385865.1 uncultured Clostridia bacterium | reverse complement strand
TGTCCTCCTTAATTTACTGTCCTATTATAGCTTATTATATGCCGATTGTCAATACAATTTTCGTAAAATATCGGAGTTTTTCGTAATTTTTCGTAATTTTTCGTAATTTATACAATCATCATAGCGTCGCCCATATATATACGGAAAGCAGATGAGGATCGGAGAAGCGAGCAAGACAAGAAGAACGCGGCTTTGTCCGCAGAGAGTGTACACAGACGTACACGACCAAGGCAAAACGCAAGTTCGACGCCGTATTGCGACGCTTATACAATCAGCATCGCGTCGCCGAAGGAAAAAAACCGATACCTCTCCCCAACCGCCGTCGCATACAGCGAGAGTATCTTCTCCCTTCCGCAAAACGCTGCAACGAGCATTATGAGAGTGCTTTCGGGGAGATGGAAATTCGTTATAAGACCGTCCACGCACTTGAATTTATAGGGAGGATAGATAAATATTTCGGTATTGCCGGCGCAGGGCTTTATAAACCCGTTTTCGTCCGCGACGGTTTCAAGCGTTCTGACCGAGGTCGTGCCGACGGCTATTATCCTCCGCCCCTCGCTTTTGGCGCGGTTTATTATCTCCGCCGCCCTTTCTCCGATTTCATAATACTCGGAGTGCATCTTGTGGTCGGTTATGATATCTTCCTTCACGGGACGGAACGTGCCAAGCCCCACGTGAAGCAGCACCTCGGCTATTTCTATCCCTTTTTCGCGCAGTTTTTGCAATAGTTCAGGGGTAAAATGGAGCCCTGCGGTGGGCGCGGCGGCAGAGCCGTCCGTCTTGGCGTAGACCGTCTGATAGCGCCCTTTATCCTTTAATTTTTCCTTGATATAAGGCGGTAACGGCATAGAGCCGACGCGCTCTAAAATTTCTTCGAATACGCCGTCGTAACTAAACCTGACTATCCGCTCGCCCGATTCGGTTATGCCGGTAACCGTAAGAGAAAGGTCGTCCGAAATTATAAGTTTTTTGCCTATTACGCACTTTCTGCCCGGCTTGACGAGCACTTCCCAACTGTCCTTATCCAGCCGTTTCAAGAGGAGCACTTCTACCGCGCCGCCGTTTTCGGTATGGGCATAGAGACGGGCGGGCAGTACCTTGGTATTATTGATAACGAGGACGTCGCCCGATTTCAGATAGTCGCAGATATCGCGGAAAATTTTGTGCTCTACCCGATCCTCCGCCCTGTTATAGACGAGAAGGCGCGAAGAATCACGCGGTTCCGCAGGAGTTTGCGCTATCAATTCCTCGGGAAGGTCGTAATAAAAATCACTCTTTTTGTATTGCATAATCAGTCTTTGTCGAACAGGGAAAGCTGTTCGCGTTGTTTTTCGGTCAATTTGTAGCCGAGATGCTCGTAACCGCCGCGGAGAATCATTCTGCCGCGCGGCGTACGCGCAATGAAACCGAGCTGTAACAGATAAGGTTCGTAAACGTCTTCGATGGTGCCCGCGTCCTCGTTTATGGTCGCGGCGAGCGTTTCAAGCCCGACGGGTTTGCCGTCGAATTTTTCTATCATAGCCCGCAGCAGGCTTCTGTCCACCTCGTCAAGACCGAGGTCGTCTATCTCCATTTTACCGAGAGCAAACTTTGCGTCGGCGACGGATACGGACGCGTTGCCGTTGACCGTGGAAAAGTCTCTGACGCGCTTTAAAAGCCTGTTGGCTATTCTCGGCGTTCCGCGCGAGCGACGTGAAATTTCACCCGCCGCGCCGTCTTCTATGGCGATGCCGAGAGTCCTGCTTGACCTTAATACTATTTCCTTCAATTCGTCGGGGGTATACATTTCGAGACGGCAGATTATACCGAATCGGTCGCGCAGGGGATTGGATATCATTCCCGCGCGAGTTGTGGCGCCTATCAGCGTAAATTTTTTAAGCGAGAAACGGATATTGCGCGCGCTGGGACCTTTCCCTACGATTATATCGAGCGCGTAGTCTTCCATTGCTGAATATAGAATTTCTTCCACGCTGTGGTTTAATCGGTGGATTTCGTCGATGAACAGGACGTCGCCGTCGTTGAGGTTGGTCAGGATTGCGGCGAGATCGCCGCTGCGCTCGATCGCGGGTGCGGAGGTCATTTTCAGCTGACTGCCCATCTCGGTCGAGATTATGTGCGCGAGCGTGGTTTTGCCGAGTCCCGGAGCGCCGTACAAAAGGACGTGTTCGAGAACATCGCCCCTCTGTTTTGCGGCATTCATATATACCTTTAAATTGTCCTTGACCTTTGCCTGTCCGACGTAGGCTTCCAAAGTCTTGGGGCGGAGAACGTTCTCTTCAACGTCGTACTCGCCCTTAGTGCTCTTTACAAGCCTGTCCTCGCCGAACTCCTCTTCTTCGTCGTCAAAAAACATAATTTACATTCCCCTGAGTGCGAGCATAATGATATCTTCTACCGATTTCGCGCCGTTTGCCCTTGCGCGGGATATCGATTTTTCGCTTTCCGCGCGGGTGAAGCCCAGCGTCATAAGCGCGACGACGGCGTCCTCGTCCTCTCCCGTACCCTGAGGCGTCGGAGCGGTTCCCGCTACAGGCGCGTTGCCGGTGAGCGGAACCTTTTCGCGAAGCTCTAAAATAATGCGTTCCGCGGTCTTTTTGCCCAGCCCCTTGACTGTAGACAGCCGCTTTACGTCGGAAGAAGCTATCGCGACGGCGAGGTCTTCAATCGTCATTCCGGACAGCACCGCAATGCCCATTTTGGGTCCTACGCCCGAAACGGTTATCAGCTTTAAGAACATATTCTTTTCGTCGGGCGACGAGAAGCCGTAAAGCGCGCAGCCGTTTTCTCCTACCTGCAGATAAGTGTAGAGCTCACCCTCTTTCTTGCCCGAAAGAGACTGAAACGCGGACCCCGAGCACATCACTTCGAATCCTATTCCGCCCGAAGTCTCTATCAATGCGTACTCGGGCGTCAGCGATAAAATTTTACCTTTTATATAACCTATCATAATCAATTACTTAATGCCGAACATTCTGCCGAAGCGCGAGGTATGGGCGTGGCAGAGCGCCACCGCGAGCGCGTCCGCGGCGTCGTCGGGACGGGGTATCTTATCGAGGCGTAAAAGCGAAGTTACGACGTGCTGCATCTGGACTTTATCGGCTTTGCCGTAACCCGTAAGCGATTGCTTTATCTGGTTGGGAGTGTACTCGTAAAGTCTGCCGCAGTACTTGATACAGGTGAGCAGCATTACCCCCCTTGCATGGGCGACGGGAATACCTGTCGTGATGTTTTTGGAGAAGAACAGTTCCTCCACCGCTATCTCGTCTGGTCTGTATTTATTGAGAATTTTGTTTATCCCCTCTTCAAGCATCGCAAGCCGTACGGGAAGGATTTCCTCCTTGGGCGTGAGCACCACGCCGAAGTCAACTGCGACGGTATCGTCGTTCTTGAGTTTTTCCACGACGCCGTAGCCCATTGTGGCAAGCCCCGGGTCGAGACCTAAAATTATCATTTGCAGTTACGCACCGAAAGAATTTATTATATTGTAAAGTAATTTTGGAAATAAGTCAATTATTATTGACGTTTTATCGGCAGGCGCCAAACGACGCTCAGATTGATTTTTTATAGCTTTCAGCCAGCGCCTTGAAGGAATTCAGAGACCTCTCTATCATCTCCGTCGAAACACAGTACGCTATCCGCACGTAGCCTTCGCAGCCGAAGTCGTCGCCCGCAACGATTAAAAGTTCGTACCTCTTCGCCCGTTCGGCAAATGCCTTTGCGTCGGGTTCAAGCGATTTTACGAAGAGGTAAAACGCTCCGTCGGGCTTAACTACTGTATAGCCGTACCCGGTCAGCGCAGAACAGAGCAAGTCTCTGTTGCGCTTGTACACCGATATATCGGAGGTTTTATCGTAAACCCTGCCTACAAGCTGCTGAAAGAGGTTGGGCGCGCAGACGAATCCCAACGCCCTGCCCGCGCCGCAGATCCCGGCGTACAGATCGGCAAATTCCTCCGCTTCGTTATTCACGGCGATATAGCCGATACGCTCGCCCGGGAGAGACAGGCTTTTAGAATATGAATAGCACACTATACTGCGCTTATAGTAATTCATAATATACGGAACCTTTACGCCGTCGTCGAATACGAGCTCGCGGTAGGGTTCGTCCGAGATAAGATAGACCGGATAGCCGCGTTTCCGGGAAAAGTTTTCAAGTATTTCGGCGAGCCGCTTTACCGTACTTTCGCCGTAAACCACGCCGCTAGGGTTATTGGGGGAATTTATTATTACCGCCTTCGTGTTCTCATTCAGCGCTCCTTCCAATCTGTTAAAATCTATCTGGAAAGTGTTTTCCTCGCTCTTTACGGCGACAAGCTTGCCGCCCGCGTGCTCGCAGAACACTCTATATTCGGGAAAAAACGGAGCAAAGGTTATAACCTCGTCGCCGCTATTGAGCAGCGCATTCAGAGTAATCGTCAGCGACGCGGCGGCGCCGCAAGTCATATACAGGCAGTCCGCGTTCAGATTTGTTGAAAAGCGCGCGTTGATATAGTCCGCCAAGGTCTTTCTTACGTTGAAGTCGCCCTGCGCCGAGGTGTAGCCGTGCAGAGAGACGGGGTCTGAATTTTCAATCAGATCGATCAATGCGAGTTCGACCTCACGGGGCGACGGCACGCTTGGATTGCCGAGCGAAAAATCGTAGACGTTTTCCGCGCCTATTTCCGCTTTGCGCTTCTTTCCGTATTCGAACAGCTCCCTTATTGACGAGCGGACTTTGCCGAGATTTACGTTCTTTTGGTTCAACATTTCTTTCCCCTCCTTCTCCCGATTATAACACTTTTAAAAAGATAAATAAAGAATTTACGGGTATACGGGAAAAATTTAACGGAAAAATTTGCTTTCAACGGCTTACGAAAAAAATTTTTTTATGTTATAATAAGGTAAATACGGCGATATGTGTGGATTTTAACCCTTTATGCTGTCGCCGTATTTTTATTACAGACTTTTACGGAGGGCGGACTATGGCTGAATTTAAAGTGGGCGACGTTGTGAGATACGGGGCGTACGGAGAGTGTAAAATTCTGGACAGGCGCGAAGAATATTTAGGAGGTCGGGCAAGGGAATTTTTTATTCTTACGCAGGTGAAAAATCCGGTATCGACCATATACGTGCCCGTAGAAAAGGGCGGCTCGTTTCAGGAAGTCAAGCGCGCTTTGACCGTAGACGAAATTAAAGCGCTGCACCTCTGCGATTGCGCCGTCGTCGACTGGGACGAGGACGATAAAAAGCGCGACCTCAGATTCAGGCGGACGTTCGAACGCGGAGATACGCACGAGATAGTCGCGCTGCTCAAAGCCGTTTGCGCAAAACAGAACGAAATGAAAGCGGTGAAAAAGAAATTGCGTTCAATTGACCTGAACGCGATAAAGATATGCGAAAAGATACTCTTCGACGAGTTTTCACGGACTTTCAGCCTTGCGGTCGAGGACGTTATTCCCATAGTGCTCGACGGCGTGATGCCGAAAGAAAAAGTATAATATGATAAAGTATAATATAATAAACGCTGCGAGCGGTCTGTGCGTCAGACCGCTCGCAGCGTTTTACCGTTAACCCGTCAGATCCTTTCTGAAAGTCTGCATTATTTTATTTTCTATTCGTGAGACCTGCACCTGAGAAACGCCCAACATATTTGCAACTTCGCTCTGCGTCATATCCCTGAAGTAGCGCAGAATTATTACCTTTCTGTCCCGCTCGGGGAGCTGCGCTATCGCGGTCTTGAGCTGGAGGGTCTCAATAATATCTTCCTGCCTGTCCTCGACGGGCAGCTTTTCCAAAAGCTCCTGAGTCTTTTCATCCTTATAATCGCCCTGATTGTATATAGAGACGGGCATATGCGTCGAGCCCATCGTGAACACAACCTCGCTTTCAGGCATAGAAAACTGTTCGGCAATAATTTTAACCGTAGGTTGCGCGCCGTGCTCGGAGACGTAACGCTCGATAAAGGCGTTTATCTGCTTGGCGCAGCTCTTCATTGCGCGCGAAACTTTTATACTGCCGTCGTCGCGCATAAACCGCTTTATTTCGCCCGCTATCATAGGTACGGCATAGGTCGAAAAGCGCACGCCGAAGCTTTCGTCAAAGCCGTTTATCGCTTTCAACAGCCCCATACTTGCAAGCTGATACAGGTCGTCGTACTCAACGCCCTTGCCGAGATATCTCCTGACTATACTCTTTATCAGGTTATTGTTTTCCACGAGCAACGTTTCCTTTGCCGAGGCGTCGCCCTGTTTCGCCTTTCGTATCAAACAGTTCGTCTTGTCGACGTCAAGCATTCTCCACTTCCGCTTCAAATCTTTTCGACATATATACGACCGTACCCTCGCCCGAAATCGAGTTCACCGAAAATTCGTCCATAAACGTCTGCATTATCGTGAAGCCCATACCCGAGCGCTCGTCGGAAGGAAGCGTTGTATAGAATGGCTGAACGGCTTTCTGAATATCGGGTATGCCCTTGCCCGTATCGCTTACCTTTATATGTAGTTCGTTGCCCTCAATTTCGCACTCTACGGTTACAAGGCCGAGGTTGCCGCCGTACGCGTGCACGGTGCAGTTCGTTACGGCTTCGGATACCGCCGTTTTTACGTCGGAAAGCGCCGACAACGAGGGATTTAATTCCAAGCAGAATGCGGCGACCGCGTCGCGCGCGAACGCCTGGTTACGGGGAAGTGAATAGAATTGCAGTTTAAGATAGTTTCTCGTCATAATCCTTATTCCGCCTTTGGAATCAGCGAATATATTCCGCTTAAATTGAGTATTTTGTCGGCAGCGAAGTTCGGTTTTTCTATATATACGGGAATGCCGAGCCGCGAAGCCTTTTTATACCTGCCGATAAGAAAACCTATCCCCGTCGAGTCCATAAAAGCGACGTCCGAGAGATTGATTATTATCTTTGACGTCGTAAGGTTCTCTTCGATCAGTTTGTCGCATTTTTCGCGCGCATCCGGCGAAGAACATTCGTCCAGCTCTCCAGACAGATTTATGTATAGAATTTTTGCACGCAGATATCCTGTTACCGTCATAATTTTTCCGCTCCTTGGGTTCATCAAATAGTGCTTTAAAATAGTACAACACCGGGGTTGAGGAAATTTGCCTGAATTTAACGGATTTGAGAATGTTTTGTCGGATTCGGCTTTTTGCGCCGTATTTTGATTCTCTCCGGGCAGGGAAAAAATGACGTATTAAATTTAAAAAATTATAAAAAAATAGTTTGGAAAATACTTGACAAAAATTTTCGGGTATATTATTATATACAAGCGTTGTGCGGAAAACCCGAACGCCTTTAATTTAAGGGCCTTTAGCTCAGTTGGTTAGAGCAGTCGGCTCATAACCGATCGGTCC
>CAYLQK010000070.1:0-7510 GCA_964385865.1 uncultured Clostridia bacterium | reverse complement strand
GCAATCCGATTTATTACTTTATTAAAGCTTTATAAAACAAATTTCAATTTATCGGGCAAATATAAAAAAGCGAAGAATTTTAAAATTCTTCGCTTTTTTATATTCCCTATGGGAACTACGGTTAACAGACGCGCTTTTTTATTCTTCTATATCGTTTATATTGTAAGGCGTTACCTGGTAAACGTAATAGTTCAGCCAATTCATATAAAAGAGATTTGAAGAGGAGGTCCAGTTCATTTTAACCTCTTTCATTTCCTTATCGGCAAAATAGTTGACGGGCGGCTTTATATCGAGCCCCTTAGCCAAATCGCGTTCATACTCGTTTTTCAGCGTATATCTGTCGTATTCCATATGTCCCATCACGAATACCTGCCTGTTGTCCATACTCTTGATAACCGAGGCGCCCGCGCGCTTGGAATACGCGAGGATTTTCAGCTGTTTGACGTGCAATATATCCTTTGCGTAGATTATCGTATGGCGCGAATGCGGCATATGAAATTCGTCGGAGATGCCGCGCATAAGCGGTTCGGGAACGCCGTCGCGGACCCTGTTGTGCGCGAATATGCCGAAACATTTCTCCTTCAACGGGTGTTTCTTTATGCCGTAAAAGTAGTGCAGCGCCGCCTGCGCACCCCAGCATATGAACAGCGTCGACGTTACGTTAGTCCTGGTCCAGTCGAAAATTTCCTCCAGCTCGCGCCAATATGCCACGTCTTCGAATTCAAGGTTTTCCACGGGCGCGCCCGTAATTATCATACCGTCGAACTTGCTGTTTTTTATCTCTTCGAAAGACTTGTAAAACTTGTTCAAATGCCCCTTGTCCGTATGAGTCGAATTATACGTCGACGTCTTAATAAGGGTAATGTTTACTTGAAGGGGGGAGTTAGACAACAATCTCATAAACTGCGTTTCCGTAGTTTCTTTTGTCGGCATAAGGTTCAATATGGCAATTTCTATGGGGCGTATTTCCTGCGATACAGCTCTCTCTTTGTCCATAACGAATATTCTTTCACCCGTCAGTATCTTGAACGCGGGTATGTCTTTATCAATGACAATAGGCATAAACTATCCTTTCTCAGTAATTTTTAAGCTGTCTGTCAAGTTCGCGCTTGCGGTCCCGTTCCGCAATGGTGCGTTTTTTGTCGTAATTTTGTTTACCCTTGCACAGCGCAAGTTCTACTTTTACAAGGCTACCGGAAAAATAAAGCGAAAGAGGAATCAGCGTATAACCCTTTTCGTTTATTTTACCTACGATCTTGTCGATCTCGTAACTATGCATAAGCAGTTTCCTGTCGCGTTTGGATTCCTTTGTCGAAAACGCCCCCGCCTTGTCGTAAACGGCGATATGCGCGTTTTTTAAGGTTATTTCTCCGCCGCGTATATAACAGAAACTTTCTTTCAGATTGCAGTTTCCGGCTCTTAAAGATTTTACTTCAGCACCTTCCAGCACAATGCCCGCCTCATATTTTTCAAGTATAAAATACTCGTAGGCGGCATATTTGTTGTAAGTGATCGTTTTCATATACAATATTATACCATAAATTTCAAAATAGTAAATTGTTTTTTACCCGAAGAGGGAAAACATTACTCGCATTCTGCCGAAATCGCACCCGTCAACGCAGATTTTTATATTATCACCCAAGCGGTAACAGTGCTTTGACCCCTTCAACGTGAATTTTTCGGCGATAAATTCGTAGTTGTCGTCCGGCAGAACTTCGAGAGGAACAAGTCCTTCGACGGTATTTTTCAGTTCGCAGAATATACCGAACTCGGTTACGCCTGAAATTACGGCGTCTTGAATTTCGCCAATGCGGTCCGACATATAGACAAGCTTATACAGATCGTCAACGTCGCGTTCGGTTTCGTCGGCGATTCTCTCGCGTTCGGATAATTCCAAGCCTGCCTCGGGCGCGATTTTTGCATATAAAGCCAAAGCCTTTGCGTTTTTTTCCATCACGGCCTTTAAAGACCTGTGTACGAATAGATCGGGATAGCGGCGAATGGGGGAAGTGAAGTGGCAGTAGCAAGTTGAGGCAAGTCCGAAATGACCTAAATTTTGCTCGCTATATCTCGCCTTCTGCATACACCTTAGCATAACTTTGTTGACGACCGAATAATACGGCTTGCCCTCGGCGCTTTTGAGAATGCGCTGAAAGTCCCTCGAAGTAACTTCCTGTCCGCAGTTTGTATTCAGCCCCAGATCTTTCAGAAAAGAGGTTAAAGCCTCCGCCTTTTCCGGCGACGGTTTTTCGTGAATACGGTAAAGGCAGGGAGCCTGTTTTTCCTGTAAGAATTCCGCAACCGCCTCGTTGGCGGAAATCATAAACTGTTCTATTATCCGCTCTGAAATCGTGCGGTCGGAATCGGGAATCACGATTTCGCCGTTTTCGTCAACGTATATCTTTGCCTCGCGCACGTCAAGGTTAACGCTGCCCTCTTTTTCACGGTTGCTCTCCATTATCAGGCAAAGCCTTTGCATATCGCGTATGATCCCCACGATATCCGAGTAGTCTTCGCAAGTCTTTTTATCTCCCTCGCAGATGGCGGTAACGGCGGAGTAGGTCATCTTGTGCCTGCTCCTGATAATGCTCTCGCATATCTCGTAACCGAGTCTTTTACCGTTTTCGTCGAAAGTCATAAGGCAGGAAAGGGTCAGCCTGTCCTCACCCTCGTTGAGCGAGCAGATCCCGTTTGACAGTTCTTTCGGCAACATAGGCAGAACCCTGTCGGGAAAATATACGCTCGTGCCGCGGGAATAGGCCTCCTTATCGAGCGCCGAGCGGTATTTTACGTAAGAACTCACGTCCGCGATATGCACGCCCAAACGGTATTTTCCGTCGATAATTTCCAATGAAACCGCGTCGTCGATATCGCGCGTATCCGCGCCGTCTATTGTGAAGACGGTCGTTTTTCTCAAATCCCTGCGTCCGTCCGCTACAATTGCGCCGTCGGCGACTTTTTCAGCCTCGCTTATAACGTCTTCGGGGAAAGATTCGTAAAGTCCGTGCGAGCGGATTAGGGAAAGCTCTTCAACTTCGAAATCGCCGCTTTCGCCCAAAATTTCCACCGTCTTTCCCTTAGGCGCGCCGTGTTCGGGGTAAGAGGTGATTTCACATAGAATTTTATCCCCGTTTTTTGCGCCCGAGGAGAGTGAGAGGGGAATGAAAACTTCGGGCAATTTCTCGTCGTCGGGATAAAATTCCGTTCGGTTTCCGTTTCTGTAAAAAGTACCCACCACGAGTTTTCGTCCGCGCTCCAAAATCTTGATTACGTACGCCTCGTCGTCGGTGCCGCGCACGGGTGCGGCAAGAACTTTGTCGCCGTCATATGCGCCGCCGACCGAGCGCGGAGGGATAAAGAAGTCCTTATTGAATCTTTGTTTATCGTCGGGAATTACGAACGCGAATCCGCGCGCGTTGCCCTGCAATGTGCCCGTAAAAGCGCCGGTCTGTTCGGGCGTACAATAGCGGTTTTTCATATCGCGCACGAGAGAACCGTCGAGTTCCAGCTCTTTCAGGGCGCGGTTAACCGCCTGCTTGTTGCGTTGCAGGTAGGGCAACTGTAAAATTTCTTTTTGTGTTTTGAATGCGCATTTACCGCATCTTATTTCATTTAAAATTCTCTGTTTTGTCGTCATAATAAAAAAATAGGCGGCTTTATCAAAGCCGCCTTGTGAATTACTTATTGTGGAACCATAAGACCGATCAGGTAAATCGCAATGGAAAGGACTGCGAGTACTACAAGACAGATCCAAGTCCATTTTTTAAGCTGACTTTCAATGGATTTGCCTCTGTTTTTTCCGAAAAACGTTTCGCTCGAAGCGGTTATTCCCTGAATACCGTCGGAATTACTCTTCTGGAATAATACGATAATAATAGTTACCAATGCGGTAAGGAACAGAATGACAAGGCAGGCAATGGATATCACCATATATAAAGTAAATAGTGTATCATCCATACCGACTGCGCCGGCAGCTGATGCCAATATATATGCGCCCATAAATAACCTCTCTAATAAATTTACTCAAAGAGTATAACACAGTAAAATATTTTTTTCAATCAATTTAGGGGCGTTTATTAAATTTTATCCCGAATTTTTATTTTTTACTCGCATTTCGCCGAATTTATTTATGATAAAAATGCCGAGGCACACGAGAATGAGCGCGATAAGCGTAAAAACGGACAAAAGCTGGTCGCTTTCACCGAGGATTATTGCGGAAAAGACCGCGCCGAAAATGGGGTTTGTGCTCTTGAATACGGCTACTTTTGAAACGGGATTATATTTTAGCAGGAACCCTTGCAGGGTAAACGCGCAGGCCGAGAGGAACGCGAGGTATAGCAGCATAAAGAAACTGCCCGTCGAATTAGGATGGATTTTTCCTCCGAAAGCAAGTCCGACTATTATAAGTACTATTCCGCCGAAAAAGAACTGATATCCGCAGAGTGCCGTCGTGTCCTCGTGCTTTGAAAATATTTTTACAAGTCCCGCCGCAAACGCCGCCGATATGCCCGAAAGAATAACGCAACCTTCGCCGGCGAAAGTAAAAGTGAACGAAAAATCGCCGCCGAGGTTTATCAGAATTACGCCGCCGAACCCCAGCAGGCAGCCTAAAAGTTTTATAAGATTGAACTTTTCCGTTCTGAAAATAAAGCACGCGGCTAAAATTGTGAAGAACACCCCGAGTCCGTTCAAAACCGAAGCTTTCACGCCTGCCGTATTGGCGAGACCTATATAGAAAAAGGTGTACTGCGCTACCGTCTGAAAAACCGAAATCAGCCCAACCCGCCATAAATTCCGCGCCTTCGGAACGAGGAATTTCCGCCTTATAATACTGCCGAATACGATGACTAATACTCCCGCAAGCGAAAATCTCGTTCCCGCAAACAGGATAAGCGACGGAACGCTGCCCGTGTCTATGTCGAATAGTTTATAACCTATTTTAACGCAGGGGAAAGCGCTGCCCCACAGAATGCAGCAGATAATCGCGCATATGCACACTATATAATTTTTCGAAAAAAACTTTTCGGACTCTCTGATAGGCATACTATTATTATATTTCAAATAAAAAAATATGGCAAATAATTACGTCGGCGTAATAATTTTTTAGTTCGGATTTTTCGATAAATAAAAAGCAGGCTGACTTTTATCTGCCTGCTTATTTTAGCGATGATTTATTTTATAAGACATTTTCCGGTCATCTCTTTTGGTACGGGCAAGCCCATTATTGTAAGAAGAGTGGGGGCAAGGTCTGCGAGAACGCCGTCCGAACGCAACTCTACGTTCTTAAACTTTTCGGAAACGAGCACTACGGGAACGGGGTTGGTCGTGTGAGCCGTGAAGGGAGATCCGTCGTCGGATAACAGCTTATCCGCATTTCCGTGATCCGCGGTGAGCAGTGCGGAACCGCCCATTTCGAGTATCTTATCGAGTACTTTCTTTACGCATTCGTCGACCGTACCGACGGCTTTTACTGCGGCGGGAATGATTCCCGTATGCCCTACCATATCGCAGTTTGCGAAGTTGAGAATGATTACGTCGAATTCGCCGCTGTCAAGTTCTTCTATAACCTTGTCGGTTACGAGATAGGCGCTCATCTCGGGCTGAAGATCGTACGTCGCAACTTTAGGCGAGGGAATAAGGTCGCGCACTTCGTTTTCGTTGGGCGCTTCTATGCCGCCGTTGAAGAAGAACGTTACGTGCGCATATTTCTCCGTTTCCGCTATCCTCAGCTGTTTCTTGCCGCACTTGGCGAGATATTCGCCGAGCGTGTTGTCCAAAGAGGTCTTGGGGAATGCTATATCAACGTTTTCGAAAAGCGCGTCGTATACGGTGAAGCAAACGTACGTCGGGGCGAGGAAACCAGTCTTTCTCTCGAATGCGGTGCCTTTCGGAACGACGAATTCACTCTGCGACACCGCGCGAGTAATCTCTCTCGCTCTGTCGGGGCGGAAATTGAAGCAGATGACGCTGTCGCCCTTTTCGATTAAACCAACGGGTTTGCCGCCTTCATATACTTTCGTGGGCTTGATAAATTCGTCGGTAACGCCTGCCGCATAAGATTCTTCAACAGCCTTAGCGGGGTCATCCGTCTGAATGCCTTCGCCGAGAGTGAGCATATCGTAAGCTTTTTCGACTCTGTCCCAGTTGTTATCCCTGTCCATTGCGTAATATCTGCCGCAGACGGAAGCAACTTTGCCGATACCGACGTTTTTCATTTCGTCCTGAAGGGCGCGGATGAAGCCTGCGCCAGACGTGGGTGAAACGTCTCTGCCGTCCATAAAGCAGTGCACGTAAATCTCGTCAAGCCCGCGCAATTTTGCCATTTTCAACAGCGCATAGACGTGCGTTATGTGGCTGTGTACGCCGCCGTCCGACAAAAGACCGTAAATGTGCAATTTTTTGCCGCCGTTTTTGGCGTTATCCATAGCCTTTATCAGCGCGGCGTTCTCAAAGAACTCGCCGTCCGATATCGCCTTGGTTATTTTTGTCAGATCCTGATATACAATTCTGCCGGCACCCATATTGAGATGTCCGACTTCGCTGTTGCCCATCTGTCCGTCGGGAAGTCCGACGCTCATTCCGCTTGCGCCGAGCGAAGAGGAGGGGTATTCTTTTATCAACTCGTTAACGTTCTTACTGCCGTTAATGTAAATCGCGTTTCCTTCGCCGGCAGGGGCAAGCCCGTAACCGTCCATTATTATGATAGCATAGGGAATTTTTTTAGCCATAACCGCACCTTATTTGTCAAAGTTTACAATCGTCGCAAAATCAAGCTTTAAAGAGGCTCCGCCTATCAGTCCGCCGTCGATATCGGGTTGAGCCATAAGCCCTTTGCAGTTGCCTGCGTTCATACTACCGCCGTACTGTATGATAATTTTTTCCGCGCATTTGGGACAGAACAACTCGCCTATCTTTTTGCGTATGAACGCTATCGTTTCCTGAGCTTGCTCGTCGGTGGCGGTTTTGCCCGTTCCTATCGCCCAAACGGGTTCGTAAGCGATAACTATCTTCGTTATATCCTCGATTCCGCCGAGCCCTACGGTAAGCTGTCTGGTAAGCACGTCGTTTGTCTTGCCGTTTTCGCGCTCTTCAAGCATTTCTCCTACGCAGACGATGGGGGTAAGTCCCGCCTTTAAAGCCGCTTGCGTGCGCATATTTACGCTCTCGTCGGTTTCGCCGAAGTATTGCCGTCTTTCACTGTGCCCGATAATAACGTAATGTACGCCGTATTCTTTGAGCATATCGGCGGAAATTTCGCCCGTATACGCGCCCGACGGAGCCCAGTGGACGTTTTCCGCTCCGATTTTTATGTTGCTGCCTTCCGCCGCTTTGACCATAGCGGGGATAAGAATAGCAGGCACGCACAGAGCAACTTCGCAATTAGCGTCCTTCACGAGAGGGATAAGGTCTTTTATAAGTTTTTCGCCGCTTGCCGCGGTCATATTCATTTTCCAGTTTCCTGCAATAAAAGGTTTTCTCATAACCATTCTCCTTAATCTTCTTCAATTAT
>CAYLQK010000069.1:0-7678 GCA_964385865.1 uncultured Clostridia bacterium | reverse complement strand
TTTGTATAGCCGTGTTTTCTGGATTGCTTCGTCGCTTCGCTCCTCGCAATGACGGCGGACAATTTACTAAATTACCGTTTATCGCTCTGTTTGAGCAAATATGTTATAACGCAAACGATTTTCATTTTCAACCGTATAGCGCTGTCAAAAAGGCACTTTGGCGGGCGCTCGATATAAGGAATGACAAACGAGGTAGAGCGCACACCTTGCAAGCAAGGTGTGCGCTCTCAAACGTTTTAAGTAAGCAATATAAAAGGCGTGGGCTATCGCCGCGCCTGATTCTTTTTGAGCGGCAACTTATCTGAAATTCCCTATGGAAGCTATGATAAAAGGGATTGCTTTTGCATATTAAAAAGACGTAAAGTTATCTATAGCGGCTAATCATTCGCCCGTATTGTCGTCCTCTTCGCTTTTAAGGCTGTCCGGCACGAACATTTCGCCGTCCGCTCCGTAAAGCGCCGCCTCGTCTTTCAAACTCATAATATATTTGTAGTATTGTTCATCGGTAAGCTTGACAATTTTTTTCTTTGCCATAAAATGACCTCCGCGTTTTTAAATATTATGCGCGGAGGTCAACAAATTTATTCAAAAATCAGTTCTTAATCATTCTTACCTTTATGACGCCGTCGATGCCGCTCAGCAATTCGAGCGTGGCGGCGGAGGGAACGTCGTCCAGCTCGCTTATAAGATACGCGTATTCTCCCTTGGAAGCGTCCTGCATATTCGCAACGTTGATGCCCTGCGCGGAGATGACGGCAAGCATCTTAGAGAGTATTTCCTTGACGTTCTTGTGCAGAACGCATACTCTCGCAACGCTCTCTCTCGGCATCGATACCGAGGGATAGTTGACGCCGTTTTTGATGTTTCCGTTTTCGATATAATCGGTCAGCTCCTGCGCTGCCATCACTGCGCAGTTGTCCTCTGCCTCGGGCGTGCTTGCGCCGAGGTGGGGCACGCAAACCGCGTTCTTTACGCCTATAAGCTCATCGGAGGGGAAGTCGGTGATGTATCTTTCGACCTTTCCGCTCTCCAAGGCGGCTATTACGCTGTCCATATCCGCCAGCTCTCCTCTCGAATTGTTGATGATGACTACGCCGTCCTTCATTTTAGAGATGGTTTCGGCGTTGATCAGTCCCTTCGTATCTGCGTTGAGCGGAACGTGTACCGTGATGAAATCGGCTGCCTTATAGACGTCCTCGCGCGTTGCGACGAGCTTTACGGCAGGCGATAGCGCAAGCGCGTTGAGAGTGGAAAGGTAGGGGTCCACGCCTACGACCTTCATCCCCAGCGCAACCGCCGAATTGGCGACTGCAACGCCTATCGCTCCGAGCCCGATAACGCCCAGCGTTTTGCCCGTTATCTCCTTGCCGACGAACTTGCCCTTGCCTTTTTCGACGAGCTTCGAAACGTTGTCGCCCTCGCCCTTGAGAGTTTTTACCCAATCAACCGCCTCGTTGATCTTTCTTCCGCCGAGGAACAGCTCGCATAAAACGAGTTCTTTTACCGCGTTGGCGTTGGCGCCGGGGGTGTTGAATACGACGATTCCCTTTTCGGCGTATTCGGCTGTGGGGATATTGTTCGTTCCTGCGCCTGCGCGCGCGACGGCGAGCAGATTGCCGTTCACGGGATAGTCTGCCATTGCGGCGGAGCGAACCATTATTCCGTCGGGATCGGCGCACTTGTCGCTGTATTCGTAATCGGCAAAGATACCGTCCGCGAGGGGACTTATTGCGTTAAGTTTTAAAATTTTAGCCATATCTGCTGCTCCTTATTTGTTTTCCGACTCGAATTTCTTCATAAATTCTATCAGCGCCTTTACGCCCTCGACGGGCATTGCATTGTAAATGGAGGCGCGCATACCGCCCACGAGACGGTGTCCTTTCAGCGAGACGAGCCCGGCTTTCTTCGCCTCCTGAACGAACTTTGCGTCCAGCTCGTCGCTGCCCGTAACGAAAGGCACGTTCATAATAGAACGGAATTCGGGAACGACGCTGTTGGTATAGAGGGAAGAATTGTCTATGAAATCGTACAAAAGCCCCGCCTTGTATTCGTTTACCTGCTGAATGGCCTTAACGCCGCCCTTAGCTTTGAGGTTTTTCAGCACGAGATCCGCCATATATATGGAGAATGCGGGAGGCGTGTTGTACAGCGAACCGTTTTCGTCCTGAACCTTCCACTTGAGAAGAGTGGGGCAGAACTTCAAGGGCTCCTGAATGAGCGAACGCTTTGCTATGACTATGGTAACGCCTGCGGGCGCAAGGTTTTTCTGCGCGCCTGCATAGATAACGCCGAACTTGGATACGTCTATCTCGCGCGAGAAAATTTCGGACGACATATCCGCGACGAGCGGCGCCTTGCATTCGGGGAATTTCGGGTAGCGCGAACCGAAGATCGTGTTGTTCGACGTGATGTGAACGTAATCCGCACCCTCGGTATAGTTGAGTTTATCCACGTCGGGGATATACGTATAGATCTTGTCGGAGCTGTCGCCTATCTTGTTTGCTTCGCCGTAAATCTGACCCTCCTGCCAGGCTTTTTTAGCAAAATTGCCCGTAACTATGTAGTCGGCTTTGCCGTTGTGCATAAGGTTGAGCGGCACCGCTGCAAACTGCGTTGAAGCGCCGCCTTGTACGAAGATAACGCAATAGTCGTCGGGAACGTTCAAAAGCTCGCGCGTCAGCGCTTCGGCTTCCTTGACGACAGCCTCGTACGCCTTGTCGCGGTGGGAAATCTCCGTTACCGACATCCCCGTTCCCGAAAAATCGAGAAATTCGTCCTTTGCCTGCTCTAAAACTTCGAGGGGCAAGGTCGAAGGCCCTGCTGCGAAATTGTAGACTCTCATATTCATATCTCCTTAAGAATTATATATTCGACATAAAATATTCACTTATACACTGAATATTCATTAATTATGCATTATTATACAACAATAAAAACAAAAAGACAAGCGTTTAAGCGCTGTTTTAAAAAATTGAATTTGACCTCGCAATATGCCGCGCCGAACGCAAAAAAATTATCAAATTCCCCAAAAAAAATTAATAATTATATTTACTTTTAGCCGCTTTTGGTGTAAACTATTTCTATATAGACGTAAGCGCATACTTTTTAAAGGGTTTGCTCATAATTCAACTACTTACGAGGTGTATAATGGCGTACGGCAAAAACGGCTCCGCGGCAAACGAGTCCGCTCCCCCCAAAAAAGCGGATATAATATTAAAGGTGAATCAGGAAATTTCTTCCAAACAGGACGAAATAATCAGGCAGACCAAGCTTTCCAATTCGCGTATGGAGACCCTTATCGAAACGTTTTCCAAAGACGTTCGGGATATGGCTTTCGTTACCAAGCAGAGCAGTGAAATTTTCAACCGTTTGCAGACTGAAAACGCCTCTTTAAAGCAGGAGCTTTTATACCTCGCCAAACAGAACGAGAATATCTATTCGGGACTCGCGGAACAGATTGCCGAACTGTCAGCGCGCCTCGACAAGGTTTCCGCGGTTTCCCGCACGCCGGTTACGGTTTCAAATCTCACCGCCGAGATAGATTACGACAAGCTCGCCGAAAAGGTGGCGGGCATAATCGGCGTAAGAGAGGACGTTTCGCCCGATTATATCGCGTCTAAGGTCGCCGAACAGATCGTCGTGCCCGAACAGAGCGTGGACGAAGAAAAACTCGTCTCAGACATCGTCTCCCGTCTCAATTTGTCCGACGTGCGCATAGACGGCGCTTTCGACGAGGAAGAGCTTGCCGACGCTATCGCAGTCAAAGCGGGAAGTCTTAAAGCCGAAGATTTCGAGATACTTGTAGACGACGAGGGCTGCGCTTCCATTTCGGAAGAGATCGCTAAAAGACTTGATTTAAGCAATATTTCGCAGGAGATAGCCGAAAAACTGCGCGCGGAGAGGGAGCTTTTCGAAGATAAAGACGACGTGGCGGAGCGCATTGCCGAAAAACTCATAAAGGCGCGCGAGGACGAAAATATAGAGATAACGTTCGAAGCGGAGGAAATAGCCCAGATCGCCCGTTCGGTGAGCGACGAGCTGGCGGAAAGGTCCGCGGGTCTTCTTGAAAAGCTCGAGGCGGACGTTGCCGAAATAAAGCGCCTGATAGAGAGCGGAGCCGCCAAGACGTGCGGCGAATTTGCCGCGGCGGAAGCCGTTTACGGCGATACGATAGTTACGGTCAGCGATATTGTGCCCGAAGAGGATACGTTAGAGGACGAGGAGCAGGAAGAACATTCAATGCCCGACGTTATGGCGGAGCCGTCCGACGGCGTGGATTTTGCGGGAATGATGAAGTACAACCGCAGTTTTATCGCGAGGATAATACAGAGTTCCGACGACACGAAGCGCTATTACGGTGCGTTGAAGCACGCGCTGCTGTCGTATAAAAAGGTAAACTCGAACGTAGCCTGGGGCGCCGAAAGGTTCAATAAGGGCAGGGAAACGATTGCAAGGCTCAAGATACGCGGCAAGACCCTTTGTTTGTACCTTGCGCTCAACCCCGATGATTACAAGACTTCCGTCTACCACCATACCGACGTTTCGGACAACAAGTCGGTCAGCGGCACGCCTATGATGGTAAAGGTGAAGAGCCCTTTGGGTGTGAAAAAGGCGTTGAGATTGATAGACGAAATGCTCGAAAAGCGCGAAGGCGTAAAGAGAGCGGTCCCCGAACGCGACTACGCGGCAATGTATCCTTACGAGACGATAGAACAGCTCATAGAGGACGGGCTCGTCAAGGATATCGGCGGCAAGTGACCAAATAAAATTTAAGGGGGGGTTGATTTTTTATCAACCCCCGTTTTACGCAAAAACCAAGATACATAATAATTTAAAGACAATTGACGGAGATTTATGACAACAAACAACAACACGGCTGATTCTTCCGCTGTAAAGAACGGAAAAAGATTCATAAGGACGGCCGCACAAAAAAAGAACGAAGCCGTAAAGTCCGCAAAGACCAAGCAGACAAAACAGCCTAAACAGACAAAACAGACGGATTTAAAAAAGCAGACTGATAAAGTTAAACAGACAAAGTCTGAAAAGCAGTCCAAACAGCCGCAGTCGGGCGGAAAGAAAATCAAGCGCGCGGCCAAGCCCGTGAAGATAGTATTTTTGGGCGGCGTAGGCGAAATCGGCAAGAATATGACCGCGATAGAGTGCGGCGACGACATCATAATCATCGACGCGGGCGCGATTTTTCCCACCGAGGAGACGCCCGGCTTCGATCTTATCGTACCCGACATTACCTATCTTCTCGAAAACAGCAAAAAGGTGCGCGGCGTAATACTCACCCACGGACACGAGGACCACATCGGCGGAGTTCCCTATCTCTTAAAGGAACTGAATGTACCCGTAGCGGGCACAAAGCTCACGCTTGCGCTCGTTGACAACAAACTGCGCGAACACCGCATAAACGACGCAAAACTGATAACGGTAACGCCCGGTCAGGTATTGCAGATGGGTTGCTTCAAAATTCGCTGCGTAAACGTCAACCATTCCATTGCTGGTTCGCTTGCGCTTGCCATCGATACGCCGCAGGGCGTGATTTTCCACAGCGGCGACTTCAAGATAGATCTGACCCCCGTCGCCGGCGACCCGATAGACTTAAAGACGATAACCGAACTCGGCACCTCGGGCGTGCTTCTTTATATGGGCGAAAGCACCAATATAGAGCGTGCGGGCTACACGATGAGCGAGACGGTAGTGGGCGCAACGCTCGACCGCCTGTTTGCGGAAAATTCCGAACGTCGTTTAATTATCGCGACGTTTGCTTCGAACGTGCACCGTCTGCAACAGATAATCGGTCTTGCGGTAAAGTACAGGCGCAAAGTCGCGCTATCGGGCAGAAGTATGCTGAACGTAGTTGAAGCCGCGGAAAAGATAGGCGAGATAAATATCCCCGACGGCGCCCTCATAGACGTTTCAAAAATCAAAAATCTGCGCGACAGCGAGATTGTAGTCGTTTCAACCGGCAGCCAGGGCGAACCGATGAGCGCGCTCACGCGAATGGCAAACGGCGACAATTCGTCCGTAACCGTCGGCGCTAACGACACCGTTATAATTTCGGCGTCTCCCATTCCCGGCAACGAAAAACTTGTGTACAGGGTTATAAACAACCTGTACCGCAAGGGCGCGGACGTGATCTACGAAAGCCTGCAAAACATTCACGTTTCGGGGCACGCTTGCATTGAAGAGCATAAAATTATGCACACCCTGTTAAAGCCCTCGTATTTCATTCCCGTCCACGGCGAATACAGACATCTGAAAAAACATATGCAGCTTGCGACAAAGCTCGGTATGCCCGAAAACAGGGTGTTCATTCCCGATATCGGCAACTGCGTGGAAATCTCTTCAAAGGGCATAAAGCGCCTTGAAAACGTCGTCTCGGGTTCGCGCCTCATCGACGGCGAGGGTATCGAAGACGAAAAGACGAGCGTCATCATACAGGACAGAATCCAGTTATCCGAAGAGGGGCTGTTCATCGTGTCTATCGCCGTTTCCAACGGCAAAGTCGTCGGCGAACCCGCCATCAACTCGCGCGGTTTCGTTTTCGACTTCCACCGCGACTACAACAGGGAAATGCGCGAGGTGATAAACCGCGCCATCGAAAGTTACGATCTCTCCCGCGGCTCCGTGGACGAGCTTAAGCGGGTTATCAAGCGCAGTCTGCGCAACTACCTCTTAAAAAAGACGAAACAGTCCCCTATGGTCGTGCCCGTCGTGGTTGAACTGTAAGTTTTACGACGATTTCAGCCGCGTTGCGCCGCGAATATCGTGATTTATGCGGCTTTACTTTACGGCTGCCTGCCGAAAACAGCGGCAAAACACGCCTAAGATACGGAAGATTATATTAAATTATATGACGGATTTTACTTACGCACACAACGATACGGGCGGCGGAGAACGCAAAACCGCCACGGCGCAGTTCAACCGCCCCAAAATAAGCGAAAAGCTACGGCAGTTGCGGACTGACGCGTTCTCCCGCGGTATCCCGACGGCGGACGACGAAACGCTGAACTTCCTTACTACCTTGATTTGCGCCGTAAAGTGCGAAAACATACTCGAACTCGGCACGGCGGTAGGGATATCGGGCGCGGCTATGTTGACGGCGCGCGGTACCGCGCGCCTTATCACAATAGAGCGCGAGCAGGCTTTTTACAACGAGGCGGTAAAAAACTTCGCCGGCCTCAACCTTTCCGACCGCGCGACCGTCGTCCTATCCGACGCCGGAGAATATATCCGAACCTGTACCCAACAGTTCGATTTCATATTTCTCGACAGCGCGAAAGTGCAGTACGTTAAATACCTTCCGCATCTTAAACGGCTTTTGAAAAGCGGCGGAATATTGCTTGCCGACGACGTGCTGTTGTACGGTTGGATCACGGGTGAAACGGAAATCCCCAAAAAACGCAAAATGCTTGCCCGGCACGTCAAAGAGTATATCGACGCGGTACTTTGCGACGATGAGCTGACCACGACGATTATAAACCTCGGCGACGGACTCGCTTTTAGCGTAAAAAAATAATTACGCAAAATTTTTACCTGTCGTCCTGAACGAGCGTAGCGACGTTTTGCACAGAATGACAGGGGCAAGCGTCAGGATGACAGAGAGAGGGGGGATCCCCTGCGCCCGTCATCCGTCATTGCGAGGAGCGAAGCGACGAAGCAATCCAGA
>CAYLQK010000068.1:0-7692 GCA_964385865.1 uncultured Clostridia bacterium | reverse complement strand
ATAGCGCGGCGGCATTTTTCATAAAATTTGCGTTTTTTTGTAATTTGCGGGACAAAAGGGGTCCACGGTTCGTTATAATATAAAAGGGAACGGTAAAATACGGGAGGTAAAGTATGTTTTGTATATACTGCGGTAAGGAAATCGACGACAACTCGTTGATATGTATTCACTGCGGGGTGCCCGTATTTAAGCCCAACGTGCCGGCGCCTGCGCCCGCGCCCGCGCAAAAAAGCGGCTCGCATTTCGGATTTTCAGTCAGTAGTTTCATATTGAGCATCTTTTCGCTGTTTATGGGAATGTTCACGCTTATACCCGCGGTTGGCTTGTCGCTCGGAATGGTCGGTTTAAGCAGGTCGGGCAAGGGCAATAAGCTGGGCATAAGCGGCGTCGTCATAAATGCGGTCGCGCTTTTGGGCTGGGTTGCTTTTTGGGTTATAGGCATTCTTAACGATTTTTTAGGCTGGGGATTATAGGCGGTTACCCCATAAGCCTTTGAAACCTTTTCAGGCGAAACCTTGACGAATCGTAAAATTTGTATTATACTTCATTAAAAGGAGAGGCGTATGTATTGTAGAAATTGCGGACACGAGATAGACGACAGAGCGGTGATTTGCGTGCACTGCGGAGTTGCGACGAATTTCATACAATTCAACCCTAACGTTCAGCCCGAACCCCAAAAGGTAAACGGTTTGGCGCTTGCGGGTATGATAGTGGGTATCGTCGGCGCGCTCGGGTTAAGTTATTTTTTCTGTATAACGTCGATAGTGGGACTTATTCTCAGTATTATAGGTCTGAACAAAGTAAAGGAATGCAAATCCGGGAAGGGCTTTGCCATAGCGGGAATTATAGTTTCCGCAGTCTCGTTATTCTTCTGGGGGCTATTTTGGTTAATGATTTTCAGCGGAATGTTTAGCAGTTGCTCGTACGGATATTTGGCGGGATTGTAAATTTAATCTGAATTTAAGCGGGGCGCGGCGATTTTTATCGCCGCGCCTAATTTTCAGATAAATTATTTCTCGTTCGGTGGCGTCCATAAATGGCAATGTTGCGTTTAGAGATAACGAACGTAGTATTATAATCACAAGATTTTATTAAGAAAAAATATCAGGTCATTGTACGCAAAAGTGATAATATCGCTTTTTTCTGCAAATCAGTAAGCTTGTTCATTCTGTATTGAAGTTCATTATTTAAATCAGCTTCATCTTTTTCTTCATTAATCTCATCGTTAAAAAACTCGCTGAGCGAAATTCCGAAAGCGTCGCAAATGGCGCGTAACGTCGAAATTTTTGGCTCTGCTTTCCTTGTATAGAGATTATTCAGAGTTGATTGCGTCAGCATAGCTTCCATAGCAAGATAATTCACCGACCAACCGCGCTCTAACCTTAGTTTATCAATTTTGTCAAGTATGTTCATTCTTTACCGTTAGTTTTTTATGTATTGTATAACCAATTTGAGTTAAAATAATAACTCAAACCAGTTGACAAATTAACCCATTTGGGTTATATTGATATATATTAAAACTATACAGGAGAAAATTATGGAAAATAATTTATGGCAATGTACTTGCGGTGCGCAAAATGAAGGTAATTTCTGTGCTTCTTGCGGAAAACGTAAGCCGGGGACAGAGACTATTGATGTTGATTCATATTCTGAACAATATTTAAAATTGCAAATAAGACAACAAGAATTGTTGCAGGCTCAGGAAGAAAAACGATTAGCCGCGAAAGAAGAGGAAGAACGTAAACGAAAAGAGCTTGAAAATAAAAAGAGGGAATACGATATAGCTTACAACGGTATACCATCAAAATATCTAAAAAGTACGATGGGGTCTTGGTTGCTGCTTTTGCTTTCTATATTTGCAACGGCGGCTTTCTGTTGTTATTTTGTGTCTTTTGCAATGCATTTGAGCGGATGGTTTACTATATTGAGGAAATTCATTTCGGTTTTACTCTCCGGTCTTTTGTGCATAGGGTTCTGGCGTACTTATATATCGGGAAAAAGAAAGAATTCAAAACTCGATTCCTGCGGACCCAAGATGATGAATGGTATTCTTATTTTTTATCAGGTAATTGCAACATTAATTATGACTTTGATTTTTATAATTTTAATAATACTTATGATCAGAATAGGTCGTATTACGCAGAGTACTGATCAATCGGGTAACGCTGAATTGGCAGACGCATCTTCTACGGCTACAGGTAGAGTAGTCGCTGTTTTTTTGGGTCTTTGTATTGTGGATTTTATAATAATTGCGTTGATAACGGTATATTTCACAATCACGAGAAACTTCTGTAAACATACTGTTGATTGTATAGGTAAGAATGACGTATCATTATATAATTGCATTCCTGCCGCGATATTTTTCTTTATTGTAGGCATTATTTCATTAATTACTGCTATTTCTTCCTTAAATCTATTTAGTTTTTCAAATATTTTAGGGCAATATACAGATAATCTTGGAAGTTTGGGAAGTATGATTTCTAATTTTATGTCCAATAAAGCGGATTATGCCAAAGCGTTGGCAAAGTTATTCAATGCAGTTGTTTACATTTTTACCGGCATTTTAGCCATAAAATTTAATAGTTTATACAATGAAATTCAAAATGAAAGAAAATTACTTGAAATACCCGAATAAAAAAGATAGCGTCGGTTTAACCGACGCTATTCATATTATTGATAAAGTTAACTATTTTTATTAGCTTTATTATAATTGCAGTAAATATTTAAAGTGCAGTTCACGCAGTCGGGGCGCTGCGAGTGGCAGACCCTTCTGCCGTGGAATATCAGCCAGTGGTGCGCCTTTGACCATTGATTTTTCGGAATGGCGGCGTTCAACCCCTCCTCGACTTTCGCGGGGGTATTGCCCTCGGCGATTCCCAGCCTGTTCGATACGCGGAAAACGTGCGTATCCACGGCGATTGCGTCGCCGCCGAACGCCACGGAGTACACGACGTTAGCCGTCTTCTGCCCGACCCCTGCAAGCGTTTTAAGCCCGTCTAACGTGTCGGGCACTTTTCCGCCGTATTTTTCTATGATATCGTATGACGCCGAAAGTATATGCGCCGCCTTATTCCTGTAAAATCCACAGGAGAAGACGTACTTTTCAAGTTCGCCCTGGCTAAGCCGAGTCATTTTTTCCGGGGTGTTATACTGCTTGAAAAGCACTTCCGTAACCTTATTCACGCGCTCGTCCGTGCATTGGGCGGAAAGTATAACCGCAACCAACAGCTCGTACGGAGAACTGTAATGAAGCGCCGGCTTAGCGTCGGGGTAAAGCGCGGCAAGTTCTGCCAATATCTTTTGCACCTGTGCCTGATCCATAGTGAAGATTTTATCACAAACGCGCCGCAAAAGCAATTAAATTCTCTTGATTATGGTTTTTCCGTAAATCGGCTGTATCCTGTAAAAGCCGTAAAACGCCGAATACTTGCCGTTCCTTATGACGCCGCGCACCCTATCGAGCGTGTTTTGTCCGAGTTTAATCGAAAGTCCGCAACCGATATTTGCCTCGGCAGGCGTATTCACAAGGCTTGCGGGAATACCCATTGTCCTCAATCTCATATTACAGTCTATCGCCTGCGACCGCGATCTGAAAACCGCAAGTACCTCTGTCATAATTTCTCCTTCCATAGTATAAATATATTGTAAAACGCAAACTTTTTCGTTTTGACTATATTATTATTCTATGAATCCGAGGTGAATTATGATATATTTCGACAACGCCGCGACGGGCGGTTTCAAACCCGACAGCGTCATAAACGCGGTCTCGGCGGCAATGAAGTTCGGCGCAAACCCCGGCAGAAGCGGTCATAAACTCTCGCTCGCCTGTTCCGAGCGCGTATACGAATGCCGAAAACTTTTATGCTCTTTTTTCGGCGGTTACGGGTACGAGAGGACGGTGTTCACAAAAAATTGCACCGAGGCGCTCAACGTCGCGATTCTCGGCACTATAAAACCGGGCGACGAAGTCGTTACCACAGTTGCCGAGCACAACTCGGTTCTCCGTCCGCTCGAATATCTGAAGGGGAAGGGGGTAAAGGTGAGCTACGCGCCCCTGACCGACGGCGGAGAAATCGACTTAAACTCGCTCTATTCCCTTGTCTCCGAAAAGACACGGGCGGTAATTCTGACCCTCGCCTCCAACGTTACGGGCACGGCGCCCGATATTGCCGAGGTGAGGAAAAATATTCCCGAAAACGTATTTCTCGTCTGCGACGGCGCGCAGGCGTGCGGACACGTCGGGATCGATATGAAGTCGGGCGGCATAGACGCGCTTGCGGTGGCGGGGCATAAGGGTATGCTCGGCATTCAGGGCAGCGGCGTTCTGCTGTTTTCCGAAAGGTTCAACCCCGACCCCATACTTTTCGGCGGCACGGGCAGCGAAAGCAACAATCCCAATATGCCCGATTTTTATCCCGACAGGCTCGAAAGCGGAACCTTGTCCTACCCTGCGATAATATCGCTGGAAGAGGGCGCGCTGTATCTCAAAAAACATATGTCGGCGGACAGGGAAAAGCTCACCGCGCTGACCTGCAAAATAATAAACGCGCTTTCGGGTATCGACGGCGTCGAAGTGCTTTCCCGCCCTAACCCGTTCGGCATAGCGGCGTTCAGACTTTCCAATATGCAGTCGGAAATCGCCGCATACAGGCTATCGGAGGACTTTTCGATCTGCGTCCGCGGCGGACTTCACTGCGCGCCGCTCATACACGGGGCGCTGTCGTCGGACGGACTTGTACGCGCCTCGCTGTCCGCCTTCAATACGCTGAACGAGTGCGAAAGGTTTATCGAAGCGGTCGAATCCCTTGCGGGCGAAAAATTATGAGCGTAGACCGGAATATGTGCGGCGCGGACTTTTTAAAGTCCGCGCCGCGTCCCTTTAATTTCAAATTTCACCGTACGTTTATTGACTTTTCATTCTCAATATTATAAAATTAAACATATTAATACTATATGAGATGTGGGATTTTATAACTTATGAAAATTTCGACCAAGGGCAGATACGGCGTCTGGATAATGATAGACGTGGCGCAGAACAATACGGGTTTACCCGTACGGATAGCGGATATTTCGTCGCGGCAGGGTATTTCCGTCAAGTATACCGAACAGATAACGGGCATTCTCGTCAAAAGCGGACTTTTAAAGAGCGTGCGCGGCGCGCAGGGCGGCTATGAACTCGTAAAGTCCCCTTCCGAGTACACCGTCGGGGAAATTCTGCGCAAGACCGAGGGCGACATCTCGCTTGTAGACTGTAGCCCCACAAGCAACTGCCCGCACGGCGCCGCCTGCACCACGAGAAAGCTTTGGCAGGGTCTCAACGAGTGCATAAACAACTATCTCGAGGGCATTACCTTGCAGGATTTGGCGGATTCCAATCCCAATTCTTCCGATTTCTACTGCATTTAACCCCGCCTTATTTTACCGCCTTGTTTTACCGCCGCAGTCCTGCCGTTTCGGCCCGATTGCCGCAATTGTCGGCGGCGTTTAGTCCCAATGACGCGCCCGACTTACATAGTCCTTCTACAGCAGCCGTTTTTCGGCTGCAAAAATTTTTTTAATTTATCGTGTAATTTTGCTTGACAATTGCAACAGGGCGGTGTATAGTAATACCATACTAACCCGATAGGGATTATGGAATAATAAATACGGGGGTTTTTATGAAACTCGATTTTCGATGTCGTTCTCGAATGCGAATGCAAAAGTAAAAAGCGGCAAGTACTGACCGGCGCCCGAAAGGGATAGGGAAATTGAATTGCGGAAACGACAGATCCGCGGCATTAAATTAAAATTTTATAAGGAGATAAAAAATGCCTGTTTATAAGTCAATAGTGGAATTAGTAGGAAAAACTCCTCTTTTAGAGCTCTCGAATTACGAAAAGAAGTACAATCTGCAAGCCAAGATCGTGGCTAAACTCGAATATTTCAACCCCGCAGGTTCCGTCAAGGACAGAATCGCAAAGGCGATGATAGAGGATGCCGAGGCTACGGGCAAACTCAAACCCGGTTCAACAATAATAGAACCCACGTCGGGCAACACGGGTATAGGTCTTGCGGCGGTTGCGGCGGCTAAGGGCTATAAAGTAATACTTACGATGCCCGAAACGATGAGCGTGGAGCGCAGAAACCTCATAAAGGCGTACGGCGCGAAGATCGTTCTGACCGAGGGCGCCAAGGGAATGAAGGGCGCGATTGCAAGGGCTGAAGAGCTTCAGAAAGAGATTGCGGACAGCTTCATCATAGGACAGTTCGTCAATCCCGCCAATCCCAAGGCTCACAGGGAGAACACGGGTCCCGAGATCTGGGCGGATACCGACGGCGCGGTAGATATATTCGTCGCGGGCGTAGGTACGGGCGGCACGATTACGGGCGTCGGCGAATATCTCAAAGCTAAGAAGCCCGGCGTGAAGATAGTGGCGGTTGAGCCCGCAACTTCTCCCGTGCTTTCAAAGGGCACGCCCGGCGCGCACAAGATACAGGGTATAGGCGCGGGATTTGTACCCGACGTTCTCAATACCAAGATATACGACGAGATTATTCCCGTCGAAAACGAGGCGGCTTTCGCAACGGGCAAGGAATTAGGCAGGGTGGAAGGTTTCCTTGTCGGAATATCCTCCGGCGCGGCGCTTTGGGCGGCTACCGAACTTGCAAAACGCCCCGAAAACGCGGGCAAGACGATCGTCGTTCTGCTCCCCGACACGGGCGACAGATACCTCTCAACGCCTCTGTTTACCGATTAATTTGCATATCGCTCCGAAAAAGTTTATTTTTAATACGCAAAGCGCGGCGGACATAAGTCCGCCGCGCTTTGCGTCAATCTTTGAAAATCCCTACGCGCGCCGCAGTCGGCAAATCGCCGCATAGCGTTACGCGTAGTTTAGTTAAATCTCTTTCAGCTTTGCGATTACCTCTTTCAGCTTTTTACGCTTGGCGCCGTCTATCAGCGGCGAAAGCGCATTGTAAAAATTGTCAAGGTCGGCGTTCGTCAGCGTTCCTTCACGTTTTCCGCGCTCCGCCTCGGTGATTATCGTGCGGAAAAGCTGACCTTCGCTCTTTCCGTTCATCGCCTTAGACAGAACCTTTGCAAGCTCCACGGTAGAGTTAACGTCTGCGGCGTTCGCTTTACCGGTATCGTTTCGGGGCGTCTCATTGGGCTCGGGGTTATAGTTTTTAAAATCTTTCATCAATTATCCTTTTCGCAAAATGCGCAGGGCGCGATTTTACTGCATATTTTGCCTTTATTCAGGCTTTAACGCATATAATGTTATTATAAAATATGCAAGGAGTTTGATTTATGCAACTATTGATAATCCTCGCGCTGCTCTTGTACGGCGGTAAGTCCAACGCGGACAACATAATCGAAGAGGTAAAGCCCGTCCTCGAAACGATCGGCGGCGAGGATATGAAACAGGCTTTAAAGAGCGCGGAAGAAATATCCGAAGTACTGTCCGCGGTGCAGGGTCTTGCCAAAACCGCCTCGGCACAGAGCGCCGCTCCGCAGTCCTTCGCCGCCCGCGAACAGCCGTCCGCCGCGCCCGAATCCCCGCTTTCGCCGCGTTTCTCGTTCCCTCTCGCGCCCATATCCGCAATCGCCGACCGCGAAATTACATATTCCCTTTCCAAATACTTCTCCGCAGAATAATTTTATTTTCGCTGAGAGTAACAGAGGTGTATATTGTCATCCTGAGGCTTGTC
>CAYLQK010000067.1:3311-7746 GCA_964385865.1 uncultured Clostridia bacterium | reverse complement strand
CTGTCAATTTACTTGACTAAATTTTTCGGATATAATACTATAATATATATAAATACAGGAAGATAATTTTTATGCGTTTAGTTATAAAAGTCGGCACGTCTACGCTTGCGCACCGGACGGGGAAACTTAATATACGCCACGTGGAACAGCTGTGTAAAGTAATAAGCGATCTGAAGAATGCGGGGAATGAAGTCGTTCTTGTTTCTTCCGGTGCGATAGGAATGGGTGTAAGCAAACTGAACCTTGGAGCCCGCCCTGTCGATATGCCGTCAAAGCAGGCTGCCGCCGCGGTCGGTCAGTGCGAATTGATGTACACCTACGATAAGCTGTTTTCGGAATATAACCATACGGTGGCGCAGATTCTGATTACCGGCGACGATATAGAAAATGAAAAGCGGCACGGCCATTTCAAGGATACGATATACCGTCTGCTGGAATTGAACGCTATTCCCGTAATCAACGAAAACGACACGGTTTCCACTAAGGAAATAGCCGTGGGTGATAACGACACTCTTGCGGCTATCGTTGCGGTTAGTATCGAAGCTGATCTCTTGATTCTTTTGACGGATATCGACGGGCTGTATACCGACGACCCGAAAAAGAATAGCGGAGCGGAACTGATAAGCGAAGTTGACAAAATAGACGACGATATCATTGCGCTTGCCGGCGGAGCGGGCAGCTCTCTCGGCACGGGCGGTATGGCAACCAAAGTCAATGCCGCAATAATCAGCACCGAAAAGGGAATAGATATGATAATAATGCACGGCTCTTCGCCCGAATTGCTGTATGACGCGGTCGAGGGTAAAAGCGTGGGAACGAGGTTTATCGGAAAAAAATTATGACGACATCGGAAATTTTAGAGAATGCGAGAAGGATAAAGGGCTCGGTTGCGCTTATGTCGACCGAACAGAAAAATGCGGCGTTAATCAATATGGCGGCGGCAATAGAAGACGATTGCGAGAGCATTTTGCGCGCAAATAGCAGTGATATTGCCAATGTGCGATGTACTATATCAGACGTAATGATTGACAGATTGATGCTTAACAAGCAGAGAATCCGCGCAATGGCGGACGGTTTGAGGTCCGTCGCCAAACTTGCCGATCCCGTCGGGTGTGTTCTTGACGAGTTTACGCGCCCGAACGGTATGACTATCCGCAAGATTTCCGTTCCGATAGGGGTTGTTGCGATTATTTACGAAAGCCGCCCCAACGTAACTGCAGACGCGGCGGCGCTCGCATTAAAAAGCGGCAACGCCTGCGTACTGCGAATAGGCAAGGAAGCGTATCTTTCCGCAAGGGCAATCGTCAACGCAATGCGGAAGGGACTCAAAAAGGCAGGGGTTTCGCAAAACGTTATCAATCTTATCGAGGACACGTCCCGTACCGGCGCCGTAGAGCTGATGAAAGCGGTGGGTTACGTAGATTTACTGATACCGCGCGGCGGAAAGAGTCTGATTCAGACCTGTGTAGAAAATGCAAGCGTACCCTGTATTCAGACTGGTACGGGAATATGTCATATTTACGTCGACGAATTTGCCGATACGAAAAAGGCGCTCGACATAATCGAAAATGCTAAGTGCAGCCGTCCGTCTGTGTGCAATGCGATGGAGGTATGTCTTGTCAATAAGAACATTGCCGCGGAATTTTTGCCCAAGTTATACGAAAGGCTCGTAAGGGACAGAGCCGTCAATCCCGTCAGACTTAAACTTGACGCGGCTTCCTACGATATATTAGGTTCTAACGCGCTCTGCGCAAAGGCTGAAAACGAAGATTTCGATACTGAGTTTCTCGACTATATAATGGCGGTCAAGATAGTCGACGGAGTGAAAGAGGCTGCGGCTCACATAACGGCGCATTCCACGGGGCACAGCGATTGTATCATTACGGAAAATTCCGACAACGCAAAGCTTTTCACCCGTATAGTGGACAGCGCGGCGGTATACGTCAACGTATCCACGCGCTTTACCGACGGCGGCGAATTCGGGTTCGGCTGCGAGATGGGTATCTCTACGCAGAAATTGCATTCCCGCGGACCTATGGGACTGAAAGAGCTAACTTCATATAAATACGTGATAACGGGAGACGGTCAAATCAGATAATCAATAGGGAGGGGACTTAGCCGTGTTGGATATATTATTTACGGCCGTAAACGCCATAGCGCCGATAATTCTTCTGATTTTGCTCGGCTACGTACTGAAAAGAATAGGATTTCTCGGCGGCAATTTTATAAAGACGGGCAATAAATTTGTTTTTAAAGTATGTCTGCCGTGTATGCTTTTTATCAATATTTACGATAATATGAACAGCTTTGCGGATATCAGGTGGGACGTCGTCGTATATGCGCTCGTTGCGGTTTGCGTAATTTTCGGACTCGGTCTCGTTACGGCAATTTTAACTACGAAAAAAAGCAACCGACGAGGCGTGATATTGCAGTGTACTTTCAGAAGCAATTTTGCGATAATCGGGCTTTCTTTAGTCGGTAGATTAGGCGGCGATACGGGTATTGCCGGCATAATTTCAGCATTTTCCATCCCTATTTTCAATATTCTCGCGGTCATTGCGTTGACCGTCTTTGCCGAAAAACAGGAGCAGCCTGTTCCGCTGTCGGCAAACGGCGCAAAAATTGATTCTTCCGCGACGGGAAATGCGGAAGAATACGCGGACTTGCGGCAACAAATCAAAGATACCCGAAAGTCTACGGGAAAAATTAAAAAAATATTATTAAATATCATAAAAAATCCGCTGATTATCGGTGTCGTTCTCGGGCTCGTCTGCGTCGGTATAAGGGAAATAGAGCGCGCGGCCTGCGGCGGAGAGGTCGTCTTCAGGCTCGATACACAGCTTAAATTCCTGTATACCTGCCTTGTCGATCTTAAAGCTATCGCTTCACCGCTTGCGTTGGTCGTCCTCGGCGGGCAGTTCGAGTTCTCCGCAGTGAAAGGTATGACGAAAGAAATAGTCGTCGGCACGGTATGGCGTATCGTGCTCGCGCCGCTTTTAGGAATAGGCGCGGCGTACCTGCTCAGCGAATATACCGCCTTTTTCACGTTCGGGTACGAAATCTATCCGACGCTGATTGCGCTTTTCGGCACGCCTGTCGCCGTATCAAGCGCGATTATGGCGGGGGAAATGGGCGGCGACGAACAGCTTGCCGCTCAGCTCGTCGTCTGGACAAGCATTTGCTCGATAGTTACGATATTTTTAATGGTATTTTTAATGATGACTTTCGGACTATTGACTGTCTAAATTTTGTTTAAAGTATAAATGATTCGTTTCATTTTTTAATCTTCAATAATTGACTTATCTTTGGTTAATGTTATATAATATGGCAGAAAAAATTTTGCGGAGAAACTAATGGAAAAGATCAGCGAAGATATATATTACGTTGGCGTAAACGACCACGATATTGACCTTTTTGAAGGAATGTATAAGGTGCCTGACGGGGTTTCATATAATTCGTACGTTATTATTGACGAGAAGATAGCCGTTATGGACAGCGTAGACGCGCATTTTAAAGGCGATTGGCTCAAAAATATTGAAAAAGTTTTAGGAAAGAGGACTCCCGATTATATCGTAGTGTCCCATATGGAGCCCGATCATTCGGCTATCATAAAGGAAATTTCCGATAAGTACCCTTCGGCACTAATAGTCGGCAACAACAAAACTTTCGTTATGCTTGAAGAATACTTCGGCACGGATTTTTCCGACAGACGCGTCGTCGTAAAGGACGGGGATACTCTGTCTCTCGGAAATCACAGCCTCAAATTCGTCTTTGCTCCTATGGTGCATTGGCCCGAAGTAATGTTTGCCTACGACGGGTTCGCCAAAATACTTTTCTCCGCCGACGCTTTTGGAAAATTCGGCGCTTTGGACGTGGAAGACAACTGGGACGACGAAGCGAGAAGATATTATTTCGGCATTGTCGGAAAGTACGGTATGCAGGTCAAGTCGGTCCTGAATAAACTTTCCGGATACGACATCGGCACTATCTGCCCTTTGCACGGACCCGTTCTGAAAGAAAATCTTGCGCATTACCTTGACTTGTATTCCAAATGGGCGACGTATACTCCCGAAACCGACGGCGTAATGATTGCGTATACGTCCGTGTACGGCAACACGAAACAGGCGGCGGAAATTCTTTCAAGCCATCTCAAGACTCGCGGCGTCAAAAACGTAACGGTCTGCGACCTTGCGCGTAGCGACTTTTCTCGCTGCGTGGGGGAGGCGTTTATGTTCAGTAAAATAGTCTTCGCGACCACAACGTATAATGCGGAACTTTTCCCCGCAATGCGGCAGTTTATAGATTGTCTTGTTGAACGCAACTTTCAGAAAAGGACGATAGGAATAATCGAGAACGGCTCTTGGTCGCCGGTAGCTGCGAAGTGTATCAAGGCAAAGCTTGAAAAATGCAAGGATCTGACGTTTGCCGAATCCGA
>CAYLQK010000067.1:0-3211 GCA_964385865.1 uncultured Clostridia bacterium | reverse complement strand
TATTAATAACGTAAATATTATTAATAACGTAAATATTTGTCGCGCAAAACCGCCCGTGCAGGGCGGATTTTTTTATGCAAACGGCATCATTTTTCTTAAAGTACTTGACAAACCGCTTTAATTTTTCTATACTAAAACTAACGTTTTAAAACACAAGTTTTAAATAAAGGAGTAACTATGCCGCCTAAAGCAAAATTTACAAGAGAACAAATCGTTGCCGCCGCGATCGGAATTACGGAAAGGGAGGGGTTCGAAGCGCTCACAGCGCGGGCGCTCGGCGAGGAACTCGGCAGTTCCGCAAGGCCTATATTTACGGTATTCAGAAATATGGAGGAGGTGCAATGCTCCGTTATTGCGGCAGCCAAAAAAGCTTATGCCGCATACGTAGCCGAAGGGCTTGCCGAATCTTCGGCTTTCAAGGGCGTGGGGGAAGCGTATATCCGTTTTGCCGCCGATCGCCCTAAACTTTTCAGGCTGTTGTTTATGCGCGAGCAGGATACGGTACCCGATATGAGCGAGGTGCTCGGCATTATCGAGGGCGATTACGATAAAATACTGAAATCGATAGAGGAAGGATACGGAGTGGGCGGCGATATCGCGATAAAGCTGTATCAACATCTATGGATATATTCGCACGGAATAGCGGTGCTTATAGCGACTAAGGTCTGCAAATTTACCGATACGGAAATTTCGACGATGCTGACGGAAGTCTTTTCGGGACTTATCGCAAAAATCAAGGCGGAGGGAAACCGATGATCAGCGCCATAGGCATAAAAAAATCATATCGACAGGGTGCAACCGAGGTTTTAAAGGGAATAACGCTTGAAATAGCGGACGGCGAATTCGTGGCGATAACGGGCGCGTCGGGTTCGGGAAAATCCACTTTGATGAGCGTGCTTTCGGGTCTGGAGCGCCCTGATGAGGGAACTATCCGTTACGACGGCGAGGATATCACGCTTCTTAACGAAAGGCGGCTGACCGCTTTCAGAAGAAATACAGTGGGGTTCGTCTTTCAGCAGTACTATCTTTTATCTCATCTCAACGCGGATAAAAACGTAAGGCTGGGCGCGGACCTTTGCGGCAATAATGATTATCATAAAATTATAGAGGACGTGGGAATGGCGGATAAACTAAAAAGCCGCCCTTTTGAATTGTCGGGCGGCGAACAGCAACGGATATGCATCGCGCGAGCTTTGGCGAAGAATCCTAAAGTTCTCTTCCTTGACGAACCCACGGGCGCTTTGGACGAAGCGACGGGACGAAGCGTTCTTGACTATATCATAAAATTACACAGGAAACGCGGATTCACAATGATAATGGTAACGCACAATCTCAACATTGCCGAAACCGCGGACACGGTTATAAAAATGAATAGCGGCATTATAAGCGGTTCATATAAAAACTCCGCGCCGAAAACTGCCGTCGAAATAGGGTGGTAAGATGATAGTCTCTTTTAAGGACGCGTTAAAGCTTATCGGCATAGTAATAGTTGCGTTTTGCGCTGTATTTGTCTGTACGTTTATGTTGAATTATTATCTGGACGTACAGTCTATACGGCCTCTTTTGTCTACGCCGTATGAAATCTCGCTCTATACCGCGCAGATATCAATGCTGAAAGTCACCAGTGCCGTCAGCGGCGGGTGCCTTACCGTTATATCGCTCATAATGCTCGTATTTTACGTCGGTATGCACGTCGAAGGGCGTTCGAAACAGCTCGGTTTATTAAAAGCTATAGGCTGGTCCGAGGGTAAAATCGCTTTAAAGTTCTGGGTATACGGACTAAGCGTATTTATAGGCACGGGGCTCGGTTTCGGGGTCGCTTTTGCCGCAATGCCGTCTATTTACGTAAGTTTATGCGGTAAAGAACTTCCTGCCGTAGCCATATCTTTTCACCCTGTTTTACTCTGCGTACTTGTAATATTGCCTACTGTAATTTTCTCTGCGCTGGCGTCTATCTTTGCCTATATCAAACTGCGGCGTCCGGCGTACGAGCTGTTAAAGGGTGTAAAGGAGATAAAGATTAAGAAATCAAAGCCGTCAAAAGTTACGCGGCATTCTTTTATGCGTGAAATGGCAAGGAGCTCTTTGAGCAGTAAAAAAATGTTGGCTTTCTTTGTCGCGTTTGCCTGTTTCTGCTTTTCGGCGATGGTGCAGATGGGTATTTCGATGTTTGAACTGTCTTCCGTAACAATGGGCGTAGTGATACTGATAATCGGTCTTGTGCTTGCCGTATCAACGATACTTATGGCTATAACAACCCTTGTCCGCTACAATTTAAAGAATATCTCTATGATGAAGGCTTTCGGCTATACTACGTTCGATTGCGCCTTGACCGTTTTCGGACTATATCATATATTTGCCTTGTTGGGTTTTGCCGTAGGTACGGTGTATCAGTACGGGCTTTTAAGCTTAATGGTGGACTTGGTATTCAGGGACGTGGGGTACGGCATTGAGTACTGCTTCGATTTTAAAGCTCTTTTGATTGCGTTTGCCGCGTTCATTGTGTTTTTCGAGGCGGTTGCGGGAGGTTATACATATAAACTTAATAAGATATCCGTGAAAGAAATTATGACGGTAAATTAATAAAGACAAGAACCGACAGGTTCTTGTCTTTAAAATTTTTACATTTCCGGAGCGGTAGTGGAAGCGGTGTAAGTCCTTGCTAAAAGCTCCTGGTTCAGCGCGTAAAGCCCTTTAGCTTCGTGTCCGTAAAGCTCGTATTTTCTCAACATATCCTCGGCGTTTTTTTCTTCCTCGCCCTGTTCTTTAATAAACCAGTCAAGAAATTGCATTGTCTTGAAATCTTTAATAGCAAACGCTTCAGAATAGATATTGTTGATGAGGGAAGTTACGTATTGTTCGTGCTTATAAGCCTCGTTCAGAGGATCGGCGTGGGTTGCAAGCGTCTTGTCGGGCTTTGCGATAACGTCAAAAGTTACGCGGATACCGTTATTGATGAGATATCTTCTCATCATCATTGCGTGGTCGCGCTCTTCCTGAGCCTGAATCTGATACCAGTGCGCAAAACCGTCCAGACCTTCGCCCTCGTAATAATTGGCGAAATCGAGATAAAGGTAAGCCGAATAAAGCTCTTTATTTACCTGGTCGTTAAGCAGTTTCGCAATTTTTTCATTTATCATCTTATATACCTCCAAAAAATTAAATAAATTATATCTTGTCATTGGAAAAATTTCAACGTTTTTGCATTAGA
>CAYLQK010000066.1:0-8342 GCA_964385865.1 uncultured Clostridia bacterium | reverse complement strand
TAAAGCAAATGCCTTTTTCTTTTTGGGATTATTCCGCGTCCTTATCGCCGTCCCGGGCTTTAACGCTCTGCGCTTTGAGAAGATCGCGAATCTCTTTGAGAACGTCGTCCGTAGTTTCAACGGGAGCTGCTTCCTCGGCAGGGGTCTCCGCAGGCGTTTCCACGGCGGCTTTCTCCTCTTCCTGTTTCTTTTTGAGCTGTTCCTTTATCTTTTCGCTCTTTTTATGTACGGAATTGATCGTCTTGATAATTATGAACAATACGAACGCGGTAATAAGGAATGTTACTATTGCCGAAATAACTGCGCCGAAGTCGATTATCAGCGCTTCGGTAACGACCGTACCCGCGTCGTCCACAACGGCGGCTCTCAGAACTACCTGAAGCGCGCCCGTTCCGTCCGCACCGGGTATCCAGTTGATAAGCGGCGTGAGGATATTATCGACGATAGCCGTAATGATAGCCGTAAATGCGGCGCCGATTATGATGCCGACAGCCATATCCATAACGTTGCCGCGGGTTATGAATTCTTTGAATTCTTTGAAAAATTTCTTCATCTTATGACTCCTCTTATTTTTAAAACATTATAATTTTTTATTGAAAGCAAGTCAAGCGAAAATGCGGATAATTTCAAAACCCGCGCAGTATTTGCGACAGCGTTTTCCGCAACGTATCCGCCCTTTCGCCGTAACGCGGGGGCAAATCGTCGGGCGCGGCGTCGTATAGCACCTTTCCGCCGCCGATAACTATCACCCTCTGCGCGATTTGCGCCGCCTCGTCGACGTCGTGGGTAACGAACAGCGCGCTGCGCTTATCCCCGCGCCAAATTTCGAAGAAGAGCTTTGTCATCTCGTCTTTCAGTTTCAGATCGAGGGACGAAAAGGGTTCGTCCATAAGAATTATATCGCTTGTGTAGAGAAACGCCCTTGCCACGGCCACCCGCTGCGCCTGACCGCCCGAGAGCTGTACCGGATAAGCCTTTGCCTTGTCCTCCAAACGGACGGCTTTCAGCATCTTTTCTATCTTCTCCTCGTCCTTGGATATCAGTTTAAGGTTTCCGTAAACGGTGAGATTGGGTACGAGGCGGGGCGTCTGAAAGACGTACGAACATTTCAGTTTCGATATACTGCCCTCATATTTTATAAGCCCCGCAACGGCGTTTAAGAGCGTCGTTTTACCGCTTCCGCTTTCGCCGAGGACGCAGGTGATTTCCCCCTCTTCCAACGAGAGATTGAAATTCTCGTATACGGTAAGGTCCCCGTATCTTTTGGTGAAATTTTTAATTTCAATCATCAGCCGTCGCCCCTTTGCCATCTGTCGGTAATTCTCGATAGCTGAGAAAACGCCGCGTCTACGATAAGCCCTAAAACTATTGCGGCGAGCGTGAGGGCGAACAGATTTGCCGTTTCCGAAGCCAGACTGCTTTCCTGCATCATTCCGCCAAGCCCGCGCGCCGTGTTTGCGAGCACTTCCGCCGAAATCATAATTTTCAGCCCCAACGAGAGGTCCGCGCCTATCTGCGGGAGTACGGACGGAGATACGAGCGGGATATATATTTTAAAAATCCTGTCGCGGCGGGATACGCGGTATATCTTCGCCATTTCTATAATTCCGCCGTCTATCGCGTCCACTGCGGCGACAATCCGAGCGTAAATCATCGGAAAGAGCACCAACACGGTCACTATTACGGGAGAAAGCGCCCTGTCGCCGCGGGTTGCCTTTAAGATTATAAGCATTACTGCGAGCGTGGGCAGTATTCTTACCACCACCATTATTGGGTTGAGGATAAGTCTGAACGTCCTGCTAAGCGCGCCGAGCGCGGCAAGGATTGCGGCGAGCGCGAACGAAATTGCGAATGCGTACAGCGTTCTTAACGACGTGTTGCCGAGCGCAATCCAAAAGTCGCCGTCCGACAGATACCGCCACAGCCCTTTAAGACTGTCTCCGACAGACGGCACGAGGGTCTTGTTTCCTATCGAGTAATAGAAAACAAGCCACGCCGCCCACATAATTACTATGGATATGACCGAACAGATTATATTGAGTTTTCTGCTGTTTAAATAACGTAAGAATTTCAAATCGATTAACCGTTCTGCGGAATGTAGTAGAAGGTTTCCGAAACCGCGGTTGAAGCGGCGTCGCCCGCGTCTTTAAGCGCGGCAAGGAAGCTGTTCACTTCGGTATAGCAATCTGCGGAATACGTGAAGCCGACTGCGCAGTTTGCAATAACCGTCTTGGAAAGGTTTGCCGCCGAGAACGTGGGTTTGGTGTTTACGGGATCCGCGTAGTGCGCGCTGATTGCGCCGATTACCGTCTGGGCCGTAACGTAATCGGAAGCGAGCCACTCCGCCGCCCCCTCCATTCCGAGACAGAAGCTTGCGATAAAGTCGGGGTCGCTTTCGATGAGCGATTTCTTAGCGACGAGAACGGCTTGCGGGTAGCCGTCCGTGCCGTACAGCTCCTGCATATCGCCCACTATTTTAAGGTTGTTCGCCGCCGCGCCCGTCCTCGTGCTTGCGGCAGGCTCTGGCACTACGAAGTAGTCAAATTCGCTTTCAGTGCCCGTTACCTGAGTTGCGTTCACGCCTTCGAGGGTCACTTCCTCGGTTATGCCGTATTTGGACAGCAGAAGCCTTGTAACCGAGCCGGGGAAACCGCTGATTGTTACCACTCCCACCTTTGCGCCCGAAAGTTTTTCGGCGAAGTTATCTTCTGTAAGCTCGTCCTTATCCTTTGCGGCGACGATATAGAGATTGCCGTGCGTGACCGTTCCGAGCATCTGATATTTTTCGCCCGTGCCGAGAAACTTGCTTGCCGCGTTTACGGGCAGGATGCACAGATCCGCGTTCTCACTGTCGTCCTCGTAAGTTACGCACGAAGTGATTTCGTCCGAGCTGACTACGGTGTATTTCACTTCTTTCCCGAAGCCCGCTTCGTAATACATAAGCTGAGCGACCGCGAGCGCGGGCGCGCCGTCGGGCATATAGACGGTTATTGCGCCGTCAGTGCCGCCGTCGCAGGCGGTAAAGCCGATTGCCGTTACTGCGGCAAGCATTGCGCAAAACAGCGCGGTTAAAAATTTTTTCATATAAGACTCCTTTCGGTATCAGGTTATTGACCTTTTACCTCAAAAATTATTACGGTTTTGACGTGAGCGTCTTTGCGGTTACGCCCGGGAGCATACCGATTTTACCCGTTAGAGTATTGATGATCTCGTTAGGCGCGTCTATGACCACGCAGAGGACTGAAATACCTTTCTCCCTGTACGGAATGCCCATTCTGCCCAGAATGTATTCGCCGAACCCAGACAAAAGCGCGTTTATTTTCGGGCTTTCGCCCCTGTCCTCGACGATTATACTGATAACCGCAAGTCTTTTTTCTGACATAAAAAATACCCCCTTAAAAGAGGGTACGGCAAAATAAGCGCTGTAAAGCGCGGTTATTCAGCCCTTCGCCCTCAGGTAACCTTCGTTCTCAGGTCGAATTTATTATAACATAACCTCAACCATTTTATCAAGCGTTTGCATAACAATTTGATAAATAAACATACTGCTTGTATGAAAAAGCCTTTAACTCTTATAATATCTTTACTCGCGATAAGTACGGCTTGTTTTGCAGGCTGCGCAAAAGAGCAGCCCGACAACGACGAACAGGAGCCCGAAACCAAGATCTACGAAATTATCAACGACGATAACAACGTAAAAGAGGACGAAAACTGTCCCGACGGCAAGTGTCCCGAGTGCCCCGATGGCAAGCGCCCCGATAGCAAGCGCCCCGGCGCGGACGGCGAAAACGACGAAAAGAACGCAGATCCCGACTTTATATTCGAAGCGCACCGTTTCCACGGACACGGCGGCGGACCCAGACACGGCTCGCCCGGGGAGCGCGCGCCCTACCGCCATTACGGTCCCGATATGCAGGAAGGCGCCGCTGCGGATGAAGACGTAGAGACCCGGCCTCAGCCCGCCGAGCCTAAACTTCCGAGGAGCAGAAAGAAGAACGGACACAAGAATCCCCTGCCTAAACCCCGGCCTTCGGAAACGCAGTCGATTTAAAAAAAATTATAATAAACGACCTTCCCCGCCGTACCGGACGGGAAGGTCGTTTATCTTACTTGTTTCTATAATAATTTATAAGACAGCCGTCGAGAATAATCTGTTTCTCTTCGGAGGTCAGCGCACCCGTTTCAAGGACGATATTTTTAACTTTACCGTCCGAAATGTGCTTGGCAGGCAGAATCTGCGCGTCCGATTCGATAAGCTTTCTGACGTTTTCGATATAGACGTAGTCGCCCACTTTAAAATCGAACTTGCGGCATATCAGCGGCAGCATACCCCAATTTATGAGATTTGAACGGTACCGCTTAGTTGCGTATTCCAAAGCAATGTTCGCAACGCCGCCGAGCACGCGCTGGCAGGACGCCGCCTGCTCTCTTGCGGAACCGTCCCCGGGCTTTCTCGCTACGACGCAGCTGCCGTAGAGGATATCTCCTTTGAGCTGTATGCCAACTTCTTCGAGCACCTCTTTCGGAAGCGAACCGCTTTCACGGCGCACAGCCTCGTCCGCTTTTACAGCCTTTGCGCGGGAAACGTATTCGGGATCCTTGCGCGATAGAGCGAATTCTGCAAGCCTCAAAGGATTCGAGCGGTATGACGAAGTTTCGCCCGACGGTATCAACTCATCCGTGGTCGTAACCTGATCCTCCAGCACGGATACGGCTTTCATAAGCACGTTTTCCGCCAAAGCGATCTGGGTCGGCCAGTCGGTTATGTTGTTGCCGTAAACCACTTCCGCTCCCGCGTCGGGCTTGCCTGCGCCGTGGTAAACTCGGTTGTCGTATATGGTCTTGTCAAAATAGTACTTCTTGATTTTTCTGACGTATTCCGCCTCGGTCGCAGGGGTAAGAACGCCGCCGTTCGCCGCCGTCGCCGCAATCGAACGCGCGTCCATAAGCGCGACTGCCGCAAGCTGTCCCTCGGCGGGTTTCGAACCCTCCCTGTTCTCGAAATTGCGCGTAGTGTGTCTGATAGAAAACCCGTTGTTCGCAGGCGTATCGCCCGCGCCGAAACACGGCCCGCAGAACGCGGTCTTGACGATTGCGCCCGAGCTCATAAGCGACGATACGTAGCCGTTGTCCGCAAGCGACTTGTAGACGGGCTGACTCTGCGGATATACGCTCAGCTCGAATTCGTTGCAACCGCAGCTCTTTCCGCGTAAAATCTCGCAGGCCTCGGCGATATTTTCATAACTTCCGCCGGCGCACCCCGCGATTATGCCCTGGCTTACGACTACCTTGCCGTCCTTGATCTTATCGCGCAGTCTGAAACTTTCCCTGCCGAGAATCGCGTTGCCCGCCTTTTCGGTCTCCGCGAGAATATCCCCGGCGTTTTCGAGAAATTCCCTTATGGTATACGCGTTCGACGGGTGGAAAGGCAAAGCTATCATCGGTTCGACGCGCGCGAGGTCAATGACGATCGCGCCGTCGTAATACGCCGTTTCGGCGGGATGAACGGGTTTAAAGTCCCCCGCCCTGCCGTGATTGCGGAAAAACTCCTCGGTAATTTCGTCCGTTTCCCAAATACTTGAAAGGCACGCCGTTTCCGTTGTCATTACGTCTATGCCGCAACGGTAATCCATTGACAGATTTTTTATGCCGGGGCCGATAAATTCAAGCACTTTGTTCTTGACGAACCCCTTCTTGAACGTGGCGCCGACGAGCGCTATGGCGACGTCGTGGGGACCCACGCCTTTCTTCGGCTTATTCTTGAGATAAACGGCTATTACCTCGGGGCGCTTGACGTCGTATGTCTTATTGAGAAGCTGTTTAACGAGTTCGGGTCCGCCTTCGCCGACGGCCATAGTTCCGAGCGCGCCGTAACGGGTATGACTGTCCGAACCGAGTATCATAGCCCCGCACTTCGCTTCCACCTCGCGCATATACTGGTGGATTACGGCAAGGTGCGGCGGTACGTAGTTTCCGCCGTATTTCTTTGCGGCGGTGAGCCCGAAGACGTGGTCGTCCCCGTTTATAGTGCCCCCGACCGCGCACAGCGAGTTGTGGCAGTTTGTGAGGGTATAGGGCAACGGAAATTCCTTCAGCCCCGACGCCTTAGCGGTCTGTATAATCCCTACGTACGTTATATCGTGGGAAACAAGTGCGTCGAAGGAAATTTTGAGGTTGTTATCGTCGCCCTTGTTGTGCGCTTTGAGAATATTATACGCCATTGTGCCCTTTATGGCGGCCTGTTTTTTCGAATCCACCATAAACGCTACGTTTTCTTTCAGAAGTTGTCCCTCGGTGTAGTAGACGCCTCCCTTAATCAGTTTAACCATTTTAAAATCCTTTACCGTTTTTGTATATTTTAACTTATATCTTGAAAAAATTCAATAAAAAGCGGGGTTAAATTCAAAACAGGAAAATATTTGTTGCAATTTGCGGCGCGGTTAAGTATAATTTAGTTATGAAATTCAAATATAAGTTCAGCAGGCTTACGGTAATTTTTATAATACTCGGAATCGCGCTCTGCGTTGTCGGGTTCGGTACGAATATTTATTTCCTTATCGTCAACGACATATCGTCCACCACTAACCCGATCTACTATATAATCAGATACGTACTGATGTTTTTTATACCTGCGCTGTGCCTTGTACTGCTCGTCGGTCTGCTCATATCCTCGTACTATTACGTCGACGAAAAGACGCTGACGACGAGTTTCGGCATTATCAAGTCGAAATACGATATTTCGGAAATACAGACTATCGTGCTTGACCGCACGACCAACAAGCTGACGCTTGTATTCAAAAACGAAAATTTCATCGTCATCGTAGTCAAGGAAGAATGGTACGACGAATTTACCGCCGCTCTTTGCAGGGCGAATACGGATATCGATTTTTCAATCAAATCGAGAGAGCGCGACGACGGAGACGACTCGAAAAAAAGCTGATTTTAAAGAATTGTAAAATAGAATAGGCGCCGCTGTGCGAACGCACGGCGGCGCTTCATAATTTATGCAAAACTTTTATACTGAGGTTTGCGCGTACGCCGCCGTGCAAACGCACGGCGGCGCCTATTATCTTAAATTAGCAAACGGGCAAGCATTTGCCGCACAAATCAGCCGTTATCTTCTTCTTCGATTTCACCGTATGGATTGACGTGAATTGTGATATGTTTGACCTGCGGAAACTGATCCTCTATACCGCGGTGTACCCTTTCGGCAATGGCGTGAGCCTCCGTAAGCGACAACTTACCGTCGCAGGCGATTTCGGCGATGACGTAAATCCTGTTGCCGAACATACGCGTTTTGAGATTATCCACGTGCAGAACGCCTTCGAACGCCGCGATAAAACAGCCTATCTCCCTCTCCGTCTTGTCGTCGCACGCCTCGTCCGTCATTTTTTTGATTGCGTCCCAAAAAATCTGTATTGCCGCTTTCAGTATAAATAGACATATGACAATGCAAGCAATCGAGTCGAGAATTTTTACGCCGCACAAACCGCCTATTACGCCTATCAAGCTTCCTATCGAGGATAGCGCGTCGGAATGGTGATGCCACGCGTCCGCTTTAAGCGCGGAGGAATTAACTTTCTTCGCGGCAACGTAGGTATACCAAAACATTCCCTCCTTTACTACAATGGAGACCGCGGCGGCAACGAGCGCTATTATCCCGGGTACGGCAAAGTTTTTATATTCGCCTGACACAATGTTTGTCAATCCCGAACTGCCTATTCCTACGCCCGTTATAAACAGAACCACGGCAAGCAGGATTGCCGCAACGCATTCGAACCTTTCGTGTCCGAAAGGATGGTTTTTGTCGGCTTTCTTTGCGGAAATTTTTACTCCTATTATAACTATTATTGTGGAAAACACGTCCGATGCGGAATGTACCGCGTCGGATATAAGCGCGTATGAATTTCCGAATATACCCGCAAGCAATTTAAACACGGTAAGAACCGCGTTTACGATTATTGTTATGACGGAAACTCTTACCGCAACTTTTTCCAAATTGTTTCCTGACATTTTTACTCCAAAAATTTAGTAATTAAAGGTCAAAATGAATTGACAATGAACACTATTTAAAATATAATATTCAAGTAAATTAAATGTTTGCTGTTGTGGCTCAGTTGGTAGAGCACATCCTTGGTAAGGATGAGGTCGGCAGTTCAAGTCTGCTCAACAGCTCCAAAATGCAATTGCGTTTATACGCAGTTGCATTTTTTTGTGCCCCGTACTCCTGTGTCATCCTGCGCCCGTCTCCGTCATTGCGAGGAGCGAAGCAACGAAGCAATCCGGAAAAACACGGCTATACAAAGACGATAACGTCTGGATTGCCGCGGCAATAAATTGCC
>CAYLQK010000065.1:0-8370 GCA_964385865.1 uncultured Clostridia bacterium | reverse complement strand
AAAAAACTATACGAGATATTCGAGAATGAGTTTGTCGGCGACGAGGGCGATAAACTCGCTGTTCGTGGGACGCTCGTTGCCTATGTAAACGCGAGCGCCGAATACGGAGCCTATCGCGTCAGTCCTGCCGCGGTTCCACGCCACCTCTATCGCGTGCCGAATCGCACGCTCTACCTTGCTTGGCGTCGTACCGAATTCCCCGGCAATACGGGGATACAGGTCCTTGGTCACGCGGTTGATTATCGCGGGTTCCTCCACCGTCATTTTGATGCCCTCGCGCAGGTACGCAAAGCCCTTGATATGCGGCGGTATGCCTATCGTGGTGAATATGTTACTTATCTTTTCGTCAAGCGACGTCATACGACGCCTGTCCCGTATCTCCGTGGTTATTTTATAGTCGGAAGTGCGCTCGTTCAATAAGTCGTTGACACGCTCGGCTATGTTTTGCGGCGTTACAGGCTTCACAAAATAATACACCGCACCGTGATTCAACGCAAGATTTACTATTTTATCGTCGGCAAACTGCGACACCACTACCACTACACACTTCGGCCGCGTCGCCTTCACGAAGTCGATAACCTTTATGCCTTCCACCCCGCTGAGCATAGGGTTGATTATCGCTACGTCCGGATTGACCGTCTTTAACTGTTCCACCGCCGCGTCCCCGGTCTTTGCCGCAGCGCACACCGTGTATCCCTCCGTCTGCGCAAAATATTTTTCTAATTCGCTTAAAAATTCTTCGTTAGTCTCAAATATTGCAATATTTGCGTTTTTCATATTTAATACTCCAAAAAATTGATTGCGAAGTAATTATAACTGTGGAAAACGCTTTTGTAAAGTTATTTTTGTAAAAAAATCCGCCATTTTTTTACAAAAATAGTCGAACAAAGTCTATTTTTGTAAAAAAATCATTGGGTTACAATATCGACGTATTCGTCATAGGTGCAATTTTTGTCAAAAGTTTTGACGCCGTTGATTTCTATTATCCTGTTTGCGACGGTGTTCATAAGCTCCTGATCGTGCGAGGTGAAGAGCATACAGCCCCTGAAATTTTTCATTCCGTTGTTGAGGGCGGTTATCGATTCGAGGTCGAGGTGATTGGTGGGCTCGTCGAAAATGAGGAAGTTACTGCCTTCCAGCATCATTTTGGCAAGCATACACCTGACTTTTTCCCCGCCGCTGAGCACTTTCGCCTGTTTCAACGCCTCTTCGCCCGAAAAGAGCATTCTGCCGAGCCAGCCGCGGAGATATTCCTCATAATGGTCCTTGGAGAACTGGCTGAGCCAGTCGACGAGGGTATATTCGCAGCCCTGGAAATATTCGTTGTTGTTTTCGGGAAAATACGAAGTCGCGATGGTCTTGCCCCACTTGACCGTTCCCGAATCGGGCTGAACCTTGCCGACGAGGATATCGTAGAGCATTGAAACGGTCGTGCTTTTGTCGCTGACTATGCCTATCTTTTCGTCCTTTTGTACGGTGAACGACAGATTTTCGAAGTAGCCTTTCTTGGTCAGCCCCTCCACCATCAGTATATCGTTGCCGATTTCCTTTTCGTATTTGAAATCTATATAGGGGTATTTTCGGAGCGACGGCTTGAAGTCGGAAATGGTGAGTTTTTCAAGCTCTTTCTTTCTCGAAGTTGCCTGCCTGGACTTGGACGCGTTCGCCGCGAAACGGGCTATGAACTCCTGCAATTCCTTGGCGCGCTGTTCGTTCTTTTTGTTTTGGTCCTTTTGCTGGCGCGCGAGAAGCTGGCTGGTCTCGTACCAGAAATCGTAGTTGCCGAGCATCATATTTATCTTGCCGTAGTCAACGTCGCAGATATGCGTACAGACCTTATTCAGGAAGTGCCTGTTGTGGGACACGATGATTATCGTATTTTCAAATTCGAGCAGGTAATTTTCAAGCCAGCGCACCGTCTTTATGTCGAGATTGTTGGTGGGTTCGTCCAGGAGAAGAACGTCGGGATTGCCGAAAAGCGCCTGGGCGAGCAATACCTTTACCTTGCGCTTTGCGTCGAGCTCCGCCATAAGGACGCCGTGATATTCCTCGGTTACGTCGAGCGCGTTGAGAAGAGTCTGCGCCTCGTATTCCGCGTCCCAGCCACCGAGTTCGGCAAACTCGCTTTCAAGCTCGCTGGCGCGCACGCCGTCCTCTTCCGTGAAGTTGGCTTTTGCGTAGAGCGCGTCCTTTTCGTCCATAATGGCGACGAGGCGCTTGTGCCCGAGCATTACCGCGCGGAGAACGGTTACGTTGTCGTACGCGTTTTGGTTCTGTTGAAGCACGGACATACGCTCGGTCTTGTCCAAAGTTACGTCGCCCTTGTTTGGTTCGACGTCGCCGCTGAGGACTTTCAGAAAAGTGGACTTGCCCGCGCCGTTAGCGCCTATGATACCGTAGCAGTTGCCCTTGGTGAATTTGAGGTTTACATCCTCGAACAGTTTTTTACTGCCGTATTGAAGAGATACGTTGTTTACCTGTAACATAATTACTCCATATTTATTTTAAAGCAAAATTTTTGCGCTTATATTGCGAATTGGCTGTTGTACAGTTCGGCGTAAAAGCCGCCTTTTTCAAGAAGTCCGGCGTGAGTGCCCTGCTCTATAATGTCGCCGTCCTTCATAACAAGGATTATATCCGCTTCCTTTACGGTCGAAAGCCTGTGCGCAACGATAAAACTCGTCCTGCCTTTCATCAGCTTGGCGAACGCGCGCTGTATGCGCTGTTCGGTTCTGGTGTCTATAGACGAAGTCGCCTCGTCCAAAATAAGCATAGGCGGCAGACATAGCATTATGCGCGTTATGCACAAAAGCTGTTTCTGACCCTGTGAAAGGTTGCCGCCGTCCTCGCTTATCACCGTGTCGTAGCCGTCGGGGAGCTGCATTATGAAGTTGTGGGCGTGCGCCGCCTTTGCCGCGGCGATTATTTCCCCGTCGGACGCGTCCTTGCCGATAGCTATGTTTTCCCTGACGGTACCGCTCTTCAGCCAGGCGTCCTGAAGAACCATTCCGTAGTTTTTCCTGAGCGACCTGCGCGTTACGTCCGCAATATCTGCGCCGTCCACGGTGATTTTACCCGAATCGGGGTCGTAGAAGCGCATAAGAAGGTTTATCAGCGTGGTCTTGCCGCAGCCCGTGGGACCGACTATGGCAATCCTCTGACCCGCTTTCGCCTTTATATTGAGGTTTTCTATTAATTTTTTATCCGCAGTGTAGGAAAAATATACGTTTTCAAATTCAACGTCGCCGTCCACGTCCCTGAGCTCCGCCGCGCCGTCCTTGTCGGGCTTTTGCGGCTGCTCGTCGATAAGTTCGTAAATCCTGCCGGCACAGGCGACGGCGTTCTGCAACTCGGTTACGACGCTCGAGATTTCGTTGAAGGGTTTGGTGTACTGGTTCGCATAAGTCAGAAGGCTTGTGAGCAATCCGACGTTGAACGCCATAGGCAGGGGTACCGCGAAATACAGCATCAGGGCGCCCGTGAGCGCGACAAGCGCGTAAACTATAGCGTTTACAAACCTTGTACAGGGGTTGGTCAGCGACGAATAAAATATCGACCTGAGCGAGGATTTGGTCAGCCGTTCGTTAATTTCGTCGAACTTTTTCATATTCTCATCTTCACGGTTGAACGCTTGCACAACTTTTAAATTGCCTATCATTTCGTCGATGAACGCGGTCTGTTCGCCGCGTATCTCGGACGTCTTTTTAAACATAGAATAGGTGTGCGAGGCGATGAATTTGGCGACGAAGAGCGAAAGCGGCGTTACCACGACGACCACGAGCGCGATTATCCAGTTTATCACGAGCATCATAATGAGCGTGCCTATTATCGTGAGAACGCCCGTAAACAGCTGGGTGAAGCCCATCAACAGCCCGTCGGCAAACTGGTCCACGTCCGCGATATTGCGGCTGACTATGTCGCCGTAGGAATGGGCGTCGATATAGCCGAGCGGCAGGCGCTGTATGTTGGCGAACGCCTGTTCCCTCACGTCCTTTATGACGTTGTAGGCGATATGGTTGTTTATGATGTTCATAAGCCACTGCGCGATACAGGTCAGCGCGATACAGGCGGCTATTATGATGAAATTGACGTATATCCCGTCGAAATAGACTTCCCCCTCGCCTACTATGCCGTTGACTATCTGCCCGAAGAAAACGGGGATCGCAAGCGTGCCGGCAACGGTAACGAGCGCAAAGAATATCGTGGCGGCGAGATGAAGTTTGTAGCCCTTGAGCTGTCTTAAGACGCGCTTTAATACGCTTTTCCGATTGCCCGCCATTTTACGCGCCCTCCTTTTCGTACTGCGAATAGTGAATTTCGCGATAGATTTCGCAATTTGAAAGCAGCTCGTCGTGAGTGCCCGCGCCGACCATTCTGCCGCCGTCGAGCACGATTATCTTGTCCGCGTGTCTTATGGAAGAAGTGCGCTGGGAGACTATGAATACCGTGGGGTTGTAGTCGAGATTTTTGAGCGCCCTGCGGAGATTGGCGTCCGTCGCGTAGTCGAGCGCGGACGCGCTGTCGTCCAGAATGAGGATCTCGGGCTTCCCGACGAGAGCGCGCGCGATCGTAAGTCTTTGGCGCTGTCCTCCCGAAAAGTTCTTTCCTCCCTGCTCCACCCGTTCGTCAAGCCCCTTTTCCTTGGAGGCGATAACGTCGGCTGCCTGAGCGGTGGTTACCGCCTGCATTATTTCGGCGTCGGTCGCGCCGTCTTTGCCCCATCTCAGGTTGTCGCGGATCGTGCCCTCGAACAGCACGGCGCGCTGTGGGACTATTCCGCACATATCTCTCAGAGACTCGTCGCCGACGGAGTTTACGTTACGTCCGTCTATCAGCACTTCGCCGCTCTTCGCGTCGTAGAAATGCGGTATCATATTTACGAGAGTGGTTTTGCCCGCGCCCGTGCCGCCGATTATACCGACCGTCTGACCCTTTTCGACGGTAAACGAGATATCGCTGAGCGCGTCCACCGCGGCGTTGCCGTAGTTTACGCAGACGTTGTCGAAACGGATAAAACAGTCCGAGGGAACGCTTTGCGCCTCCGGGCCGTGTATCAGCGAGGGCTTCATATCGAGAATCTCGTTTATCCTGCCTGCGCAGGCGAACGATTTTGTTACCGTGATAATGAGGTTTGCGAGTTTAATAAGTTCTATGAGTATTTGGCTCATATAGTTGTAAAGAGCCACGACGTCGCCGCGGTCGAGCGAGCCGAAATTGACGTTGACCGCGCCAACGTAGAGCAGAATTATTATGGCGAGATTGATTACGGCATAGGTGAGCGGATTCATAAGCGCGGAGATAGTGCCCACGAATTTTTGGGATTTCGTCAGCTCCTCGTTGCGCTTGTTGTACTCCGCAATCTCCTCCTCTTCCTTACAGAAAGCGCGCAAAACGCGCGCGCCGGTGAGAGTTTCGCGCGTGGAAGTGGTTACCCTGTCAAGGTTGCCCTGCACCTTTTTGTAGAGGGGTATGCTGACGAGCATTATTCCGAACACGACCGCGCAGAGTATGAGTATGGTTACGGCGAACACGCCGCCCGCCTCCGCGCTGAGCACGAACGCCATTATCATTGCGCCGAAGACTATTACCGGCGAGCGCATAAACAGTCTCAGAACGAGGTTTACGCCCGACTGTATCTGGTTTACGTCGCTCGTCATCCGCGTTATCAACTTAGACGTGCCGAGCCTGTCTATTTCGCTGTACGAAAGGGACTGCATCTTACCGAAAAGGTCGCGCCTCAGTTCCTTCGAAAAGCCGACCGCGGCACGGGCGGCAAAGTATTGCGCGATGACCGAACTTATAAGTCCGAGTATGCCCAGCCCCACGAGAAAGAGACACATATACAGAAAAAAGCGCCAGTCCCGTCCGCTGTCGAGTCCGTTTATTATCAGTTTTACAACGAGCGGAACCACCAGCTCGAACGCCGCTTCCAATAGTTTGAAAAGCGGTGCGAGAACGCTTATTAATTTATAGTTGTTTAAGTATTTGAGTAATTTCCGCATATTTAGCATTGTAACATTTTTCCAAATAAAAAGCAATTCTTATTTAAAGCATTTGCAATTATTCCGCCGTTTTGATATATTATTTTAAAGGAGTTACTATGGCTTACGAAGTTCACCTCAAAAAAGGCGAGGAAAAGCGCGTCGTCGCCGGGCACAGCTGGGTCTACGCCAACGAAGTGGCAAGGATAGACAACAAGGATAAAAACGGTTCGCTTGCGACGGTATTCTCGCACGACGGCAGATATATCGGCAAGGGCTATATCAATCACGCGTCTAAAATTCTCGTCAGAATTTTTATAAGGGGCGACGAAACGGACGATACGGAGTTTTATCTTAAACGCCTGAAAGAGGCGGACGACTACAGGCTGAGGCTCGGTTATAAGAACTGTTACAGAATGGTCTTTGCCGAGGCGGACAACCTGCCCGCGCTGATTATAGACCGTTACGGCGATATACTCGTAATGCAGTGCCTTTCGCTCGGCATAGATTTGCGAAAAAGTATGATTTGCGACTGCCTTGTAAAACTGTTTTCGCCGAAGGGCATTTTCGAGCGCAGCGACGTCTCGGTGAGGAAAAAGGAAGGACTTTTTGAGGTAAAACAGGTTTTATACGGCGTAGTGCCCGACCGCTGCGAGATATGCGAGAACGGCATAAGAATGCTCGTCGACGTGAAGAACGGGCAGAAAACCGGTTACTTCCTCGACCAGAAGGAGAACCGTCTGGCGGCAAGAAAGTACTGCCGCGGCGAGGTTTTGGACTGTTTCTGCAATTCGGGCGGTTTTTCGCTCAACGCGGCGACAGTCGCGAAAAATATTACCGCCTGCGACATATCCGCGCTTGCGTTGGAAAACGTGCGCGAAAACGCGGCGCTGAACGGGTTTAAAAATATAACCACGCTATTGGGAGACGCGTTCGAGGTACTGCGCGGGTTCAGAAGAGAAAAAAGGCAGTTCGATACCGTAATTCTCGACCCGCCCGCGTTCTGCAAGACCGCCGACGAGGTGAAAGACGCATACCGAGGTTACAAAGATATCAATATTTCCGCAATGAAGCTGGTCAAAAGCGGCGGATTTTTAATAACCTGCTCCTGCTCACACTATATGACCTATACTCTGTTTGAAAAGATGCTGATAGAGGCTTCGCGCGAGAGCGGCAGGACAATCAGAAGCGTAGAAGTCAAGACGCAGTCGCCCGACCACCCCTCCCTGCTCTGCGCAGAAGAGACGCAGTATCTGAAGTTTTTCGTATTGCAGGTCGTTTAGACATACGCTGATAAATTTGCGGGAAAATTATGATCGATTATTCGCCGCGTCCCCTGAAATACCCGCTGCTTATGCTGCACGGTTTCGGGTTCAGGGACGACAGAAAATTTTCATACTGGGGCAGGATACCCAAGCTGTTGAGCGACAAGGGCTGTAAGCTTTTTTACGGCGAACAGGACAGTTGCGCGACGGTCGAGGACAACGCCGTGCATTTAAAGAGCAAGCTGGAAGAAATCCTGAGCGTGACGGGCGCAGAGAAAGTAAATATAATCGCGCATTCGAAGGGCGGACTCGAGGCAAGGTATCTGATATCTTCGCTGGGTATGGAGGATAAAGTCGCTTCGCTGACCACGATCGGTTCTCCGCACAGGGGCTCCAGGACCATTGAAAAGGTGCCCGATTTTGTGTTGAAGATGGTAGCTTTCTTTGTAAACGTCTGGATGAAGAAGATCGGGGACAAGCACCCCGACTCATACAAATCCTTCCTCTCGTTCAGGAGCGACAGCGCGGAAGTTTTCAACAGGGAGAACCCCGACAGCGACAAGGTGTACTACCAAAGCTATGCGTTTGTGATGCGCCACGACTTTTTGTTATGGTTCCCGCATTTGGTAATCAACCGCTGCGAGGGCGCGAACGACGGGCTTGTAACCGTAACGTCCGCCGAGTGGGGAGATTTTAAGGGCGTTGTGAAGTGCAACTCGAGAAAGGGTATATCCCACGGCGACGAGATAGATATGCGGCGGAGAAGTTTTACAGAGAAATCGGGCGACGGCATAAGCGATATCCTTGAAATATATGCCGAAATAGCCGATACGCTGTACAGGAAAGGATTTTAAATTTCGCCCGAAAGTTTTAATACGTAAAGTTAATGCGGAGCGCTTTTTGAAAAAAGCGCTCCGCATTTTTATTTTTAAGCTTTATATCTAATTTTGCTTTTAAGCACGCATCGGTTAGCTCTCATTGTGTTTAGCTATATCGCCGTCCGTACAGTGAATAGTATAATCGCCCGTATTCCTATTCCAGTCACTGCCTTTTTCTATCGCGTTCCATTGCTCCGTTGTCCCCTTAAAGTAAATGTCGGTAAGTTCGCTGCAATCGTCGAACGC
>CAYLQK010000064.1:0-8703 GCA_964385865.1 uncultured Clostridia bacterium | reverse complement strand
TTCCGGATATGGAAGCGCTGAGAAAATCCGTCGACGAAATGGAGACTCTCACCTCCTCCGACTACTGGCCTTATCCCACCTATTTCGATATCCTTTACAGCGTAAAATAACCTTAAAAAGTCTGCGAAGCTCCGCAGACTTTTTGCGTGATAAATTTAAGTGATTAACGCAAACTGAATTTACAAAATATTATAGAAGTGCTATAATCCGAAAAGATAAACATTATGACAGATACGAAGAAAATCAAAAAGAATATCCGCAGATTTGCGGACCAATCGCTCAATATCGTGCTTATAAGCCTTTTGACGGGTCTGTTTTCGGGCGTTGTTGTAACCTTTTACAATATTCTTGCCTCGATAGGGGAAGAAACTTCGGTAAAACTGTACTCGCTCATAACCGCTAACCCTGCGTTCATACCGCTGCTCATTTTGGGACTTGCGGCAGGCGGAATAGTCATCGGTACCCTTGTCGCGTTCGTGCCTATGATACGCGGCAGCGGAATACCGCAGATAGAGGGCGCGGCGCGCGGCAAAATCCGTTTCAAATGGTATACGACTATGTGCTCTATGTTCGCCGCGTCTTTGGCGTGCATATTTATGGGGCTTGCGGCGGGCGCCGAAGGTCCGTCGCTTGGAATAGGCGGCTGTGCGGGCGACGCGGTCGGTTCGGCTTTAAAGCGCAGCCATATGGTAAGACGTCTACAGATAGCAAGCGGTTCAAGCGCGGGTCTCGCCGTCGCGTTCAACGCGCCCGTAACGGGTCTCGTCTTTGCGATGGAAGAGGCGTTCCGTTCCTTTTCGCCGCAGGTCTTTATCTGCGCGGCTATCAGCGTGGTTACGGCTCTCATTACGCGCAACGCCATACGCCCCGCGCTGGGCTACGGCGTAGGCTTTACCCTTGACGGCTTTGTGTTCAGCGAATTCAGCTTCGCGTCCTGTGCCTGGACGGTTCCGGCGGCGGTCATAACCGCGTTCGCGGGCGTCGGGTTCTACTACGCCGTGTTTGCTTTGAAAAGGCTGTTCGGGCATATAACCTTTTTAAAGGGCACGGGCAAGTATATAATACCGTTCGTGCTTGCAGGCGTTTTTGGGCTGATAACCGTCTACGCTATGGGCGGCGGTCATTCCTTTTTGGAGAGTCTCGCGACGGGCGGCACGGGTGAAATTACCGTCGGCACAATCTTCGGGCTAAGCGTTCTCGTCAGTATAATCATAATCGTGGTCATAAGGTTCATAACGGCGGCGCTCGCTATGGGCTGCGGCGTGCCGTGCGGCGTTTTCATTCCTATGCTTGCAATAGGCGCGGGTATCGGCGCCTTGCTCTCTCTCGTCTTTCAGCGGCTCGGTATGAGCGGCAGTTTCGGCGATTATCTCGTTATAATCTGTATGTCGGTCTTCTTCACGACGGTGGTAAAGGCGCCCATTACGGGCATCGTGATGGTGTTCGAGCTGACGGGGCAGTTCACAAATTTTTTGCCCGCGCTCTTGGGCATTGCCATAGGATATCTCATCGGAATATTCTTTAAAACCGAGTCCATTTATGAAAAGTTCCTGTCTATGTTTATCGTAGAGGAAAAGCTCGCCGAAAAAGTCGTGAAAGAGAGGGTTTCCGTCGTAGTTCAGCCCGATTCGAAGGCGGACGGAAACAAGGTGCGCACCGTTATTTGGCCAACGAACGGACTCGTTGTCGAACTTATCACGACCGACGGCGGAAAAATAGTTCCCGACGGCGAAACGATTATGCACGCAAAAGAGACGATCGTGTTCGAGTGCGAAACGGATTCGCGCGAGGAGCTTTTAGGCTATCTGTACGATATCGTCGGCAAGCCCGATTAATGCTTGACTAAAAGTCGGCGATAATGTATAATTTAAGAGTCGGGCGCAAGCGTTCGGAATCAAAATAAAGAAGGACAAGGAAAATGCTTACAAGTATCTGTGGAATAAACTGGGGCGATGAAGGCAAGGGCAGAATGGTTGACCTGCTTTCGCGCGACTACGACGTTGTATGCCGCTATCAGGGCGGAAACAATGCCGGACACACGGTAATCAACGAGAAGGGCAGATTCATTCTCAATCTGCTTCCCTCGGGAATTCTCCGCGCGGACGTCGTCAACGTATTGGGTTGCGGAATGGTCATCGACTTAAAGCACCTTTGCGGCGAAATCGCGAAACTGAGAGAGGGCGGCATAGAAATTTCACCCGCTAACCTCAAAATCAGCGACAAGGCGATAATTACGATGCCCTACAACGTTTTACAGGATATAATGGAAGAGGATAGGCTCACGAAAGCCACGGGCAAACCCTACGGCTCCACACGCCGCGGAATCGCGCCCGTCTACGCCGATAAATATATGAAAAAGGCGTTTCGTATGGGCGAACTTCTGAACACCGAACTGCTCTACAAACGCATTCCCGATATCGTCGTCTGGAAGAATATGACGATAAAGGCTTACGGCTTCGAACCCGTAAAGGTGGAAGAGGTCATCGATTACTTCGAAACGTACGGCAAACCTCTTGCAAAATACGTAACCGACACGGGTCTCTATCTCAACGACGCGAACGCAGCGGGGAAAAACATTATGTTCGAGGCGCAGCTCGGCGCGCTCCGCGACATCGACTACGGCATAGTACCCTATACCTCCTCGTCGTCTACGATAGCTGCTTACGCGCCCATAGGCGCAGGCGTGCCCAACCTTAAACTTACCAACTCCATAGGCATAATGAAGGCTTATTCGAGTTGCGTCGGCGCGGGACCTTTCACCTGCGAATACTTCGGCGATAAGGCGGAAAAACTGCGCGAACTCGGCGGCGAATACGGCGCGGCGACGGGCAGACCCAGAAGAGTGGGACCTTTCGACGTGGTGGCGTCGCGTTACGGTATCCGCTGTCAGGGCGCCGACGAAATCGCGCTGACCAAGCTCGACGTTCTGGACGACTATGAAGAACTCGAAATCTGCACTCATTACGAGCTGGACGGAAAAATCATAGACGAATTCCCCTTCACCGACGTGCTCGATTACTGCAAGCCCGTGTTCGAAAAGGTCAAGGGCTGGCACACGGATATCACGGGCGCAAGGAAGAAAGAGGATCTTCCCAAGGAAGCGCTTGACTACATATATCTGCTTGAAAAGCTCTGCGGATGCAGGATAAGATACGTCTCCGTAGGCGCGGAACGCGATTCATATATCAAGATGTATTGAGTTTAATTTAAAAATTTAAAACGCCCGACGGCAAATAATTTGCCGTCGGGCGTTTTATAGGGAGTATGGGTGTATTCTTTATTCATAAGCGGCTTTTTTGATTTATAATTTCTTAAAAGCGTCGTTTTTTATCGTAAAACACGCGTTTCCGCTCGTGGATATTACTCGTGAAAATTATTTATCTATAATTTTCGCTATTTTCCGTCGCCTTGCCGACAAGGGTTACGAATTCTTCCTTGTACGCGTCGCCGGAAATGTATTCGCTCAAAGCGGTAAGCCTTTCAAGCACCGAAGAAAGGGAGGCGTTACCCTTGTAATCAGACTGCCGCAAAATCAGTCCGAATTCTGCGACGCAGCTTACAAATGCGAGGTCGTCCGAGGAGGGAGTGGAGAGGTCTATCCCGACGCTGACGCTTTCGTTTGTTTCGCCCGAAGCAACGTCCTTGTATCTCACTTCCACGTCGGCAAGCTTGCCCTCCGCGCCGTCCGCAAGTTTTATCTCGTAGAGCGCGGCAACGCAGAGATTGCTGCCTATTTCGCCCGTGTCGGCATTCTCGTTATTGAAGTCGTCTTCGGAAATTATCTTCGTATCGTAGCCTATCAGCCTGTATTCCGCAACCGCGTCGGTGAAGGTTACGCCCGCCTTTGCGTCCTTTGCAACGGTAATTAAGGTCCCCTTCATATCGTCGATGAAAACCTTTCTCACCTCGGTCTCGCTGTCGAGGTATGCGTAATTTCCGTTTCCGCACCTCGCCAGCGTTTCAAGCAAATCGTCGCGCAAATTGCCCATACCGACGCCCAGAACGGACAGATATACGCCGCTCTCTGCCTTTTCCTGTATGAACTCCTTCAAATCGTTCTGATTGGATATCCCCACGTTGAAGTCGCCGTCGGTGATTATTATGACGCGGTTGTTGCCGCCCGTTATGAAATGTTCCTGCGCAATACTGTAGGCGCGTTGCAGACCGCCGCTTCCGTTAGTGGAGCCGTAGGCGTTCAGCGAGGAAATGGCTTTAGTTATCGCCGACTTGTTTTCTGCCGTGCATTCCTTGCCGTCCAACAGCGTGGAAACTCCGCTTGCATAGGTTACGATGGACAGAACGTCGCTCTCGCCGAGTTCCTCAACAAGTAAATTCAGACCCTTTTTCGCAAGCCCCAATCTCGAATCGCCCGACATAGAACCCGATACGTCTATGAGAAAGACGTAGTTTGCGTTCGCGTCGGCGAGCACGGATTGAGTCGTCTTTATGCCTGCAAGCATAAGTTTGCTTTCCTCGTTCCAGGGACAGTCGGCAAGATATCCCGAAATTCCGACCGCCTTATCCGCGGGCGCGGGGAAATCATAATCGAAATAATTTATCATCTCTTCGATACGGATAGAATCGGGATAGATATAGTAGTCGGAGTTGAGCTGCGTCCTTACCAAAGAGTAGGTCGCCGTATTTCTGTCCAAAGAGAAGTAAGACGACGGATTTTTTTGCACGTCAGAGAATCCGTTTTCTATCACGTCGCCATAGTTGTAATTGAGCGTGTCGCCATAGTTGTAATTGAAGTCTCCGCCAAATAAAGATTCGCCTGAATCTGAGCCGGATAAATTGTTTTCGGAACCGTCGGCGCCGCACGCCGTAAGACCTAAACACAGCGCCGCCGCGGCGGCTATCGCAAGGATTTTTTTCATAATATAGCTCTCCTTTTTGAGCGTTTTCTATAATTTCAACGTACCGAAAAACCTTTTTGTCCCGCATTAGCCGAAAAATTTTAAAAATAATTTAAATTTTTTTCATATTGCAAGCTGCAAAGTCCGTTAAACTTCCGCCGCGAGGAGCGGGTTCAAATCCGTAAAAAACCGACTGCGGTCAGTCCGCAATCAGTTTCAGGTACTTAATATAGCTCTCTTCGTCGGACGATCTTACGTTGAAGTAGTACTTGACTCCGCCGACGCTGACGTATAATTTGAATCCGGGTTCACCGTTTTCGGCGGTATACGCAGTCAAATAGTACTCGTAACCGTTATAATAGTGTACCGTTCCCGAAAGATATTCCGTCATAGGTTCGTAAACAAGTTGGTCGTCGGTGAACTCAACTACGATTTCGGTATCGTCGCGGGCGGTTGCGAGGTAGGTAATCTCCGCATACACGGCGGCAAGCTCGCCGTCGAGATAGGCGGCGTTGCAGGCGGAAACCCTTGCGTTGTCTGCGTAAGCGAAATTCTCTATCAGCGCCAGCGCAGGGTCAAGATAGGATACGGCGTAAGCGTTTTCGCTCTCCCAGACGAGATCGGAATCGGCGTAGGTGCCGTCCGTAGAACCGGACTGCGGCGGGTCCGGCGCCTCCGTTCCGGCATTAAAATTTGTACGGCTGTTGAAAATCAGCGCAAGAGCGACGGCGCAGACAAGCACGCTGCTTGCCGCAATCGAAAGGTACTTCAAGTACCCGCGCGTTGCGGTGCGTTTTACGGAGGCTTGTTTTTTCGCTTTTTCCGTTATATTGTCGGGAGTTTCAACGCCTTTGAAATACTCTCCGAACTCTTGTTCGAGTCTTTCATCTTTCATCTTTATCTTTTACCTTTACAACGAATTGCGTCATTCGTTTGTCCCGTTATCAAGAAAAATTTTCAATTTCTTTTCGGCGGCGGCAAGCGTACGCTGAACGGTGGATTTGCCGCACTTGAGCTCCGCCGCTATTTCCCTTACCGTCATATCCAGATAATAAGTGAAATAGATAACTTTCTTTTCGTTGCCGTCGAGGGTAGCAATCGCCTGTTCCAGCATAATCGCGTTTTCGCGGCGTTCGGGAGAATAGTCAAGCGAAGTCAGGTTGAATATCTCGTCCGTACTCACCTCGGGGTGGACTTTCGTCTTTCTGAGGTAGTCGTAAGCCGTATTGCGCACGATCTTCATCAGCCAGCCGTAAGGGTTGTCCGCGCGGTAACTCTTTGCAAACCGCACTATCTTGATAAAGCTCTCCTGCAGCACGTCCTCCGCGGCGGCCCTGTTCCGCACAAGCCCCAGCGCCGCGGAAAACATTCTTCCTCCCGCAATCTCGTAAATACCGTCGAGACAGTCGGTGTAGCCGTCGGCTACGGCGTTTATCAGTCTATTAAGTTTTACGCCGTCGCTCTCGGTCATATTTTCCTCTTTTCGCGCGCGGAATGTGCTTTCCGCGCGGTGTGTATATTCATTTTTCAACAGAATCGGCGATTTGTCAACTGAATTTTCAGAAAATACCCTTAAATATTTGCAACGGACCGCCAAAACCGTTATAATATCGTAAAAGAATATCGAAGGTACAATATGAAATTCTACAAAATGCACGGTATCGGCAACGACTATATATATTTCGACTGTATGAAGGAAGAGTTAGAAAACCCGGGCGCGCTCTCCGTACGCCTGTCCGACAGACACTTTTCCATCGGCGGCGACGGAGTAATACTTCTCTGCCGTTCTGAAATAGCGGATTGCAGAATGAGAATGTTCAACTCGGACGGTTCGGAAGGCAAGATGTGCGGCAACGGCATAAGATGTCTTGCCAAACTTGCCCACGATTTGGGCTACGTCAAGGGCAACGTCTGTTCCGTGGAGACCCTTTCCGGCATTAAAACGCTTGAACTCATCGTCGACGCGAGCGGCAAGGTCAGCTCGGCAACGGTCGATATGGGTCCGGCAATCTTAAAGGGCAGCGAGATTCCGTCAACTTTCGACGGTGAAAAAGTCGTCAACGCGCCCCTTATAGTCGACGGCGAGGAGTACGGCGTAACCCTCGTCTCTATGGGAAATCCCCACTGTGTGGTGTTCTGCGACCCCCTGAGGCTGGATATCGCAAAGATCGGACCGAAATTCGAAAACCACCCCGCCTTTCCCGACAGGGTGAATACGGAATTTATCCGCCTTATCGGCAAAAACCATCTGCGTATGCGCGTCTGGGAGCGTGGCAGCGGAGAAACTCTCGCCTGCGGTACCGGCGCGTGCGCGGCTGTAGTTGCGGCTTGCCTCAACGGGCTCTGCGATAAGGGCGAGGAGGTTACCGTAAGTCTTTTAGGCGGCGATCTGAAAATCACCTATACCGACGAACGCGTGATGATGACAGGCGGCGCGACCCTTGCGTTTATCGGCAACGTGGATATCTAAAAAAATAAATTAATTCGGCGCAATTCTTGCAATTGCGCCGTCATTATGCTATAATATCAAAGATTTTTAATTTTAAAAAAGTTCGGAGAGATACGTTATGACAAAATACATTTTCGTTACCGGCGGCGTTGTATCGGGACTCGGTAAAGGTATAACCGCCGCGTCGCTCGGCAGGCTCTTGAAGTGCAGAGGCTATAAAGTCGCTTCTCAGAAACTCGACCCCTATATCAACATCGACCCCGGCACTATGAGCCCTTACCAGCACGGCGAAGTGTTCGTAACCGACGACGGGGCGGAGACTGACCTCGACCTCGGTCATTACGAGAGGTTCATAGACGAAAATTTAAACAAGTATTCCAACCTTACGACGGGCAAGGTCTATTGGAACGTGCTGAATAAGGAGCGCAACGGCGAATATCTCGGTCAGACGGTGCAGGTCATTCCGCACGTTACCAACGAAATCAAGTCGTTCATCTACGACGTCGGCAAGACCACGGGCGCGGACGTCGTAATCACCGAAATAGGCGGCACGATCGGCGATATCGAAAGCCAGCCGTTTATAGAGGCGATCCGTCAGGTGGCGCGCGAAGTCGGCAGAGAAAACTGCTGCTTTATACACGTTACCCTCGTTCCGTACATATCCGGCTCGGAAGAGTTCAAGTCCAAACCCACCCAGCACTCGGTCAAGGAGTTGCAGGGAATGGGCATCAGTCCGGATATCATTATGGCGCGCGTCGACGCGCCTATGCCCAAGGACGTCAGGGCGAAGATAGCTATGTTCTGCAACGTCGAGCCCGAGTGCTGTATAGAGAACCTGACCCTTCCCGTACTCTATCAGTGCCCCATAATGCTCGAAGAGAGCAATTTCTCCGAAATAGTCTGCAAGAGGCTCAAACTCGACCCCAGAGTAATAGATCTCGCCGAGTGGAACAAGATGCTCTGCAGAATCGCCGCGCGCAACAAGACGGTTAAAATCGCGCTCTGCGGCAAATACGTACAGCTTCACGACGCGTATCTGTCCGTTGCCGAGTCGCTCGCGCACGCAGGTTACGAAAATTCCGCGAAAGTTGAGATAAAATGGGTAGATACCGAAGACGTCAAAGAGGAGAACCTCGAAGAGACTTTCAGCGGCATAGACGGCATCATCGTTCCCGGCGGCTTCGGCGTCCGCGGCATAGAGGGAATGATACTCTGCGCGAAGTACGCGCGCGAAAGAAACGTGCCTTACTTCGGCATATGCTTAGGTATGCAGATAGCGGCAATCGAATACGCGAGAAACGTATTGGGTTACGCCGACGCCAATTCCTCCGAATTCAATTCCGCTTCCAAACACTGCGTAATCGACCTTATGCCCGACCAGCACGGCGTTAAGATGGG
>CAYLQK010000063.1:0-8995 GCA_964385865.1 uncultured Clostridia bacterium | reverse complement strand
AAATGGGGGAGGACAGCTTAATATATTTAAGTTGTTCTCCTATTAAATAATTAAACAGAAATAACGTGATATATGGAATAGTTTATGGAAATATGGCAGGCGATAGTCCTCGGACTTGTCCAGGGGCTTACGGAATTTCTTCCCGTATCCTCGAGCGGACACCTCGTATTTCTACAAAGGATATTCGGACTGGACGGCGGACTGTTTATCCCCATAATACTGCATCTCGGCACGCTCACGGCGGTCTGCGCGGTATTTTACAGGGAGATTGCGGCGCTGTTCAGACGCCCGTTCAAGACCCTCGGTTATCTCGTTCTCGCCTCCGTACCGGCGGCGTTAGCGGGATTTCTCCTCGAAGACAGGATAGACGAACTGTTTTATAAAAGCCGTTACGCCGGCGTATTGCTTGCGGTATTCTTTCTCATCACCGCGGCGACGCTGTCCGTAACCGAAATAGTCGTAAAGCGCCGTGCGTCGCATCTGCCGCTTTGTATGAAGACCGTCTTGCCTATGGCGTTTGCTCAGGCTGTGGCGATTCTCCCGGGTATTTCCCGCAGCGGCTCAACTATCTGCGCGGGCGCGCTTTCGGGCGCAAACAGCGAAGATACGGCGAAATTCTCCTTTCTGATGAGCGTTCCCGTGATATTGGGCGGATTTGTGATTTCGCTTATAAAGGGGCTTATCGGCGGAGAGATCCGGCAGACTTTTTCCGAAGGCGGCGCGGCGTTCGGCTTGGGTGTGGCGATAGGCTTCGTTGTCTCGGCAATATCGGGTTTGTTCGCCATAAGGCTTATGTTGAAAGCCATAAAGAGGGCGGATTATAAATGGTTCAGCCTGTATTTGGCGGCATTGGCGGCTGTGTGCATAATACTTCACTGTACAAATTGTTTTTAAAATGATAAGGACGGATTATCCCGTCCTTTTTTCATTGCCGTAATTAAAACGAGGGACGGATAGGAGTTTTATTATTGTCTCGCGCGTTTTGTTGCAAAATCGGCGTTTTTATTATATAATTCGGTTATGGAAGAAATTTTAAAAGTCGAACACCTCACAAAGACGTTCAGACTTTCGAGAAAGCAACAAAAACTCGAAAAAACCACCAAGCCCGTTAAAACGGCGGTTGGGGATCTGTCTTTCACCGCATACCGCGGCGAAATATTCGGGTTGCTCGGTCCCAACGGCGCAGGCAAGACAACCACTCTGCGTATGCTCGCAACGCTGATAAAGCCCGACAGCGGCAATGCGTTTATCGACGGTAAAAGCATAATATCCGACGAGGAATCCGTCCGCCGCCGTATAGGTTTTCTTACAAGCGAATTAAAGCTTGAAGATTTCTTTACCCCCAACTATCTCTTTGACTTTTTCAGCGAACTGTACGGAGTGGAGAAGTCTGTAAGGGAGCGGCGCAAACGCGCACTGTTCACCAAATTCGGCATAGACTCGTTTGCCGAAGTCAAGCTCGCCAATCTTTCAACGGGTATGAAACAGAAAGTATCGCTCGTTATATCCATCGTTCACGACCCGGATTTCATAATTTTCGACGAGCCGACCAACGGTCTTGACGTGCTCACGGCGAAAGTGGTTACCGACTTTTTGCAGGAACTTAAGGATTGCGGCAAGACGATAATCCTTTCTACGCACATATTCAGTCTCGCTGAAAAGTTGTGCGATCGTATCGGCGTCATAATAGACGGTAAGCTTGCGGCTATCGACTCGCTCGCCGCGCTCACGGCGCAAACTACCCTCGAGGATAGGTTTTTCGAGCTATACAGGCAGACGGGAGGGACCGAACCGTGAAAAACGTATTTACCATAATAAAGAAAGAGTTTTCCCGCTTTTTCAGGGACAGGAGAATGGTCGTCACAGTGCTTCTGCCCGGACTGCTCATCTATATACTGTACTCCTTGATGGGCTCCGTGTTTTCCGACTACGGCAAAGTGGACGAAAACTACAAATATACCGCCGCGATAGTCAATTGTCCCGTGATTTTTGCGGAATTCGTCGATCAGAACCTCGAATTAAAGGAGATGGACGAGACGGAGGCGAGGGACGCCGTAACGAGCGGCGAACTCGATTTATTTATAGTCTTTCCCGAGGACTTCGACGGCATTATTTCAGGTTACGGCGAAGACGCGCCTTCCGACGTTCATATCTACTATAATTCTACCAAAGACAATTCCGTCAACGGATATATGATAGTCAGCGCCTATCTCGAATATTTCAAGAACCCATCGTTCACCATAAATACGGACGGCACGGACTCGTTCGACCTCGCCGAGGACCGCCAGTCTGCGGCAAAAATACTCTCTATGCTGATGCCTATGCTGATGTTCGCACTGCTTGCCTCCGCGTGCATAGCGGTTGCGCCTGAATCCATCGCGGGCGAGAAGGAGAGGGGAACGATGGCGACTATGCTGATAACCCCCGTCAAGCGTTGGCAGATTGCGCTGGGCAAAATAGTGAGCCTGACCTGTTTCGCGCTGATGAGCGGCATATCCAGCTTTATCGGCGTAATATTCTCCCTGCCTAAACTTATGGGCGGCTTTGTCGGAAGCGAAACCGCCGCGTTCTATTCCGCGGGCGACTATTTTATGATATTGGGACTGATAATTTCCATAGTCCTTGTAATAATTTCCGCGTTTTCGGTGCTGTCCGCATTCGCAAAGAGCGTAAAGGAGGCGGGTACTCTGATAACGCCGCTGATGATGCTTATCATACTCTTAGGGCTCGTCTCGATGTTTATTTCCTCCGCGCCTGCGACGGGGCTGTACGCCATACCCGTACTCGGCAGCGGGCTTGCGATATCCTCGGTGATGTCGTTCGCGATAACTCCGCTCGCGTTCGTGTTCGCGGTATTTTCAAACGTCATACTTGCCGCGGCGCTGATAACCGTGCTCAGCTTTATGTTCCGCAGCGAAAAAATTATGTTCGGCAGATAAATTAAAGATAAAAAAACCGCAGCGCGTTTAAAAACGCGCTGCGGTTTACGCCGTCAGGCAAAATCACGCAAATTATACACAACTTGCCGTGTTTTTTGCAAAAAATACTGTGCAGTCTTTTTTGCCGGAACAAGCCGAAGCGTAAAACCTACAGGTGGCTCCGCCAAAGCTCCCTTATGGCACACCGAATTAGCTGTTTAGTGCTGCTATATCCCTATCCTGACACGGTTCGCAGCGTTCGGTTGCATAAGACCTTGGTATCAACACTCCTTATAGGACGCAGCCTTCCACTTATGCCGTCGGGAAAGACGTTCGGTCCTGCTGTAGCGGATTGCAGGTTCAGGGCACCGCTAACTCCCCACTTAGCACAGCAATGATATTCTAACAGAAAAAATTGCTTTTGGCAAGCAAATTAATGCCCTAACGTTTTAGTTGACATTTTTTAGTCTATATTCTAAAATAATAGGGTCAGAGAGACGATTTCAAAGGAGTAAAATTATGGCTGAAAAATGCACCAGCGACTGCTCGGCTTGCGGAAAAAGCTGCCCCTCGAGGGACAAGCAAAGTCTCATAAAAAAACCTCACGAAATGAGCGATATTAAAAAGGTTATCGCCGTTGTCAGCGGAAAGGGCGGAGTAGGAAAATCGATGATCTGCGCTCTTCTCGCGGCGGCGTCGCAGAATAAGGGTTTGGTTACCGCGGTTATGGACGCGGATATAACCGGACCGTCCATTCCGAGAATGTTCGGGCTCAACGAGCGTGCAATGGGCAGTGAAAACGGCATTCTTCCGGTCGTAACCGAAAGCGGCATACAGGTAATGTCTATGAACGTGCTTTTGGAAAACGAGGCGGAACCCGTCGTTTGGCGCGGCTCTCTCATATCGGGCACGGTAACGCAGTTTTGGACGGACGTCATCTGGACGGGCGTAGACTTAATGTTTATAGATATGCCCCCCGGCACGGGCGACGTGCCCCTGACCGTCTTCCAGAGCATTCCCCTCGACGGAGTAATTATCGTAACTACGCCCCAGGACCTCGTGGGGATGATAGTTCAGAAAGCGGTCAATATGGCGCAGATGATGAACGTGCCCATTCTCGGCGTCGTGGAAAATATGAGCTATATAAAGTGCCCCGACTGCGGCAGGAAAATATCCGTCTTCGGTGAAAGCGGAGTGGAGGCCGTTGCGCTTGAAAACGGTATTCCCGCGGTGGCGAAGCTCCCGATAGACGCCGAGCTGACCAAGGCGGCGGATACGGGCTCGATAGAATCGCTCGGCAGCAACTATCTTACCGATTTCTTCGATAAGATATATAAATCTATCAATAAATAAAAGGAAGCGGACGGTTAAGTCCGCTTCCTTTTATTATTCCAACCCTGCAAGATAGTCTATGCTTACCCCAAAATATTGGGCAATTTTTATAAGGTTTGGGAGAGTTGTTAAAACTGTTACAGTTGGATATGTATATATTTATTCTGACTAAATTTAAGTAAACACACAATTGTTAATCATTTTTGTGAAAGCGTGAAACCCTTTTACAGCAACCCGCCGCGGGCAATTGCCCGCGGCGGGTTGTGTTTTAAAAGGTATAAATTTAAAATATTAATCTTTCTTTTCGGGCATAAACTTCCAATACCGCGCAGGCATATATCCGCGCATCTGCTTTTCGTGCGGCCGCTCGGCGATATTTGCGGCGTTATAATACTTCTTCCACAGCGTCTCGAAAGCAAGTTCGCCGTCCGAAAGCTGCACCTCCGCCATATCCGCATACGCTATTATCCATTTATCTCCGTTGTATATACCCGCGAGCTTGCGCTTCACGTCGTGAATTACAAACTTTTCCGCGCTGAACCTCGCCGCAAAGTGCGGCATAATCAGCTCGGTAATATCGTTATCGGGCGAATAGGGCGCGTAGAACGCGCCGCCGCACTGCATAAAACGAAGAAAGCCCTTCATATTGTGCAATTCGCCCGTAACTTTTTTCAATATTTCGTTGAATTCGATAACTTCCGCAAGGCTCAGCCGTCTGCGGATTGCCGCCCTTTCCGCAAACAGCCGTCTTACGTAATTGAACGCCGTCTGCTCCCTTTTCGCGTCGCAACTTCTCAAAACCAACGCGATATCGCGTACCGCCTGCGGGTCGTACCTGTCAATCCCGTTGCGGACGCGCGCGCACTTTCCGGGGTCGACTATCACGCGCACAATCTCGCTGTCAAACGACAGCTGTACGTGCTCGTCGGAAGTAATAACGCAGTCCCTTTCCCCGTAGGCGTAAAAGACTGCGGTGAAGAATCCGTCTGACGATCCGTCCGTGAGAAAGATTTTCATAGTTCCCCCGTCAGCGCGGAGAGTGCGGTGTCCGGCTCGGAAAACATCGAAAGCTGGCGGTTTTCTTCGTTCGCGCCCGCAAGCAGTAAGCTGTTTCTCACCCCTGCGATATTGTCCGAGCCGTAAAATTTCCCTTTACAGGTGATAAAATGTTTCGCGCGCTTCAATACAATGCGCATTTTTGCGAGGTTATCGAAGTCAAGCGCGGCGTATCGTCTTGCCTCGGTTATTCTGTACGCGCTCTTTGCGCCTATCCCGGGCACGCGCAGCAGCATTTCAAGCGGCGCGGTGTTCACTTCTATGGGGAAAAGCTGCATATTTCTCAGCGCCCAGGCGCATTTCGGGTCGTACTCCGCGGAGAGATTTTCGTCCTCGGCGCAAATTTCGTTCACTTCGAACCCGTAAAACCGTATCAGCCAGTCCGCCTGATACAGACGGTGTTCGCGCAGCAGTCCTGCACCCACGGCGGGCAGCTTGCTGCTGCTTACGACGGGCACGTAGGAGGAGTAGTATACGCGCTTTAAATTCATATTGCGGTACAGCGCCTCGGTGAGCTTTAAAATCTGTCCGTCGCTTTCGGGCGAAGCCCCGATTATCATCTGTGTTGTCTGTCCTGCGGGCAGCACCTTTCCGCGCCTGACCTTGTTTTCCCTGTCGTACGTTATGGCGTCTTTCAGTCCCTTCATCGGCAGAAGCAGGCTGTTTTTCGTCTTTTGCGGCGCGAGAAGTTTTAAAGAACGTTCGCTCGGCAGTTCCAGGTTATAGCTCATTCTGTCCGCTACGTGCGCCGCCCTCATAACGATGGCGCTGTCGGCGTGCGGTATGCCCTTTAAATGTATATATCCGTTGAAATTGTACTGCTTTCTCAGCTTTATCGCCGTCTCCGTCAAAAGCTCCATAGTCCTGTCCGGGCTAATAAAGACCGCCGAGGAGAGGAAAAGCCCCTCTATGTAGTTTCGCTTATAGAAATTAATGACGAGTTCGCAAATCTCGTCGGGCGTAAGACTTGCGCGCCTTACGTCCGCGCTTCGCCTGTTCGGGCAGTACTCGCAGTCGAAAACGCAGTCGTTGCTCATCAGAATCTTCAACAGCGACACGCATCTCCCGTCCGGCGTAAAGGAGTGGCAGATCCCGCCGGCGTAAGCGTTGCCGAGTCCGCCGTCCCTGTTCGCCCTGCGCGAACCCGATGAGGAGCAGGATACGTCGTATTTCGCGCCTGAAGTCAATATTTCAAGTTTTTCCTCGTCAATCATAACATTACCGCAAACATACGTTCATTTTTTATATTATAACACGGCAAATCTGGCGTGTCAATATTTTTGTTTGTTGACTTGACCGTTTTTTTATGATAAACTTATTAAAAATTTCACATATATTTCATTGTAAATTGAATTAACGTAAACAGCGGCGGTTTAAAATAAAAGTGGGAGGCAGGTTATGAAGGTGCTTATAGTCGACGACGAAGAGATGATAAGGGGCGTTTTGAGGGAATACGTCGAGTTCGAGGGCGGCGAAGCTTTCGAAGCGGCGGACGGAATGCAGGCGGTCAGAATGTGTCGCGAGCAGGATTTCGATATAATTTTAATGGACGTAATGATGCCCCGGCTCGACGGCTTTTCGGCGGTCAAGGAAATCAAAAAGACGAAGGATATCCCCGTCATTATGCTTTCCGCGCGCGGAGAGGAATACGACAAGCTGTTCGGATTCGAGATAGGCGCGGACGATTACGTTACAAAACCTTTCTCGCCAAAGGAAGTAATGGCGCGCGTCAACGCGGTTCTGAAACGCAAGAACGGCGAGGAAACCAATAAGGATTTAATCACCTTCGAGGGGCTCACGATAGATATGGTGGGGCGCAACGTCTACGTGGACGGCGAAAAGGCCGAGCTTACCCCCAAGGAGTACGAGATACTCTTCTATTTCGTAAAAAACAAGGGCATTGCGCTGACGCGTGAAAAGCTTCTTATGGACGTGTGGGGGTTCGATTTTTACGGCGACGACAGAACGGTCGACACCCATATAAAGATGCTGCGTTCCCATCTTAAACAGTACAGAAAATTCATCGTTACGTTGAGAGGGCTGGGATACAAATTTGAAGTCTGACGTAAAGCGCGCTAAAAAACTTAAAAGACTGAGAAGCATAAATTTCGTCCTGCTAAAATATTTGCTGTTGCTCGCTTTTCTGCTCGTGGTTTTCGTGGAGGTAACCTGCTACATAATAGTCAGCAATACCGCCGAAGAACAGGCGCGGCAAAAGCTTACGATGATAGGCAGGGACGTCGCGGTAAATATCGGCGGCGACGTCGAAAAGGAAACCTCAGACTATCTCCGCAGTTACCTACAGGACGGCGTCAACGCGTTCGTGATTTCGCCGGACGGCAGGATTCTGCTTCCCGTCGAAGATACTACGGGTATAGACTGGTCCGACAATATTGAGTCGATAAAAACCCGTCTTTCAAAGGCGGGAAAGGGCGCATCCGTAATCTATCAGGAAAATAACGAACTCATCTACGCCTCGGCTTTGAACTACAACGGCACGAGTTATCTCGTTCTGATGTATTCTCTCGACTTAATAATGGGCACTTCGCGCATTCTTATCGTGTACTTCGTCGTAGTCGGAGTGTTGGTCTTGCTCGTTTCGGTCATAATATCGTACACCGTTTCACAGAAGCTTTCGAGCGGACTGAAAAACCTCTCCAAGACGGCGGTGCGTTTTTCGAAAGGCGATTTCAGCGTAAATTTCGCGGACGCCGAGTATCAGGAACTCGCCGACCTTTCGGACACGCTCAATTCCGTCCGCGACGAGGTGAAAAAGAGCGGCGATTTCCAGCGCGAACTGCTTGCAAACGTCTCGCACGACTTCAAGACGCCTCTTACTATGATAAAGGCTTACGCCTCTATGATACGCGAAATTTCAGGCGACAATCCCGAAAAGCGCGACGAGCATTTGCAGGTAATAATCGACGAGGCGGACAGACTGACGGGGCTTGTGAACGACGTTCTCAACTTATCCAAGGTAAGCTCGAACCTCGAAGAAATAAACGTCAAAGTTTTCAACCTCACCGAGTTTTTGTACGGAATTATCAACAAATTCGGCTACTTACAGGAAACGCAGGGTTACAATCTGATGGTGGATATCGACTCCAACCTCTACACCTGCGCCGACAAGGAGAAGATAGGTCAGGTCATCTACAATCTCTTGGGCAACGCCGTAAACTACACTGGCGAGGATAAGACGGTATACGTCAGCCTCAAAAAGAGCCTTACGGAGGACAGAATAAAACTCACCGTCAAGGATACGGGCAAGGGCATATCCAAGGAAGAGCTTCCCCATATATGGGACAGATACTACCGCGTAAAGGAGAACCATTCGCGCCCCGTAAAGGGAACGGGTCTCGGTCTGAACATAGTAAGGCTCATACTCGAAAACCACAAGTTCGACTTCGGCGTTCAGTCCGAACCGAACAAGGGCTCGTCGTTTTGGGTCGATTTCCCTTCCGTGCCGCCCGATATAGATATTGAACAATAATCCCCGTGCATAGCGCGGGGTATTTAATTTTCGGGCATAGCCCTTATTATTACCGGCTATGTGCAAGTGCGCAGTCATACCACTTTCGTCATTGCGAGGCAATTTATTGCCGCGGCAATCCAGACGTTATTGTCTTTGTATAGCCGTGTTTTCCGGATTGCTTCGTCGCTTCGCTCCTCGCAATGACGGATGACGGGCA
>CAYLQK010000062.1:3836-9026 GCA_964385865.1 uncultured Clostridia bacterium | reverse complement strand
CCGTGTTTTCCGGATTGCTTCGTCGCTTACGCTCCTCGCAATGACGGATGACGGGTGAGCCCCTGTTATTCTGACGCTTGCGGAAGAATCCCATAGTGAAGAATCCCATACTCTGTCATTGCGAGGCAATTTATTGCCGTGGCAATCCAGACGTTATCGTCTTTGTATAGCCGTGTTTTCCGGATTGCTTCGTCGCTTACGCTCCTCGCAATGACGGATGACGGGCGCGTAGCCCCGTGTCATTCTGCGCAAGCAGACTATCGCGGGGTTTCCGTTTACACAAAAACGCCGCGTAAGCTTTTGAAAGCTTACGCGGCTGTCCGTTTATATTATCAATATTTGGTGATCTTGACGGATCTGATGATTATGGGTTTTATAGTCGAGTAGAAAGTTGCGTCAATACCCTGTCCTCCCTCGTCCGCAAAAGTGTCGAGGTTGTCAACGGTAACCTTTGCCGTAGACGTGAATTTGCCGGAACTGTTGCTAAGCTCGTCCGAGATGTAGTCGGCTATAGCGTCGTTGAGGTTGTTGAAAGCCGTCAATGCGCTGCTGTTTCTCAGCGTGGCGAACACGCAATAGCTCGACACGCCGTACGAAGAGCTCGTACCCGCCTGCATTGCGAAAATGCTTGTCGCGCAATTGTATTTATAGTCGTGTTCGAGAAGCTCGCCGAAGCTGTTACGGATAGTAACCTTTTGGTTGGTCGTGCCCTTGCTGTAATAGAACATTTTAAGGCAACCGTAATCGGCGGAGAGCGCGCCGTTTTCTATAACGTGGTCGTTATTGCTGAACTCGCCGATGAGCGTGGGAAGAGCGTCGTCCGCAGAGACGGTCTGCGCGCCCTTCTCGTCATAGATAAGGTTTGTATAGACCGAAGGAGTGAGCTTGCCCTCGTTGAAGAGGTTATAATACTCCTCTTCCTTCGAGTTTTCCTCAAGATACTCGTCCATCGCGTCCGCTTCATATGCCGAGGCGTAATTCAGAACGTCCTCCCCGTCGTCGTTGTAGCCGTACGCGCCCGTGAACCAGTCGTTGGAGGTATAATTATGAATTATCATACTGTCATAATAACCCGCGTCGGCAAGCTCTATGAAGTGCTGAACGGTCTGAGGATACAGGTTCCTGTACAGGGTATACTCTATCTTGTAAGTTACGTCGTTGAACTCTATGGTAATCTGCGCACGCGGATGTTTGGTCTTGATCGTGCAGGCGGACATTGCGGCGGAGAACGCCACGATTGTCGCAAGCGCAAGCGATATTAATACGTGCTTTATTTTCTTTGACATTTCTTGTCCCTTCCGTTAAAAAGATTAGAAGAATAACTATTTCTTTACCACTCTATTTTACTTTTAAATATCTTTGCCGTCAAGCGTTTTAAATTGAAGTTACAAAAAATTCGGACAAGTTTGCGCGTAAATAATATTCGTCCGGGAAATTACGCGCTATATACGGCAAAAAACCGTATCCCTATCACGGGATACGGTTTTTCCGGGTCCGATAAGAATTATTCGAGAACTGCGTTTGCGCCTGCCGCTTTAAGGTCGGCAAGGATCTTTTCAGCCTCTTCCTTAGCTACGTTCTCTTTGAGAACGCCGCCCTTTTCAACGGCGGTCTTAGCTTCTACAAGGCCAAGGCCCGTGAAAGCGCGGACAACCTTGATAACGTCGATCTTCTTAGCGCCTGCGTCTTTAAGAACAACGTTGAATTCGGTCTTTTCTTCTACTGCTTCAGCGGGAGCTGCCGCGCCTGCTGCGGGAGCAGCCGCTACTGCTACGGGAGCTGCCGCGGATACGCCGAATTCTTCTTCGAGAGCCTTAACAAGCTCGTTGAGTTCGAGAACTGTCATTGATTTGATTTCTTCGATAAATTTCTTTACGTCTGCCATTTTTATTAATCTCCTGAATTATTTTTAATTTTTTTTGCAATCCGTTAGGGGCCGACCGCCCGCCCGTAGTTTTGCTTGAACTTGAATAAGTTAAGCCTGCTTGCTTTGCGCAACGCCGTTGAGAACGCGAACGATACCGCCGAGAAGATTGGAAAGTACGCCTGCGAAGTTGGCGATGGGCGCCTGAATGGAGCCGAGCATCTTCGCAACCAATTCTTCCCTTGAAGGCATTGTGGCAAGAGCGCTGACGCCTGCCTTGTCCACGTAAGTGTTGTCAACAAAACCGCTCTTTACGACGATTTTTCCGTCGTAGGTCTTTGCAGCTTCCGCCATAAGCTTGGCTGCACCAGTCTCGTCCGTGCCGAAGGCGATAGCCGTGGGGCCGTTGAGGTCGTTGTCAAAGTCCTTAAAGCCCAGATCGTTGAAAGCTTTTCTTACAAGCGTATTTTTGTATACCTTGTATTCGCATTTCGCCTCTCTGCACTTATTCCTGAGGGCGGAAACTTCCGCAACGGTAAGAGCGTTGTAATCGACGAGAACAACAGACTTTGCCGTTTTGATCTTTTCCGTAATCTCCTGAACGACTACTTTTTTAGCTTCGAAATTAGCCGACAAGTTTTTTACCTCCTTTTTATTTGTAGACAAATAAAAATCCTTATACCGCAGGGCATAAGGACAAAATAACCTAAAAATTACTTTATTCTCAACCTCGGCAGGAAATTAAGTGCAAGCACGCCTGCTGTCTGCGGCAAAAATATTTTTTACAGCGATAAGTATATAATTAATTTATACGTTTGTCAAACGTTTTTGACGTTTTTAAAAAACTTTCGGATAAAAATTAAAGCGGAAACGCAAATTTCCGCGCTTCCGCTTTATTATCCCATATTTCGCGCCGGGCGCGCCGCGCACGTCGGCACGAACGTAATTTAAGCAACCCGGGGGGGGGGGTTATCTTGCCGCTCGCTCTTAGCCCTTGTTGTAAACTACTTTTACGCCGGGGCCCATCGTTGCGGCGAGGGTAACGCTCTTGATATACTGTCCCTTGGACGCAGCGGGCTTAGCCTTAACGATTGCGTCCATCAGAGCGGTGAAGTTTTCGGTTATCTTCTCTGCGCCGAAAGACTTCTTGCCGATAGGGCAGTGGATAATTGCGGTCTTGTCGAGGCGGTATTCCACTTTACCTGCCTTAACTTCCTGAACCGCCTTAGCGACGTCCATAGTAACGGTGCCGGACTTGGGGTTGGGCATCAAGCCCTTGGGTCCGAGGATACGACCGATTCTACCTACCATACCCATCATATCGGGAGTGGTGATCATTACGTCGAAATCGAACCAGTTGTCCTTTTGGATCCTTGCGATGGTCTCTTCCGCGCCCACATAGTCTGCGCCTGCCGCCAAAGCCGCGTCAGCCCTTTCGCCCTTTGCGATAACGAGTACTTTCTTGGTCTTACCCGTACCGTTGGGAAGAACGAGCACGCCGCGCACCTGCTGGTCTGCCTGTCTGGGGTCTACGCCGAGACGTACGTGCAACTCTATAGTTTCGTCAAACTTAGCCTTTGCCGTGTCGAGAACGATTTTTACCGCTTCGGAAAGGTCGTAAGATTTGGAACGCTCGTATGATTTAATGCTGTCCGAGTATTTCTTAGCCAATTTCATAACTTACTCCTCCACCGTAACGCCCATAGAACGGGCCGTTCCCTTTACCATACTCTTAGCCGCTTCGATATCCGTGCAGTTAAGATCGGGCATTTTGGTCTTTGCAATCTCTTCAACCTGCGCCTTGGTGAGCTTGCCCACCTTGTCCTTGTTGGGGCGTGCGCTTGCCGTCTCCAGACCCAAAGCCTTCTTGATGAGGACGGGCGTAGGGGGCGTTTTGAGTTCGAACGTGAAACTTCTGTCCTGATAGATGGTTACGACGCAGGGGATTATAAGTCCTGCCTGACTTGCGGTTTTTGCGTTGAATTCCTTGGTAAAGCCGGGTATGTTGATACCGTAGGGGCCCAACGTAGAACCTACGGGGGGCGCAGGAGTAGCTTTACCGGCAGGAAGCTGCAATTTAACTACCGCGGTAATCTTTTTTGCCATAAATAAATTCCTCCATAGTGGTTAACGCGAATGTGCCATTAAAAGATTTAACACACTCTCCCACCGATATATAGACAGCGCAGAACCGCACCGCCCGCCGAAACGGCAAGACTATGCGGATTTGCGATGAAAATATCAAAATATTTGTATATTTGCTTTTTTAACAGATTTCGGCATCGCGGGGCGCGCAAGCGTTTCAGACGGCGAGTTTACTTACCGTAAACGACCCGAGGAAAGCGCAGCGCAACAAAGTATTGCGCAGTTTACTCCGCTATCTTGCGGATTTGGATATACTCAACTTCCACGTCGGTATTTCTGCCGAACATCTGGATATTGATCTTTGCTTTCTGCGCGGCGTCGTTGAGTTCGGTAATGACGCCCTCGAAGCCCTCGAGAGGACCCGCGTCCACGCCCACCTTGTCGCCGACGGAAAAGTCCGCATTGACGGCAACCGTTTCAAGGCGCATTTTGCGGATTTCCGTTTCCTTCAGGGGAATTGGTCTGCCCTGGGGACCTACAAAGCCCGTAACGCCCCTCGTGTTGGTTATCCAATACCAGAGCTGGTTGGAATAAATCATCTTGATGAAGACGTAGCAGGGCAGGAGCTTGCGTTCAACCACCTTGCGCTTACCGTTTTTCTCCTCGATGGTCTGTTCCATAGGGATCTTTACGTCGAAAATCATACTTTGAAGGTTGTTGTTTTCTATAAGCCGCTCTAAGTTATCCTTCACCATAGACTCGTAACCGGCGTACGTGTGAAGAATATACCAGCAGGGCGTAGTAGTAACGTCTACCATCTATTATTCTCCGATACCCTTGATGTTGGTTACGAGGGTCAAAAGTTGCTGTAAACCGTAGTTGATTGCCGTAACGAGTACGGTGAACACCAACACGACAACGATAACCACGCAGGTCGCCTTAACCACTTTGGGGAAAGTAGGCCAGGTTACTCTTTTCAGTTCAGAAAAGGTTTCCTTTAATTTTCTGCCCATTCTTACGAATATGTTGGGCTTTTTGACGCTTTTGTCGTTTTTAGCCTGAGCCATAATTAAATCCTTTTCACGGACAGCCGTGAATTATTACTTTGTTTTACCGTTAAATCGAACACAACCAAGCGGAACGCTTATTGACCGGAACGGAAGACAAATCTCCGCAGCGGCAATTAAGATATTAGGTTAAGCGGAACGCTTATTGACCGGAACGGAAGACAAATCTCCGCA
>CAYLQK010000062.1:0-3736 GCA_964385865.1 uncultured Clostridia bacterium | reverse complement strand
AGATATTAGGTTAAGCGGAACGCTTATTGACCGGAACGGAAGACAAATCTCCGCAACGGCAATTAAGATATTAGGTTAAGCGGAACGCTTATTTGGTTTCCTTATGTTCGGTGTGTTTTTTGCAGAAAGGACAATATTTGGAAATGGTAAGCCTGTCTGGGTCGTTACGCTTATTCTTATAACTGTCATAATTTCTGCGCTTGCATTCGGTACATTCAAAAGTAATCTTCGTCCTTGTTGACGCTTTCATAATGGAAAACTCCGTACAAAAAAATTACACCCCCGTTCGGGTGTATTGAAAGTTTAACACAATAAATATCGCGTGTCAACCCTTTTGGGCGGTTTTTTAAAAATTTTTGGACGGCGCGGAATCTGCGCGGAAACTATACGGAAAGTATACGCAAACTTTATGAAATCTGCGCAAAAACAACGCCGCGCTGCCGTGTATTCAGCGGCAGCGCGGCGCAACTTTCGAATATGCGCTCAGTTTATTTTATTGTTGTCTACGGTAAAGGCGTAGGTGTCCCTGTCCTCGGGGAAGATAGGACCGGAAATTACGGGCAGATTCAAAGGCGCGATATACGCGTTTGCCGTGAGATTGGTAACAGCCGAACGCAGATAGGGATAAACGATTTTCGTCGCCTCGATGACGAAGTTCCTCTCGTCCCTCTCGCCGTTCGCCTCCTCCACTTCGAACACTCCGACGAGCGTCGCATAGATATTGAAAGGCTTGGGTTCTTCCTCGGTTGACTCTATCTTGACGGAGAGCGCCACGAAATTGAGCTTATCGTTGCCGTTGACCTTTCTGACCTGACGCGAGAACTGGGGCTTTATATCCAGTTTGTCCTGAGGATTGAGTTTTACGCGGTTGAGTTTGAACGACAGTTCTTCCGCCGTTATACCTTTGAAATTGATTCTCATAAAAATTGATTCTCCTGAATTTATAGCTCTATTATATATGTAAACTGTCTGAATGTCAATCAAACCCCCGTTTTTTTAATTGATTAAATTTCGGCTTTCTTATATAATGATTTTATGACTGTAAATTTGGACGATTTGCGTGATTTGCTGTTAAAATGCGAAAAGCCCTCGCGCTATACGGGCGGCGAATACGGCGCGCCGGCCATCGCAGAGAGCGCGTTTAATTTTTGCGTGTGCTTCCCAGACCTGTACGAGGTGGGAATGAGCAACCTCGGCATAAAGATAGTCGCGGAGAGTCTGCGAGCCCGCGGACACTGCGCCGATTTCTGTTTTGCGCCCTATACCGATTTCGGTTCGGGCTTGAAGGCACTCGGCGTGCCGCTATACTCGCTCGGGCTGAAAAAACCGCTGAAAGAGTTCGATATGCTGGGATTTTCTATGCAGTTCGAGCTGTCATATACGAATATGCTGTATATGCTTGACCTTGCGGGAATACCGCTGACGCGGGAAGAGCGCAAAAAGGGCAACTATCCGCTTATAGCGATAGGCGGACCTTGCGCGGTCAATCCCGAGCCCATCGCCGATTTCGTCGATATAGTATTTATCGGCGACGGCGAAACTACGGACGCCGACGTCGGGGATATATTCGTCAAATGCGGCGGCGCGACGGAGGAGTTTTTTAAGGAAATATCAAAGATCGACGGCGTATATCTGCCCGCGCTCACACAAGTAGAGTACGGCGAAGACGGACGTATTACCGCTTTCGGCGGCATAACGCGCGTAAAAAAAGCGCTGGTGCGCGACCTTGACCGTGCCGTCTTCCCCGAGAGATTGGCCGTTCCGAACTGCGAAAGCGTACACGACCGCGCCGTCATAGAGGTGATGCGCGGCTGCTACCGCGGCTGCCGCTTCTGTCAGGCAGGGTTCATTTACCGTCCCGTACGCCACAGAAGCCCCGAAACCCTTACAAGGCAGGCGTGCTCGCTTATCGGCAATTCGGGTTATTCCGAAGTCAGTCTCAACTCGCTCTCCACGGGCGATTATCCGCATCTCAGAGAGCTGATAAAGAGGCTGAAAGAAGAGCTGCCGAAGGACGTTACGCTCGCCCTTCCCTCGCTGAGAGTGGACAGCTTCGACGGGGATTTCGCGCAGGACGCGCGCAGAATTTCCCTCACGTTCGCGCCCGAAGCCGGCTCTCAGAGGCTGAGAGACGTAATCAACAAGGATATTACCGAGGAAGAGATTGTCCGCGCCGCGTCAAGCGCGTTCGATATAGGATATTGCGCCGTGAAATTATATTTTATGCTCGGTCTGCCTACGGAAACGGACGAAGACCTCGAGGGCATAGGGCGCATTGTGGGCGTCATCAGAAAATGTTACAGAGAAAAACAGCGCGCAAAACCGCTGAGGGTCTCGGTGTCCTGCTCCACCTTTATCCCCAAACCTTTCACACCGTTCCAATGGGAAAAACAGGCGACGGAGGAAGAGATAAGAAGAAAGCGCGCGCTGCTGATCGACGGACTGCGCGGTAAGGGCGTAAATCTGAGCTGGAGCGACGATTTTACCGCCGTGCTGGAAGCCGTGCTTGCGCGCGGGGACAGAAGAGTCGGACGGGTGATAGAGCTTGCATATCGCAACGGCTGTAAATTCGACGGTTGGGATAAAGAGTTGAACAAGAACGGCTGGTCGGAAGCGTTTAAAGCCGCAGGAATTTCTCCCGGGGAATACACCCGCGAACGCGGCGAAGACGAGATACTGCCGTGGGATTTCATTGATATAGGCGTTAATAAGAAGTTCTTTCTCGCCGAACGCAGGCGCGCGTATGCGGAGACGGTTACGGGCAGCTGCCTTTCGTCCTGCAAGGGCTGCGGTTTACAGGCGGTATGCGCCGCAGCAGGAGGGACAAAGTGATAGCTTTCAGATATACAAAGACGGACGGTGCGGAATACCTCTCCCACCTCGACTTGCTTCGGCACATAGACCGCACTCTGCGACGCGCGGGAATAGTCGTAAAACAGAGCGAAGGGTTCGTAAAACACCCGAAAATCTTTATGAACAATCCGCTGGGGCTCGGGATAAAGTCCGTTGCGGAGTACTGCGCCGTCGACTGCGAATATGACGGGAATTTTGCGGAGGCGTTCAACGCCAATTCGCCCAACGGAATAAAATGCCTTGCGTATACGCGGACGGACTTCAACCCGAACTACGCCGCCTGCATCGATAAATGCGCGTACTCTGCCGAGGGCGTCGCTCATTTCGATACGGACGATTTATTGAGTAGGGAGAGCATTATTATATGCGATAAGCGCGGACGGACGGTGGATATAAGGCCGAGAATTTACTCTCTCGAATGGCGCGAAAGCAAGCTGTTTTTTATACTTGGCTGCGGTGCGAACAACCTGCGCCCCGACCTGTTCTGCGAATTTTTGGAGAGCCGCTACGGCGGAGCCGCAAAGCAACTTATAAAGCTTGAATCATACGGACGCTACACCGGGTTTTAGTCGTTGGCAAAGGGTACGCCCCGGAATGACCCCCTTTGTCATCCTGAGCGGAGTGCGCAGTCATACCACTTTCGTCATTGCGAGGCAATTTATTGCCGCGGCAATCCAGACGTTACCGTTATTTATGGTCGTGTTTTCTGGATTGCTTCGTCGCTTCGCTCCTCGCAATGACGGATGAAAGGCGCATAGCCACGTGTGTCATTCTGCGCGGTGCGCGCAGTCATACCACTTTCGTCATTGCGAGGCAATTTATTGCCGCGGCAATCCAGACGTTACCGTTATTTATGGTCGTGTTTTCTGGATTGCTTCGTCGC
>CAYLQK010000061.1:5376-9051 GCA_964385865.1 uncultured Clostridia bacterium | reverse complement strand
CCCTCTGTCATTCTGACGTTTGCGGAAGAATCCCATTGTTTAACGAGATCCTTCGGCAAGCCTCAGGATGACAAATCAAAATATCATTCTAGGCTCGCGCAGGATGACACAGGGGGGTACGGCATACTGCCACGAAACGACGCGCCTCAATTTGTATGCACATTCACCGGTTAACCTATTTCGACCACGCGTCGTACCGCTGCGCAGGCAGACTTTCGCGGAGTCTTCGTTTACGCAAGCAAGAAGCCTGCGCCCGAAAAAGAGCGCAGACTTCCCAGAGAGAATATGAAAAAAAGTTTAATGTGATCCTTATCAAGTGATTAAATCATAGCACCGCAATGTGTAAGAAATATGATAATTTAATGATTTTTAAATTTTTCGAATATTTTTTCCGCGGTGCGCAGACCGTCGGCGGCCGAGCTCGTGATTCCGCCCGAATAGCCGCTTCCCTCTCCGCAGGGATATAGTCCAGATACGGATACGCTGTCGCCGCTGTCGCCGCGCAGTATCTTCACGGGCGATGAAAAGCGCGTTTCCACCCCCGTAAGCAGCGCGTCGGGACACGCAAAGCCGTGCAACCGCCTGTCCATATCGGGAATAGCCGCCTTCAACGCCTGAACGGTTACGGCGGGTAAAACCTCGTTGAGCGGGACGAAAGCCGTGCCCGCCGCGTAAGTCGTCATCACCGAGCCGAACCCCGAAGAGTTCCTGTCCGCGGCAAAATCTTTGTATAGCTGTACGGGCGCGCTGTAATTTCTTCCGCCCGTCTCGTAAGCGCGGCGTTCTATATCGCGCTGAAAACGCATTCCCGCAAAGATATCGTCGGCTCCGAAATCTTCCCTCCTCATCTGCACCATCAGCGCCGAGTTGGAATTTTCGCCGTTGCGGGCGTACAGGCTCATACCGTTTGTTACGACCCCCTCCGCCTCGCTTGCGGAGGGTATTATCACGCCGCCCGGGCACATACAGAAAGTGAAAACAGTGCGCTCGTGCGCGTGGGATACGAGTTTATAGTCCGCCGCAGGAAGAAGCGAATAGGATTTGCCGTACTGTGCCCGGCCTATCTCCGACGCGAGGTGTTCAATGCGAACGCCGACGGCGAACTCCCTTGCCTCCATCGCCACGCCCGAGCGGTGAAGCATTTCGAAAGTATCCCTTGACGAATGCCCCGGCGCCAGAACCGCGCAGTCGACCTCTATCTCGCGCTCGCCGCCCGTTGATACGTCCTGTAAAATCAGCGAGTCGAGCGCGCCGTCTCTTTTCGTGAAGCCGACGAATTTGGTACCGAACAAATACTGCCCGCCGCCTTTTTCGATGAACGCGCGGATATTTTGCAGCACGCCGTAGAGTTTATCGCTGCCGACGTGCGGTTTGTTGAGGTAGAGAATCTCTTCGGGCGCGCCGAAGCGTTGAAAGATTTCAAGCACGTCGCGGTTGAGTCCGTCGTGCGTCTGGGTGTTAAGTTTACCGTCCGAAAAAGTGCCCGCGCCGCCCTCGCCGAACTGTACGTTGGAGTTCGCGTCGAGTCTGCGCGATCGGAAAAACGCGTCCACGGTCAAGCGCCTTTTTTCGACGCATTGCCCGCGCTCTATTATGACGGGGGCAAAGCCGTGTTCAATAAGCCGCACGGCGCACAACAGTCCCGACGGTCCCGAACCGATTACGGCGACCTTCCGGGGGCGGGAGACCTTTTCAAATTGCCGTCCGGGCTCCCTCTCCGCCTCGTCCGAGTACGCGACGGAGTAGACCCACGCTATATTTGCCTTGTCGCGCGCGTCGAGGGATTTTTTTAGTATTTTGAAATACTTTATCTCCTTCCCCAGCTTTTTCCGCACTACGTTTATCAGCTTGTCCTCGCCTTCGGATATATCCAATTTTATATTGTCAAGCCGTCTTATCATAACCGTTTCAAAATGGCGTCGGCGACGGCCATACCGCCCGTAAACGCCCATTGCAGATTATAGCCGCCGCAGTCGCCGTCGATATCGAGTATCTCGCCCGCAAAGAAGAGATTTTTGCACAACCTGCTCTCGAGTTCGTCCGTAACTCCGCTCATCTCCACCCCTCCGCGCGTAACCTGCGCGTAATCGAAACCGAGCGTTCCAACGACGGGCAGAGTAAAATTTTTCAACGTTCTCACTATCGTTTCTTCGTCCGCGCCCGCTCCCGCGCGCGCTATGACCGCCCTGCCGAGCCGGTTGTGCAGGGTGCCTGAGAGCAGCTCGTCCCGGCTCATACCCGACTTTTCCCGCCGTTTTAGGTTGGACAGAATTTCGTCCGCGGCGATATCGGGGAGAAATTCCAGAGAGATTGACGCGCGCTCCTTGTCGGTAACGTACGGGGAGAGAGAAAACACCGCGTTGCCCGAAACGCCGTAATCCGTGAAAATCACGTCGCCCCGCACCCTCTTTAAGGGCTTGTCTTTTGAGAAAGCCGTGGCGGCACAGTCCGCGCGGATTCCCTTCAAAGTCTTGATATAGCGCGTTTCTGTCCTCAGCTGTACGAGCGAGGGATAGAGCGCGGTAATTTTATGCCCGAATTTTTCCGCGAGCGCATAGGACGAGCCGTCGGTTTTAAACTGCTTTTGCGCCTTGCCGCCCGTGCATATTACGGCGAAATCAGCGGACAACGTTCTGCCGTCCGCAAGCGTTATTATAAAGCCTTCAGAGACGTCGGCAACCCGCGCGGAGAGATAAATATCCGCTCTGCCGCGCAGTTTTCTTATCAGGCAGTCCGTAAGTGCGGAAGCCTGCTTCCCCGCAGGGTATATCCTGCCCTTTTCGTCGGTGCAGAACAGACAGTCGAAGAGGGTCGAACCCGAATAGGGGTCCGCGCAGGCGATGCGTCCGGCAAGCGCAACGTTGCCGCCGAAATAGTGCGCGGCGGACATATCCGCATTGGAGATATTGCCCTGACCGTTGCCAGTTGCCGCAAGTTTTTTGCCGAGGCGTTCGCCCGCGTCTATTACCGCGAGTTTTAAGTTTTTACCGCTTTCGCAGAGCCTGACCGCGCAGGCAAGCCCAGAGGCGCCGCCGCCTATTATCGCTACGTCGTATTTCATAGCCTTAATTTTAGTACAAACGGCTCTATCTGTCAACGTTTAATTTTGTCTAAAATGAATTGCAATTTTTCAAGGTGCAGTTTATCGTCCTCGAGAATGCGCGAAATTATGCCTCTTACCTGTTCGTTTTTCAGCTTTTTCAGCATCCTTTCGGAGAGCGCGACCGCCCGACGCTCGCCGAGGATATCGTCCTCTATCATATTGACGATATTGCGCGAGTACGTTACGTATTTCGTGGAATAGAAATTGAACGCCGTGGGCGGGTTATGGCAGAACAGGGGCTGCGAGCCCAGCGCCGTTATCGTCTCGCCGAGGAGTTTGAGATGAAGCGTCTCCGCAACCGCTATGCTCTCGATAGTTTCCGCGTATTCCCTCATATTCCGGGCGTTGAGATTGAAATAGTGATAAAAATATTGCAGTACGGAATTGAGTTTGCCCGTCGGAGAGGCATAGGCAGGCGAAATCACCGCAAGAGAGTAAGCGTCGGGACACAGCCCTTCCGTAGTGGGAAAATCGGCTTGTAGAGTCATAGGTGTTGCCATTAATTCACGCTCCTTTAGCCATAGGGCTATGCTTTACTATAATATGAACGCCGCAAACTTTTTGGCACAAGC
>CAYLQK010000061.1:0-5276 GCA_964385865.1 uncultured Clostridia bacterium | reverse complement strand
GGATTTTTAAATGAACGTAAGATTTTGGCGACGCTGCGAAGGCCCGTCCTCTCAAATGAGAGGACGGGTCCGACTGTCGCTAACTAATTTAATTTTTATTCAAAATATCTTTAAGAAAATGTCCCGTGTAGCTCTTATCGCACGTTGCGACGGTTTCGGGCGAGCCGGTTGCGACGACGAATCCGCCCTTGTCGCCCCCTTCGGGTCCGAGATCTATTATCCAGTCCGCGCATTTGATCACGTCGAGATTGTGTTCTATGACTAAAACGGTGTTGCCGCCGCTTCTCAAACGCGAAATGATTTTAACGAGCTTGTCCACGTCGTAACTGTGCAGCCCCGTCGTAGGTTCGTCTAAAATATAGAAAGTCTTGCCCGTACTGCGCTTTGAAAGCTCGGTCGCAAGCTTGACGCGCTGGGCTTCACCGCCCGAAAGAGTGGTTGCACTCTGCCCCAGCTTGATATAGCCGAGACCCACGTCGCAGAGAGTGGAAAGCTTGTTGTAAACGCTTGCTACGGGTCTGAAAAATTCGGCGGCTTCCTCCACCGTCATTTCCAGCACGTCGGAAATGGATTTGCCCTTGTATTTTACTTCCAAAGTTTCGCGGTTGTAACGCTTTCCCCCGCACACCTCGCAGGGGACGTATATATCGGGCAGAAAGTGCATTTCTATCTGAATTATGCCGTCGCCCTGACAGTGTTCGCACCTGCCGCCGGCGATGTTGAAGGAGAATCTGCCGCTCTTGTAGCCCCGCTCCTTTGAGTCGGGAGTGGCGGCAAACAGTTCGCGTATCATTGTGAATACGCCCGTGTACGTTGCGGGATTGCTGCGCGGCGTTCTGCCTATCGGCTGCTGGTCGATAGCTATGACCTTGTCGAAATATTCAATACCCTCGAAACGCCCGGCATTGCCCGAAAGGCGGCGCGCGCCGTTGAGCGCGTTTGCAAGGTACGGATATATGATTTCGTTTACGAGGCTTGACTTGCCGCTGCCCGAAACGCCCGTTACCGCGGTAATGAGCCCGACGGGGATCTCCACGGAGATGTTTTTGAGATTGTTCTGTCTGCAACCTGCGACTTTGAACCACCTGCCGTCGGGCGCAACTCTTGCTTCGGGTACGCTTATCCGCCTCCTGCCCGAGAGATAATCGCCCGTTATGGAACGGGGTTCGTTCATTATATCCGCAACTGTTCCGCACGCGACGACCTCGCCGCCGTGCACGCCCGCCATAGGTCCTATGTCGACGATATAGTCCGCGGCGCGTATCGTATCTTCGTCGTGCTCGACGACAATCAGCGTGTTGCCGAGGTCGCGCAGACCCAAAAGGGAATTTAAAAGCTTTTGATTGTCGCGCTGGTGCAGACCTATGCTCGGTTCGTCGAGAATGTATAAAACGCCCGTGAGCGCGCTGCCTATCTGCGTGGCGAGACGGATGCGCTGACTTTCACCGCCTGAAAGCGTGGCGGCGCTCCTCGACAGGGTGAGATAACCCAGCCCTACGTTTCTCAAAAAGCTGAGACGGCTGTCTATTTCCTTGATTATGCTGTCTGCAATGAAGTGTTCGGTCTTGCCGAAGAAACTGAAATCGGTGAACGCCGCGAGGTCGTCCACGGACATATCGCAGACTTCCATTATGTTTTTACCGCCGACGGTAACCGCAAGCGCCTCTCTTTTCAGCCTCTTCCCCTTACAGCCGGGGCAGTCGGAGGTGCGCATATAGCGCTCTATATCCCACTTTACGCCGTCGGAATTAGTTTGGTTGTAGCGACGTTGGAGGTTTGCGGCAAAGCCTTCCCACGCGGTCTTATAGCTGCCCGAAAAACGGTAGGCATTGTAGGCGAGTTCTATCTTTTCGCCGCCGTTTCCGTACATCAGCATATCGTACACGCCTTCGGGAAGATCTTTGACGGGCACGTCCAGCGAGAAGCCGTACACTTTAGAAAGCGAGTTGAGATACATCTGAGTGATAGTCGACGAATCGAGGTTCCAGCCGCTTATCTTTATCGCGCCCTCGCGCAGGGTCTTGGTTTTGTCGGGACAAATGAGGTCGGGATCCACTATCTGTCTGAAACCCAGACCCGAGCATTCGGGGCACGCGCCCCAGGGCGTATTGAAAGAGAACAGGCGGGGCTCTATTTCCTCTATGGAGACGCCGCAGTCGGGACAGGCGTAATTGGAGGAATACAGCTCTTCCTTGCCGTCGCAGTCGATGACCACGAGCCCGTCCGCGAGTTTGAGCGCGGCTTCGAGGCTGTCGGTCAGACGTTTTAACACTCCGTCCTTTATGACGAGTCTGTCTAAAATGACTGAAATATTATGGCGGACGTTCTTTTCGAGGTGGATATCCTCCTGCAAATCGTAGGTTATGCCGTCTATCCTCACCCTGCCGTAGCCGCTCTTTTTATAGCCTGCAAGCTCCTTGACGAACTCGCCCTTTTTGCCGCGGAATACGGGGGCTTCGACCATTATCTTACTGCCCTGCGGCAACAGCATTACCCTGTCGGCGATTTCGTCCACAGACTGGCGGCGTATCTCCCTGCCGCAGTTGGGGCAATGGGGTATACCTACGCGCGCGAAGAGCAGACGGAAGTAGTCGTAAATTTCCGTAACCGTTCCGACCGTGGAGCGGGGATTGTGCGAAGTGGTTTTCTGATCGATGGAGATTGCAGGCGAAAGCCCGTCGATGAGCTCGACGTCGGGTTTTTCCATCTGTCCCAAAAACTGCCTTGCATATGAAGAAAGGCTCTCTATATACCGCCTTTGACCCTCGGCGAAAATAGTGTCGAACGCGAGCGTGGATTTTCCGCTGCCCGAAACGCCCGTGAACACGGTGAGCGTGTTGCGGGGTATGTGTACGTCGATATTCTTTAAGTTGTTTTCCTTTGCGCCCTTTACGTATATTTCTTCTTTCATTGCCGTTTGCTTTTTAATAGTTTTTTCTTTAATTCCGAAATGGCGTCCCTTATCTCGATCGCCTTTTCGAAGTCGAGCTGCGCGGAAGCGACTTTCATAAGCGCTTTCAGCTTTTCGATTTCCTGCGGGATATCCGCAAGTCTGACGTCCGACGCCGCTGTCTTTTTGCCCGTTATGCCTATGGAATTTTTTACTTCCTTGATAATCGTTTTGGGGGTTATGCCGTGTTCCTCGTTGTACGCGGTCTGTATCCTGCGGCGGCGCTCGGTTTCGTCTATCGCACGCCGCATACTCCCCGTTATGACGTCGGCATACATAATTACCCTGCCTTCCGCGTTTCTCGCCGCTCTGCCTATCGTCTGAACGAGGGAGGTTTCACTTCTCAAAAACCCTTCCTTGTCCGCGTCAAGAATAGCGACGAGCTTCACTTCGGGAAGGTCGAGCCCCTCCCTCAGCAGGTTGATTCCGCACAACACGTCGAATTCTCCGCTTCTGAGCCCGTTTATGATATCTATTCGTTCCAACGTGTCTATATCGCTGTGCATATAGCGGACTTTCAGGGAGTGTTCCTTTAAAAAATCGGTCAGACTTTCAGCCATACGCTTAGTCATCGTCGTAACGAGTACCCTGCCGCCGTCCGCGACGACCTTGTTTATCTCGCCGAGGAGGTCGTCTATCTGACCCTTAGTGGGGCGGACGGAAACCGACGGATCGACGAGACCCGTGGGACGGATAAGCTGTTCGACGACGTTGCCCGCCTGCTCCATTTCGTACGGGGCGGGCGTTGCGGAGACGCAGACGAGCTGCGGCACGCGCTCGTCGAATTCCTCGAAAGTGAGCGGTCGGTTGTCGTAGGCGGAATTGAGCCGGAAACCGTAGTTGACGAGGTTCTCCTTCCTCGACCTGTCGCCGTGATACATTGCGCGTATCTGCGGTATGGTCATATGGCTTTCGTCTATAAAGACGAGGAATTTGCCCTTGGGGAAATAGTCCAAAAGCGTGAACGACGGCTCGCCGGGGGCCCTGCCGTCGAAGTAACGGCTGTAATTTTCCACGCCGCTGCAATAGCCTATCTCGCGCATCATTTCAAGATCGTAGGTCGTGCGCTGTTCCAGCCGCTGCGCCTCCAAAAGCTTGCCGCCGTCCCTGAACGCCTTCACCTCGTCCCTCATATCTTGCTCGATCATCGCCAGCGCGCGCTTCATCTTATCCGAGCCTACCGCATATTGGCTTGCGGGGAAGATAAGGACGTGTTTCAGCTCGGATATTATATTGCCCGTCAGAGCGTCCTCTTCACATATTCTGTCTATCTCGTCGCCGAAAAACTCCACGCGGACGGCGATTTCGGAATTGCTTGCGGGGAAGATATCCACTGTGTCGCCGCGGACGCGGAAGGACGCGCGTTTGAAGTCTATATCGCGGCGCGCGTACTGGATTTCGACGAGCTTTCTCAAAAGCGCGTCCCGCTCCATCTGCATACCTGGGCGCAGCGAAATTGCAAGCCTGAAATATTCTTCGGGGGCGCCCAAACCGTATATACAGCTTACCGAAGCCACGACGATTACGTCCTCCCTCTCGCCGAGAGAGCTCGTCGCAGAGTTGCGCAGCTTATCTATTTCGTCGTTTAAGCTCATATCCTTTTCGATATAGGTATCCGTCGAAGGGATATAGCTTTCGGGCTGATAATAGTCGTAATAGGAGACGAAATACTCCACACGGTTTTCGGGGAAGAATTCTTTGAACTCGTTGCAAAGCTGCGCCGCAAGCGTCTTGTTATGGGCGATGACGAGCGTGGGACGGTTGACGTTCTTTATGACGTTTGCCATAGTGAACGTCTTGCCGCTGCCCGTAACGCCCACCAACACCTGCGTGCGTATGCCGTCCAGCACCCCCTCGGTCAGGCTCCGTATAGCCTGCGGCTGGTCTCCCGTCGGATCGAATTTTGAGTGTAATTTAAATTGCATTTTTTATTATTTCCCGTAATTCCCGTCCGCAACCGTCCGCACGTCAATTTACGGCAAACGTTTGTTTTTGCTCTGTTTATTATAAATAGAATCGTGTAAAATGTCAAACTTTTTGAGTTAAAAAACACCGCGGGCGGCGGTGTTTTTTAATGTGTAAACGAAAACCACGCGATAGTCTGCTTGCGCAGCGGCACGACGCGGGGTTCAAAAGAGGCTTGCCCGATGAACGCAAAATAATTTGTATGCAAATTGAGACGCGTCGTTTCGGGGCAGTATGCCGGGATAATCCCCTCGCGGTCTGCTTATGGTAGGTTGTAACGGAAACAACCCCCATCAGTCCGCGCAGCGGACAGCTTCCCCCTTAATAAGGGGGAAGCCGAGGGCGTGCGCAATTACTCACC
>CAYLQK010000060.1:0-9111 GCA_964385865.1 uncultured Clostridia bacterium | reverse complement strand
CCGCTCTCACGTTGCGCCGCAGGTAAAATACGAAAGGAGTTTTCTATACTCCGCGTCTGCCGAATATATATGTGCCTATACGTATCATATTGCTTCCCGCGTCCACGCAGATACGCCAGTCGCCGCTCATTCCCATAGACAGATACTCGATATCTTTATCCGTCTCTTTGAGCCTGTCGAACAGCTTTCTCATACGTCGGGCGTGGTATGAGAGAACGGCCTCGTCGTCCGAGACGGGGAGCATCGCCATAAGCCCTCTTATTTTCAACGCCGGCAGATTTTTTACTTCCGCATAGGCTCTTTCGGCTTCGGCGTAATCGAATCCGCCCTTAGTCTCCTCGTTGCCTATATTAATCTGCAATAGTACGTCGGAAGTTACGCCGGCGTTCGCGCCGCGCCTTGAAAGCTCCTCGGCAAGGTTCATTCTGTCCACCGAATGGTACAAATCCACTTTGCCGAGTAGATACTTTATCTTGTTCGTCTGCAAGTGCCCTATAAAATGGCGCCTCGGCGAGCCCTCGATAAATTCGTACTTGTCCCGAAATTCCTGTACGTGGTTGTCGCCGATATCGGTTATGCCTGCCGCAACCGCGCGGTTTATCGCCTCTACGGTCTGCAATTTAACGGCCGCTACTATCGTAACCGTCTCGCCGAACGCGTTTTTTTCCGGTATATCGGCAAGCAGTTTTTTAACGTTTTCCTCAATCATATTCTGTCGGCGATGAGCTGCGCCATTTTGCTGCCGCTCACCTTGATTTTGCCCTCCTCCATAATGTCTGCGGTGCGGTAATTCTCGTCGAGAACGCGTTGTATCGCGCTCTCTATCGCCGCGTACTCTTCGGGGAGATTGAAACTGTCCCTCAGCATCATTGCCGCCGCAAGGATAGCGGCAATGGGGTTGGCGACGTCAAGCCCCGCAATGTCGGGTGCGGAACCGTGTATCGGCTCGTAGAGTCCGCAGGTTGAGTCGCCGAGGGAGGAGGAGGCAAGCATTCCGATAGAACCCGTAACCTGCGCCGCCTCGTCCGAGAGTATGTCGCCGAAGAGATTGGAGGTTACCACTACGTCGAATTGCGCAGGATCCTTGACGATCTGCATCGCCATATTGTCCACAAGCACGTCGCGCACCTCTATTTCGGGATAATTCTTCCCGCAGTACTCGTGCACGGTCTTTCTCCAAAGCCGGGAACATTCCAGCACGTTTGCCTTGTCCACGGAAACCAGCTTCTTCGTGCGTTTCATAGCAAGCTCGCAGGCTATTTTCGTTATCCGCTCGATTTCGGGTACGGAGTATTCTTCGAGGTCGGAGGCATATTCCGCGCCGTCCCCGTTCACCCCGCGCCGTCTTTCGCCGAAGTAGATACCGCCGATGAGCTCGCGCACTATTATTATCTCCACGCCGTCCTTTACAAGCTCGTGCTTGAGGGGGGAGGCGTTTGCCAGGCTCGGCCAAAGTTTAGCGGGGCGTATATTCGAATAGAGTCCCATAGCTTTGCGTATACCCAAAAGCCCCTTTTCGGGTCTCTTGTCGCCCGAAAGGTTGTCCCATTTATAGCCGCCGACAGCGCCCAAAAGCACGCTGTCGCTTTCAAGACAGCCCTTTACGGTGTGTTCGGGGAGCGGAGTGCCGCACTCGTCTATCGCGCAACCGCCTATCGGCAGATGCGTAAATTTGAACGTGTGCGAAAATTTCTCGCCGACTTTTTCAAGGACCTTTATCGCTCCGGCGCAAATTTCGGGACCTATTCCGTCCCCGTCGAGAACGGTAATATTGTACGTCATAAATAATTCTCCTTTAATTTCGTTTAAACTCGAAATGCCGGGCCGCAAGCCGTCTGCACTAATTTTTCGCCAAATGTTTTATGAGCCCGCCGTCCGCTATGATTTTCTGTATGAAATCGGGGAAAGGCTCCGCTTTGAACTCCTTGCCTGAGGTTTCGTCGCGGATAATTCCTTTAGAAAGCTCGCAACTGACGATGTCGCCCGCCCTGATAGCCGCAACCGCCGCGGGGCATTCGAGAATGGGCAGCCCGATGTTTATGGAATTGCGGTAAAATATTCTCGCAAAGGAATTGGCTATCACGAGCGAAACACCGCTCGCCTTGATAGCGATGGGCGCGTGCTCGCGCGAAGAACCGCAACCGAAGTTGTCGCCTGCCACGATTATATCGCCGTCCTGAACTTTCTTTACGAATTCGGGGTCGATATCCTCCATACAGTGGGAGGCAAGCTCAGCCTCGGAAGTGGTATTAAGATATCTTGCGGGTATAATGACGTCGGTATCGACGTCGTTGCCGTAAATAAAAACCTTACCTTTTACTTTCATAATATCTCCTCGGGGCTTGCAAGCCTGCCTGCAACAGCCGAAGCCGCCGCAACGTAGGGCGAGGCGAGGTATACTTCGCTTGAAACGTGCCCCATTCTGCCCACGAAATTCCTGTTTGTGGTGGAAACCGCGCGTTCGTTCTCGGCGAGGATACCCATATATCCGCCGAGGCACGGTCCGCAGGTGGGGGTGGACACTATCGCGCCCGCGTTGATGAATATATCGACAAGCCCCTCGTGAACGGCTTGCAGGTAGATTTCGTTAGTGGCGGGTATGACTATCGCGCGCACGTTTTTAGCGACCTTTCTGCCTTTGAGTATCTCCGCAGCCTGTCTTAGATCGGAGATGCGTCCGTTAGTGCAGGAACCGATTACCACCTGATCTATCTTAATATCGCCCCACTCGTCGGGCGTCTTTGCGTTTTCGGGCAGATGGGGGAAGGAAACGGTGTGTTTCAGCGAGGATAAGTCGATTTCTATAATTCGCTCGTATTCCGCGTCGTCGTCCGCCGTAAAAATCTTAGCTTCCCGTCTGAACCTTCCGCGCATATATTCCAGCGTAACCGCGTCAACGGGGAAAATGCCGTTTTTCGCGCCTGCCTCGATAGCCATATTGCAGATAGTGAATCTGTCGTCTATGGTCAGATGTCTAACGCCGTCGCCGCAAAATTCCATCGACTTATACAACGCGCCGTCCACGCCGATCAGCCCGATTATATGCAAAATCACGTCCTTGCCGCATATGTACTTGGACGGCTTTCCCTTCAGTACGAACTTGATTGCGGGGGGCACTTTGAACCAGCATTCGCCGCTCATCATACCTGCGCACATATCCGTCGAGCCGACGCCCGTGGAAAACGCGCCCAGCGCGCCGTAAGTACAGGTATGGCTGTCCGCGCCTATGACGAGGTCGCCCGCGCCCACAAGTCCCTGTTCGGGGAGAAGTGCGTGCTCAATACCCATTTTGCCTACGTCGTAAAAGTTGTCTATGCCCTGTTCGGCGGCGAACTCGCGGCAGATTTTGCATTGCTGCGCGCTCTTTATGTCCTTGTTGGGCGCAAAATGGTCCATAACCAGCGCGATTTTACCGCTGTCGGCAACCCTTTCGACGCCCGCCTTTTCGAACTCCTTGATGGCGACGGGGCCCGTAATATCGTTTGCGAGCACGAGATCGAGCTTTGCGTTGATAAGCTGTCCAGCTTTGACCTCTTTAAGACCCGCGTGCGACGCGAGAATCTTCTGCGACATCGTCATTCCCATAATATGCGACCTCCTTGTCTTTTTCAGTAAAATCCACGACCAGATTGCCGTACCCGCAGTATGCCTTAAACGCTTTCTCTCCGCCGTAAACGCTGCCGCGGTTACAGGTTCCGTTTTTGGACATAAGGTTAAGCGTATAGTCGCTTGCCGAGCCATTGAGTATCGCGTTGAGGTTGCCGCGCTCTATTGCGAGCAGTGAATCGGGGCAATCGAGTCGGGAAAAACCCATATCGCCGCTCTTGTATTTCAGTCCGAGTTTGCCGCAAGCGGCGTTATCCATAAGCATTCCGCCCTCTTCGGCAACGCCGTCAAACGAGCCGTTGACCGAAAGATGTTTGCCGTATAATTTAAGCCGCCCGCACTTTATATTGCAGTTTTCAAAGGAAGAGCGGCAGATTATCACGTCCGCGTCGCCGGAAGTTATATCCAGGTTTCCGTAAGACCCGTCGGTGAAATTGATTCTGCCCTGCGCCGTCTTTATGCTGACGTCGGGGACGCAGTAAGCGGGGACCGTTATCGTTATCGAAGCCCTGCGGAACAGAGGGGCTTTCGACTGCCTTATTTTGAGAACGCCGTCGCTCTCGCTGATTTTCAGGCGGCAGCGGCGCGTCTTTTTCGCTGTGAACGGGGCGGAAGCGCTTCCGACTATTATCACGTCGCCGCTGACTATATTGCAGTCTATCCTGGCGACGTTGTCTGATATATTGAATATCGTGTGTTTTCTGTCTTTCATAATCACCGTAAAACGTGCGGCGCCGGTCGCACTGTAGAGTGCCTTTTTAAGGCTATGCGCGCAAAATTTGCGCCTATTTTTTCCAGACTGCGCCGCGCGCCGCCGAAGTTACGTATTGGCGGTATCTTGAGAGATATCCGTCAGCCTCCTTCAGTACGGGCTTGAAATTTTTCAGCCTTTCGTCTATTTCTTCCTGCGGAACGCGCAGGTTGATTTCGCAATTGGGTATATCTATCTCTATGATATCGCCGTCTTTAACTATTCCTATAACGCCGCCTGCCGCCGCTTCGGGACAGACGTGTCCTATCGCCGCGCCGCGCGTCGCGCCGGAAAATCTTCCGTCCGTGATCAGCGCAACGTCCGCGCCTAACCCCGCGCCTACGATTGCGGAAGTAGGGGTAAGCATCTCGCGCATTCCGGGTCCGCCCTTGGGTCCCTCGTAGCGGATAACTACTACGTCGCCTTTTACTATCTTGCCCGAAGAGATGGCGGTCATAGCCGCTTCCTCGCTGTCAAAGCACTTTGCGGGACCGGAATGGCGGTACATTTTGGGGTCCACCGCGGATTTTTTAACCACGCTGCCCTCGGCGGCGAGGTTGCCCTTTAAGATAGTTAGCCCTCCCTGTGCCGAGTAAGGCGCGGAAACGGGTCTGATTATCTCGTTGTCAAGGTTGACGGCGTTCTTTATCACCTCTTTCAATGTGATTCCGCCCGCGGTCATCACGTCGCCGTTCAGAAGACCTGCGTCGTAAAGTTCTTTCATTACAGCGGAAATACCGCCCGCCTCGTTGAGTTCCTCTATATAATGCTCGCCCGCCGGCGCAAGTCTGCACAAATTGGGCGTATGCTCCGAAATTTCGTTCATTATGTCGATGGAAACGCTGTCCACGCCCGCCTCGCCTGCAATTGCGAGCAGGTGCAGGACGGTGTTGGTGGAGGCGCCTATCGCCATATCCACGGTTTCGGCGTTCTTGAACGCCGCCGCAGTCATAATGTCGGAAGGACGGATATTTTTTTCAAGCAGGTTCATAACCGCCGCGCCCGTTCTCTTTGCAAGCGCAAGTCTCTGCGAGTAGACTGCCGGAATAGTGCCGTTTCCGGGCAAAGCCATACCCAACGCCTCGCAAAGGCAGTTCAGACTGTTTGCCGTGAACATCCCCGAACACGATCCGCAGGTAGGGCAGGCGTTGCATTCGAAATCTTTCAGCGTCTTGTCGTCTATGATACCTGCGTTGTATGCGCCGACCTCCTCGAACATAGTGGAAAGTGAGGTCTTTTTGCCGTGAACGTGTCCGGCAAGCATCGGGCCGCCCGAGACGAATATCGAGGGGATATCGACCCTTGCCGCCGCCATAAGCATACCGGGAATTATCTTGTCGCAGTTGCCGATAAATACCGCCGCCTGAAACGCGTGGGCGCGGATTAGTATCTCTGCGCTGTCTGCGATAATCTCGCGCGAAGGGAGGGAGTAGCGCATACCGCCGTGTCCCATCGCGATACCGTCGCAAACGCCTATCGAGGGCACGATGACGGGCTTACCGCCCGCCGCGATTACTCCTTCGGCAGCCGCTTTCGCTATCTTGTCAAGGTTCATATGCCCTGGAATAATCTCGCTCTGCGCGCAGATTATGCCGACGAGGGGCTTAGCAATTTCTTCGTCAGTCCAACCCAGCGCCCTTAAAAGCGAACGCTGCGAACTCATATCCGTTCCGTTTGAAAATACGTTATTCATAAAATTCTCCTCACGCGGACAATCCGCCCGTCGGGGCGCAACCCCCGACGGTTTACCGCCGCAAGCGTTAATTCACGTGGTCGCCGTAGCAATCCCTGTCCTTCAAAGTATGCGTTCCGCGGGCAAGCACCGTTACGCCGGTGCGCTGTAATTCGAGTATGCCGTAGGGCTCGATGACCTTCACGAACGCGTCGAGCTTCGAGGGATCGCCCGTTATCTCTATGATGAGTGTATCGGGGGAGAGGTCTACGATTTTAGCCTTGTAAATTTCGGTAACCTCCACAATTTCCCGTCTCTTATCGTGGGGCGCGGAAACCTTTATGAGCGCAAGGTCGCGGTAAACGCAGTCCAGTTCGTCCGCGCAGCCTATTTTCTTTACGTCCTCAAGCTTATCCATTTGCTTTATCATCTGGTATAAGAGGTATTCGTCGCCGTTGAGTATTATCGTCATACGCGAAATTTCGGGGTCCTCCGTCGCGCAGACGCTGAGGCTCTCTATATTGTAGCCCCTGCGGGTGAACAGTCCCGAAACTCTCGTCAAAACGCCGCTCTTATTCGAAACGAGCGCGCCTATCGTATATTTTTTTATCTCGCCCATATCAGTTTTCCTCCATTTTCTCAAGCTGTGTGTCGTAAGTCATACCCGGCTTTATCATCGGCAGAACGTTCTCGTCCGAAGAGATTCTGCAATCCACGACGACGGGTATATTTTTTTCGGAGGCAAATGAGAACGCGTCCTTCAAGACGCTTTCGATCTCGTTTTCATTCTCTATCGCAACGCCCTTCGCGCCGAAGCTTTCCGCAAACTTTACGTAATCTATATTTCTGTTGAGGGTGGTCTGTGAAAATCTTCTGCCGTAGAAAATTTTCTGCCACTGTCTGACCATACCGAGGACGCGGTTGTCCATCAGCAGCACGACGAGGGGAACGTTGTAGGTTACGGCGGTAGTAAGCTCGTTAAGATTCATCGCAAAGCACCCGTCGCCCGTTATCAGCAGGCTCAATTTCTTAGAACCGAACGCCGCGCCTATCGCGGCGCCCATTCCGTAGCCCATCGTGCCGAGTCCGCCCGAGGAACAGAAACGGCGCGGCGAATTTACCGCAAAATGCTGTGCCGCCCACATCTGATGCTGACCGACGTCGGTTACCAGCGTCGCGTCCGCGGGTGCAAGCCTGCTTGCCGCCCTGATTATCTTATGGGCAAGCCCCGAGAGATCCGTCTTCTGCTCGTTTTCTTTCGCAAAGGCGCCGATTTCGGCAAGCCAATCCTCTCTCTTCGTCCTGTCAAGCAGGGGGATAAGGGTTTTAAGCGTTTCTCCGACGTCCGCCATAACGGATATAGTGGAGGTTACGTTCTTGTTTATCTCCGCGTTGTCTATGTCCACGTGAATTACAGTCTTTGCAGCCGCAAACTTGTCGCGGTTTAAAGCGACCCTGTCCGAAAAGCGCGTGCCCAGCGCAACGACCGTGTCCGCCGCGATGAACGTCTTTGCGGACGTTATCGTTCCGTGCATACCGATCATTCCGAGGCAGAGCGGGTCGTTTTCGGGAATACAGCCCTTGCCCATAAGCGTATACGTTACGGGGCAGTCGAGCTTTTTGGCGAGCTCGTATACGAGAGGCGCCGCGTCCGAGGCGATAACGCCGCCGCCTGCCACTATCACGGGCTTTTTGCTCGCCTTCAACGCCTCGACGACTCTTTCAAGCTTTTCGGGCGCAACTTTGAAGGGCGAGTACTTTTCGGGCGTTGCGGGCTCGTATTCGCACTCGTCTACCTGAACGTTTTTAAGTATATCTATAAGAACGGGACCCTTTCTGCCGCTGTCCGCGATGCGGAATGCCTTTCTCACCGTATCCGCAAGTTCCCTTACGTCCTTGACGATAAAGTTGTGTTTGGTAATGGGAATGGTTATTCCGCTAATGTCGATCTCCTGAAAGGAATCTCTGCCGAGAAGGTTGATGCCCACGTTTCCCGTTACCGCCACAATAGGAATCGAATCCATATACGCCGTCGCGATACCCGTAACGAGGTTAGTCGCTCCTGGACCCGAAGTGGCGAAGCATACGCCGACCTTTCCGGTAACCCGCGCATAGCCGTCCGCCGCGTGCGCGGCTCCCTGTTCGTGCGCGGTCAGGATATGGTTGATACGTCCGTTTCTGTAAAGGGCGTCGTAGATGTCAAGCACCGTTCCGCCTGGGTAACCGAATATTGTGTCAACGCCCTGTTCAAGCAGGCAGTTGATGAGGATATCCGCACCTTTCAATTTCATATTTTACTCCTCGATTTTTTATTATATAATAGAGTTTTCACATTATTTTAAATTAAAACGTAAAGGTTGTCAACTAAAAACGCCTCTCTTGCATAAATATACATAATTATACAATTTATCGTGCCCGGTACGGTTTTCGGGACGGATGGAGGTTTGAATATGAATATCACGACGGGATTATTCTCGCTTGAACACACTTTTGCCGCGCGGTTACTGCAAAATTTTCCGCGCCCGTGGGAAGCGCTCGCCGGGCTGAACGGCTTCATATACGCCGTAGGGGAAGGGCTTGACGGAGAGGAATTTTTGCGTATCGCCGATGGCGTATGGGTGCATAAAAGCGCATACGTTTCGCCGTCCGCCGTGCTGTTGCCGCCGTGCGTCGTCTGTGCGGGAACGCAGGTGCGTCGGGGCGCATATGTGCGCGGCTCGGCGCTCGTCGGCGAAAACTGCGTCGTCGGCAACTCGGTCGAGCTGAAGAACGCGATACTCTCCGACGGCGTGCAGGTACCGCACTTCAATTACGTCGGGGACAGTATTCTCGGCTTTAAAGCCCATATGGGCGCGGGCGCGGTGATATCCAACGTAAAGTCGGACAAATCGCCCGTGCGGGTCTCTTACGGCGGCGAAAATTTTCAGACTCCCCTCAAAAAACTCGGCGCAATGATAGGCGACTTTGCCGAATTGGGTTGCAACAGCGTCCTGTGCCCGGGCGCGGTCGTCGGCAAAAATTCCACCGTCTACCCCCTGACCTGCGTGCGCGGAGAGATACCTTCAGACAGCATATACAAGGG
>CAYLQK010000059.1:0-9283 GCA_964385865.1 uncultured Clostridia bacterium | reverse complement strand
ACAAGTTGCCTCGCAATGACGAAAGAGAGCAATGACAGGAATGGTCAGAATGACACACCCTTGTCATCCTGAGCAAAGCGAAGGATCTCGTGAACGCGCTATGTGCGGGATTCTTCACTATGGGATTCTTCCGCAAGCGTCAGAATGACACACGTGGCTATGCGCCGTCATCCGTCATTGCGAGGAGCGAAGCGACGAAGCAATCCAGAAAACACGGCTATACAAAGACGATAACGTCTGGATTGCCGCGGCAATAAATTGCCTCGCAATGACGAAAGAGGTATGACTGCGCACTTGCGCGCCGACAGTAATAATAAGGGCTGATTGCCCGAAAATGAAATTCCCCGTGCTATGCACGGGGATTATTGTTAACGCAGTTTTTCAAAGAAATAATTTTGCTGCAACTCTTCCTTTATGCTTATGCCCGAGCCGAGCGCAAGCAGCACCTTTACGGTCGCCATTTCGAAACTGATGTCGTACGCCGCCGTACACATATCAGTCAGCCCGAGCGCGCTTTCGTACGTCCGCGCCTGACTGTCGACGGAAGAGATTACCACCTCTACGCCGAGTTTTTTACAGTAGGCGAGAAAATTTTTGAAGTTTGCCTCTTTCCCCTCCGTACAGACCGTTCCGCTGTGGTACAACTGAACCATTACCGCCTTTGGCCTGATTTCCGTAAAGCGGTAAAAGTCGAAGTTCAAGAGGGCGTGGGCCTGTATCGTTACCATATCGGTACACAGATTTTGCGAGGCGCAGGGTCTGCGTGCCGCGCGAAGATCGCTCTCGGCGGGGTTGTTCGGGTGTTTGTTATACACGAATTTACCGTCGGCGATCTCACCGTAATGCACCTTTAAAATACTTTCGTACTCGCCGCTTATCTGTGTTGCCGCGATCAGCCTGCTTGCAAGATGTATCTTGCAATTTTCGCCGTAGTTCTGAAAGCTTACGAAAATGCCCCCGTAGTCTACGCTGCGGATAAAAGTAACCGCGCCCGCGAAATTTTCCACGCCCCTGCTTCTTTCGTCGTCGAGGGGATAAAGCGCGGAAACAAACACTACCGGTATGCTTATATCGCAGAAAATCTGACTGAACAGGTTAGCCGTAAAGCAAAGCGTGTCCGTGCCGTGGGTTATGATGATTCCGTCGTACTCCGTCTTGTCCACTCCGCGCACGCAATCCGCCATTTTTTTAATGTCGGACGGCTGAACGTTTTCGCTGAGAATGTTCAAAGGGCGAAGCTCGTCAAATTCAACGGCGTCATTAAATCGGCGCCTGTACTGTTCGATTAAAAGGCTGCGGCTCTCCTGTTTTAAATCCACTACTCCGCCGCACGTGCGCGAACCGATGGTTCCGCCCGTAAATATTACACATATTCTGTTTTGCATACGCTATCAAGCCGAAATTATAGCTCTTTTGTGCCGAAAATAAGCAATCTTCGACGGTTTACAGACTTCCTACCGTCCTGGGATAGAGAAGGGCGTCGCGGATGTTCTGTACGCCCGTTATATACATAAGGATACGTTCAAGACCGAGCCCGAAACCGCTGTGCGGCACGCTGCCGTACTTTCGGGTGTCGAGATACTCGGAATAGGACTCGAGCGGCATATTGCGCTTTAACATTGCGGCTTTAAGCTTTTCGTAGTCCGCCTCCCTCTCGCTGCAACCTATGATTTCGCCTATGCCGGGCACGAGCAGGTCGGTTGCGGCGACGGTCTTGCCGTCGGGATTCTGCTTCATATAGAATGATTTTATATCTGCGGGATAATCGGTAACAAACACGGGTTTTTTGAAATATTCTTCAGTCAGATATCTCTCGTGTTCGGTCTGTAAATCACAGCCCCATTCGACGGGAAACTTGAACTCCTTGCCCGACTTTTTCAGCACTTCGACGGCTTCGGTGTAAGTGATTTTGCCGAACTCGCTCGAAAGAACGTGGTTCAACTTATCCAAAAGCCCCTTTTCTATTCTTTGGTCGAAGTAGGCAAGCTCATCCGTGCAGGTTTGAACAACGTCGCGTATAATGGACTTTATGAAGTCCTCGGCGATCTCTATTATATCGTGAAGATCGGCAAAGCATACCTCGGGCTCGACCTGCCAGAATTCGGCGGCGTGGCGCGTGGTATTGCTGTGTTCGGCGCGGAAAGTGGGTCCGAAGGTGTAAATTCTGCCCAAACCGAGCGCAGCGACTTCACCTTCAAGCTGACCCGAAACGGTGAGACCCGCCTTTGCGCCGAAGAAGTCGTCCGCAAAATATTCCTGCTCGGACTTATACGCGGCGTTCCAGGGATGAGTAGTTACGCGGAACATTTCGCCCGCGCCCTCGCAGTCGCTGCCAGTGATTATCGGCGTGTGCACGTATTTATAGCCGTTCGCATTGAAATATTTGTGTATGGCGAAAGAGAGCCTGCTCCTTACGGCGAACACCGCTTCGAAATACTTCGTGCGCGGTCTCAGATGGGGAATTGTGCGCAAGAACTCGAGCGTGTGGTGCTTTTTCTGCAGGGGATAGTCCGAAGGGCATACCCCGAGGACTTCTACCGATTTGACGGAAAGCTCGAAGCCGTTACGCTCCGACGGAATAAACGTTCCCGTAACCTTGAGCGCACTGCCGACGACGAGCGCGGGCTTGATTTCGTCTTCGGAGAGAGAATCTTTTTCGAATATGAGCTGAAGATTCTTAAAACAAGTGCCGTCGTTGAGTTCGATAAAGGCAATGCTCTTTGAGTCGCGCCAGGTCCTGACCCAGCCGCAGACCGTAACGCTTTGATTTACGTACTTTTCGGAAACCGTGAAAAGTTCGTTTATGTCCGTATGTTTCATTTCTTTATTTCCACCTTTTTATATTCTTAAACTTTTTCCGTCGCGCGGACCGTCCGCAACGCGCCGACAGCGAAGATAAAAAATGCGGACTGCCGATAAGGCAGTCCGCCGAGTAGTTAATCTTTCTTAGCGTCCTTGGAAACTACCTCGACCTTGTCGTAGTAGCCGCAACTTCTGCAAACTTTGTGCGCCTGCATCAGCGTATGACAATGGGGACACTCCACAAGCGTGGGGGCCGTAGCCTTGTAGTTAGCAAACCTGCTGTTAGTTCTGCTTTTCGACTGTTTTCCCTTGGGTACTGCCATCTTTATTACTCCTCTCTTTACTTATTGTTTACGTCAATACCCGTACAGTCGTCCCTGCAAAGAATAATCTTCGGCTGACTGAAAAGTATTGCTTCGTTAACGGCGGTCGTCAGATCTATCGATATTCCGTCGTATGAATAATTTTCGGGGTCGTCTTCGGGTACGAAGAGAATTTCGAACGATTGCTCGATTTCTTTGGAAGCTTCTTTAAGGCAATAGGAACACTGCCCCGTTAAACGGTAACCGACGCTGAAATCCACGCCGACGCTGTCGTCTTCGTAAATCTCGTAAGTACCTTTGACGCGCACCTTGCCGTCTATTCTGCATAGCGGAACGAGGCACATATCCGCGGAAGGCTCCTGCTCGAACCCGAATTCGCCGGAATACTTTTTAATAGCGTTTAACTTTTTGACTTCTATCTTCATACCGAAAGCTGACTATAAGATTATAGTATAGGGAAAAACCTTTGTCAACTCATTTTAATGCGGCGCAAAAGAAATTTTTACAAAAGTTCGGCTGTTTCCCTTGCTATAACGAGCTCTTCATTGGTGGGAATGACGAGAACTTTTACCCTTGAATCCTTAGCGGAAATTTCACGGATAGAGCCGTCGTTCTTGCCCGCGTTTGCCTTAGCACAGAGCTTGACGCCGAGGAATTCGAGTCCCTCGCACACTCCCGCGCGGACGGTGGGCGTATTTTCGCCTATACCTGCGGTGAAGACTATGCAGTCGAGCCCGCCCATCGCCGCCGCATATGCGCCGACGTATCTCTTGGTATGGTATGCGAACATATCGAGCGCAAGCGCGCATCTCTCGTTGCCCGATTCCGCGCCTGCGATCAGATCTCTGAAGTCGCTCGAAACGCCCGAAATTCCCGCAACGCCGCTCTTCTTGTTGAGGTAGGTTATGACGTCGGCGTGGGAAAGTCCCTTCTTCCTTGCGAGGAACTCAACCGCGGACGCGTCGATGTCGCCCGAACGCGTGCCCATAATCACGCCTGCGAGAGGGGTGAAGCCCATAGAAGTATCTACGCACTTCCCGCCGTCGACCGCCGTTATCGACGAGCCGTTGCCGAGGTGGCAGGTTACGATTTTGAGTTCTTCGGGCTTTTTGCCGAGATATTTAGCCGCTTCCGCGGAAACGAACTTGTGGCTTGTGCCGTGCGCGCCGTACTTTCTTATGCCGTATTCTTTATAATCTTCGTACGGAATGCCGTAAAGATATGCCTTTTCGGGCATAGTTGCGTGGAAAGAAGTGTCGAACACGAGCGCCATAGGCGTTCCCGGCATAACTTCTATGCAGGCGCGCAGACCCGTAGCCGCCGCGGGGTTGTGCAGGGGAGCAAGCTCGAAAGTCTTCTCTTCCAAAGTCTTTAAAACCTCGGGGGTTACTAAAGTGGTCTTCTTGAAGTATTCTCCGCTCGCTACGACCCTGTGTCCTACCGCGTCTATCTCGTCCATAGACTTGATTACGCCTATTTCTTCGTCGCGGAGAGCGCCCAGAACGAGTTCTATGGCGACTTTGTGGTTGGGCATATCCTGCTCGTACACCTTTTCGCCGCCGTTGCCCTTTGCTTTGAGCACCGAGCCCGCTATTCCTATTCTTTCACAGTTTCCCTTTGCGAGAACCTGTTCGGTTTCCATATCGATGAGCTGATATTTGAGTGATGAACTGCCTGCGTTAACTACAAGAATTTTCATTGTCTTTCTCCATTCGGATTAATCCGCCTGCAATGCGGTAACGGCAACCGTTGCGACGATATCTTCCACGTTGCAGCCGCGCGAGAGGTCGTTGAGGGGCTTAGCGAAGCCCTGGCATACGGGTCCGATAGCCATATATCCGCCGTAGCGCTGAGCTATCTTATAACCTATATTGCCTGCGTTGATGTTGGGGAATACGAACACGTTTGCGTGTCCCGCGACTTTCGAGCCGGGAGCCTTGAGTTCGCCGACTTCGGGCGCGACAGCCGCGTCGAACTGGAATTCGCCGTCGATATCGAGGAAAGGATTCTTCTCCTTGGCGATTTTGGTCGCTTCCTGTACTTTGGGTACGGATTTGAAGAACTTGTCGTCGTTGCCGCTTCCCTTTGTGGAGAACGAGAGCATTGCGACTTTGGGGTCGATACCGGCGATGTTCTTAGCGGTAAGCGCCGATGAAATCGCGATATCCGCAAGCTGTTCGGCGTCGGGTTCTATATTTATAGCGCAGTCCGCAAATACGGCAACTCCGTCGGGATTGTAGGGGTTGTTCTTGTCGGGAGCTATCATTATGAAACAGCTGGAGACGGTCTTTATGCCGGGCGCGGTCTTTACGACCTGAAGTCCGGGACGGAGAGTGTTAGCCGTGGAATGGCACGCGCCCGAGACGTAACCGTCGACGTCGCCCGCCTTGAGCATAAGCGCGCCGAACATCGTCCTGTCCTTAGCCTGTTCCTTAGCCTGTTCTTCGGTCATACCCTTCGCCTTTCTCGCTTCATAGAGGATATTGGCGTAAGTTTCGGTCTTGTCCGAGGTGAGGGGATCGATGAGAGTAATTCCCGTGAGGTCTACGTCGGGCGCGACCTTCTTGCACTCTTCTTCATTGCCGATAAGGACTATCTTCGCGATGCCCTCTTTGGTAATTTTGGCTGCGGCTTCGATAACACGCTTATCCTCGCCCTCGCACAGGACTATCGTCTTGTTGCGCGCCGCGGCTTTTTCTTTGATTTCTCTGAGCAGACCGGGGGTGCCTGAAAGTGCGTCCGCAAGTTCTGCGCCTGTTTTCTTGATTTTATCAAGTATCGACATATCATTTCTCCTTAAATCACTTTATTTATCCGATTTTTTGATTTATAATAGATTTATCGGACAATTTGTACTTTAATATTATATAATATATTTTCGCGATTGTAAAGTTTAAAATGAAAATTTGTGCAATAATTTGTGAGTTTAATCCATTTCATAACGGGCATAAGTACCTATTGGAACGGGCGAGGGAGCTTTCCGGCTGCGACGCGGTGCTGTGCATAATGAGCGGCAGTTTTACGCAGAGGGGAGACGTCTGCGTGCTGGACAAGTACGTACGTGCGGGGCACGCGGTACGGGGCGGCGCGGACGCGGTCGTTCAACTGCCCGCGGCGTTCGCCGTGTCGCCCGCCGAGGTGTTTGCCAAGGGTGCGGTAAAAATCCTTTCGTCCGTACCCGATATCACCACGCTCGCATTCGGCTGCGAGAACGCGGAGCGGGATTTTTTCGGCGCGGCTAAAATACTTATCGACGAGAGCGGGTTATTTAAAACAGTACTGAACGAAAAATTGGCGCAGGGCGAAAGCTATATCAAAAGTTACGCCGCGGCGTTTGCCGCCTGCGGCGGCGACGGGGAGCTGGTTTCAAACCCGAACAACATACTCGGAACGGAATATGCCAGAGCCTTGCTCGGCAGCGGCGCGGATATCGGTATACTGCCGATAAAACGGCAGGGCCCGGGATACAATGATTGCGCTTTAAGGGATAATTTTTCCTCCGCAAGCGCGATACGGCGCAATCTCGGCAATCCCTTGGTCGCGGACAACCTACCCGACTACGTTTACGGCGATTTAAAAAGCGCATACGGCGCAAGCGAATATGAAAATATGGCAAGGCACTGTCTTTTCACCGCGGACGGCGCAAAGCTGAAAAAAATTTACGGTTGCGGCGAGGGGCTGGAAAATAAGCTGAAAAGTCTTGAAAACGAGCCGTTTGACAGAATAATAGAGAGGGCGACTTCGAGGCGCTATTCCTCTTCGCGCATAAGGCGAATACTGTGCGCGAATTTGCTTGGACTGTACGCGGACGACAGCGAGCGGTTTTTACAAGCAGATTTGTATATCAAAACGCTCGCAGTTCGCAAAGAATCTGCCGACGGCGTCTTATCCGCGCTTTCAAAATCGGTCTATCCGGTGATAACGGGCGCGGAAGACGGAAGGCTTGGCGGCGCCGCTAAACAATGCTTTGAAAAGGACCGCTACGAATACGCCGTCTATAACCACATAGTCGGCGCGGACGTTACCCGCAAGGGCTTCGGCCATATGGTGATCGTCTGAAATCCCGCGCGTTATACCCCGTGCAACGGGCGTTATTCGTAATCCTCGGGCGAGGAATAAAAATCATAATTTACTGTGTGAAAGCGCCGCAGCGGATCTACGCTGCGGCGCTCATAACGAATTGAGATTAATCTGTAAGCCGAGTTCTGTCGTGTACGGTCATCTATCTACGCTTACAGTCGCCTGTAAGTTTTAGCGATATTAACGGATAAAAGCGGACGGGCAGCCCGGACATTTAAGTCAGCCTTTATCCCAATCTTGCATCGGGTGGGGTTTAATTGGCTCCCCTTGTTACCAAAGGGACGGTGAGCTCTTACCTCGCCATTCCAACCTTACAACATAAAGTTGCGGTATATTTCTGTTCACTTTCCTTGAAGTCGCCTTCTCCTGCCGTTAACAGGCACCCTTGCCCTGCGATGCTCGGACTTTCCTCACGTTGCTCTCGCAACCCGCGACCGTATAATTAACTCAAATCACGTACATTTTAGCACGTTTTAAAAAAATAATAAACTATTTTGGCGACATATATTGATTTTTCGGTAAATTTATTTTAAAATATATATGAAGTTATTTAAGTGGGGAGATATTTAATGAAAAAGACCAAAATTATATGTACTATGGGACCCGCAAGCGACAATGAAATCATTTTGTCGGACCTTATTGACGCAGGTATGAACGTTGCGCGGCTCAACTTTTCGCACGGCACTCACGAAGAACACGCCGTGAAGATTGCTATGATAAAGAAAGTCAGGGAGCGGAAGAAGGTCCCCCTTCCCATTATGCTGGATACTAAGGGACCCGAATTCAGGATAAAGACGTTTGCCGATGGCAAAATCACGTTGAAAGACGGCGATCCGTTCATATTCACGACGGACGATATCATAGGCGATAAAACGAGGGTGTCAGTCTCCTTCCAGGGCATCTGCGAGCAGATGTTCCCCGGCGATAAAATCTTGCTCAATAACGGGCTTATGGTTTTCGAGGTCGTAAAGGTTGAAAAACCCGACGTCATCTGCAAGACGCTTGTCGGCGGCGAGCTTTCCAACAGAAAGAGTATGTTCTTCCCCGATAAAGAGCTGGATATGGTATATCTCTCCGAGCAGGATAAGGCCGACATCAAGTTCGGCGTGGAACAGGGCGTAGATTTTATAGCTTGCTCGTTCGTGTCGAAGGCGCAGGACCTTATCGACGTGAGAAACTGGCTTAGAATGTGCGGCTCGCCCGACGGGGAGATCGAGCTGATCGCAAAGATTGAGAACCGCGCGGGCGTAAATAATCTTGACGAGATACTCGAAGTGAGCGACGGTATAATGGTCGCGCGCGGCGATTTGGGCGTTGAAGTGCCGTTTGAGGAACTGCCGAGCATTCAGAAGACGATAATCAAGAAATGCCGTATCCGCGGTAAGCGCAGCATTACCGCCACGGAAATGCTTGAATCTATGATAAAACAGCCCCGTCCCACCCGTGCCGAAATTTCAGACGTCGCAAACGCGGTATACGACGGCTCTTCGGCTATAATGCTTTCGGGCGAAACAGCCGCGGGCGCATACCCCGTCGAGGCGGTAAAGGCGATGGCGCGCATCGCCCAGCAGGCTGAGGACAACACCAATTATATCGCATATATCAAGGACTCCGATTACAAGATAACGAGACTTTCGGAAGCGTTGTCCCACTCCGCTTGTCTGCTTGCGCGCGATATCGGCGCAAAAGTCATAGTCGTCTGCACGAGAACGGGCGGCACCGCGAGGACCGTTTCCAGATTCCGTCCCCTTATCGATATAATAGGTATGACGACGGACGAAAGGGCATACAGAAAACTTGCTTTGAGCTGGGGCGTTATTCCCGTTATGAGCGAGGAATTCTACTCCGTAGACGTGCTTTTCCACTACGCAAAGCGCGCCGCTATGGATACGGGTATCGTGAGCAAGGGCGACAAGATAGTGCTTACGGGCGGAACGCCCAACGGCAAGAGCGGTAACTCCAACCTCATCAACGTGGAAACCGTATAACCTGAAATATTTAAAGCGGACGCGACTTGTCGCGTCCGCTTTCGTCATTGCGAGGCAACTTGTTGCCGCGGCAATCCAGACGTTATTGTC
>CAYLQK010000058.1:0-9351 GCA_964385865.1 uncultured Clostridia bacterium | reverse complement strand
ATTAACTTTGATATAGATAAAGTCGAAAAAACAGATTCTTACAATAATAAAAGAATTGTTGAACACATTTTAGATATACGAGTACAAAACATTCGTAGTGGTGTTTCACTGCCGTTAAAAAATAGAAGCAAAGGCTTTAATTGGTTTTTCTCTTTTCTAGTTTGGTTTAAAAAAATACAAGAGGATAAAAAAAGTACTTATATATTGCTATTAGATGAGCCAGGACTAAATTTACACGCTATGGCTCAACAGGACTTATTAAAGTTTATTTATGACCTGTCGAAAGAGTATCAAATTATTTACACAACACACTCTCCTTTTATGATAGAATCGGAAAACTTATCAAAGGTCAGAACGGTGGTTGAACAAGCTGATGGTACAAAAGTGTCAGATTCCGTGCAAGAAAAAGACCCGAATACATTATTTCCTCTACAAGCTGCTTTAGGTTATACATTAGCACAAAATTTATTTGTTTCTCCGAAAAATTTACTTGTTGAAGGAATTGCAGATTTAACTTATTTGAACCTTATTTCAAATATGTTAATAGAGAAAAAGAGAGAGGGCTTAAATGAAGATATAACGATTGTTCCAGTTGGCGGGGCAGATAAAGTAGCAACTTTTGTTTCTTTACTTCGTGGAAATGAATTAGATATGGTTTGCTTGCTTGATACTTTTTCTGACCAGTCAGCAAAGAGTAGGCTCGATAATTTAGTCGCTGAAAAGATTATAAAAGAGAAAAATATATTATTCTTTAATGATTTTACAGGTGATAAATTTGCTGACTTTGAAGATATGTTTACTGACGATGAATATATCAGGCTTTACAATAATGCTTTTGCTACAAGTATTAAGACCACTGACATAAAATCCGACCGACCTATAATGCGGCAGTTAAAAGAGCTTAATGGTAACAAAGATTTTAACCATTATAAACCTGCGAATTATATGGCAAAGGATATAGCAAATATCATATTATCTGATGAAACACTAAATCGCTTTGAAACAATGTTCAAAAAAATAAACAGTCTGTTAGGCTGAACCATTATGAGGTTATCAAAATGAAAAATATACCTTTAGGCATAACAATTATTTATTTTGGTAACGAAAGAAAAAATATATATGCAGATTTACCACTCGACAAAGAACAAGCAAAAAAGCTGTCAAAGCGTATCTATAAGAACGCTATGACAGCCATTTGCGAGGGGCAAGGGGTTGAGCCTTTAACCCCTTGCGACTAACTGTTTACCATATAACGGATAGTCCGACAGCGGTAATTCCACCTCGCAATAAAATTCCCGTCTATCTACCTTGTATATTAGGGCGTGCGTTTTTATCGCTTTCCGTTCCACCAAAACAAGCAAATACGCACCTTGTGGACGGTACGTATTTCAACCGCACAAGTCCACCAAAAAATCCGAAGGCGCAAAGCGTCATCGGATTTTTTGGTTGGCGTCTGGACTTGCAAAGTCCAGACGAACCGAAGGCGAAGCCTTACTCGTCCACCGCGTCGCAACTCTGCGCCGTTTGCAGGTTCCCGCATAAATGCGAAAGCCGCGCCTTAAACGCAGGTTGCTCTTTTTCTCTAAAAGCTTTTGCTTCGCAAAACATTTTCGGGAGCCCTGAAAGCGCGGCTTTTTATGGCTGTCATTGTGCCGCAGTTGACATTTTCCCGAAAATATTATATAATGATAAAGTACATCACAGTTTTACGGAGCAAAAATGAAAATCTGCATATTCGGCGCGGCAAGCGCGCATATAGATGAAAGTTATATAAAGGCGGTGGAGGAGCTCGGTGAAAAACTTGCAAACCGCGGACATTCGCTTATCTTCGGCGCGGGCCGAACGGGACTTATGGGCGCGGCGGCGCGCGGAGTCAAGCGCGGCGGCGGCTATATTCACGGCGTCGTTCCCGAATTTTTCAGGGAAGAAAATATAGAGGCGCTGTATGAGGACTGCGACAAATTCACCTATACCGAAAATATGGCAAAGCGTAAACAGGTAATGGAGGACGAAGCGGACGCGTTCATTATCGTCCCCGGCGGTATAGGCACGTTCGAAGAGTTCTTCGAGACCCTGACGCTGAAACAGCTCGGCAGACACGAAAAAGCAATGGCTATACTCAATATCAACGGATATTATGACGATTTGGAAAAGTTTATGCAGACCGTAACCGAGCGCAAGTTCATTACTTTCAAGTGCAGTGAAATGTATTCCTATTTCACGACGGCGGACGAAGTGCTTGATTATCTTGAAAACTACACTCCTGACGGAACCCCCTGGCAGAAGCTCAAAATAAGCGACTGATGATTAACGTTGCATTTGTCTGCCTCGGCAATATCTGCCGTTCGCCGATGGCAGAACTCATTTTCAAAAATATGGTAAAGGAAAGGGAGCTTACGTCAAGTTTCCGCATAACCTCGTACGGCACGTCCTCGTGCGAGGAAGGTTCGCCGATATATCCGCCGGCAAAGCGCACGCTGATAAAGCACGGGATTCCCGGCTCGCACACGGCAAAGCAAATCTCGTTGAAGGATATAATAAACAACGATTATATCATCGCAATGGACGAGGGCAATTTGTCCGATCTGTTGTTGCTCACGGGCGGCGCTCACAGTGAGAAAATTTTCAAGCTCTGTTCGTTCACGCAACGCCCGAGGGACGTAGCCGACCCCTGGTATACGCTCGATTTCGAAAGGGCGTTTTGCGATATAGAGGACGGCTGTAAAGCCTTCCTTGATTTTCTTCTGAAAGAAAAGTCGGAAGCTTTCGCCTACGACAAATTATTCTGATAACGCCTGCCATAATTCGCTTTTGCGAATAACGGCAGGCATTTATTATTGCAAAAATCCTTATCAAACTACCGCGGCGCTTTTTTAAAGCGCCGCGGCGGATTTATTTATCAGTCAGTCAGTTCTTATCGCTAAGGTTGGAGCAGGAGCCGCTATTAAATAGTAAATAATTAATTGGCATTACCGCCGCAGTGTGCGCGCTGCGGCGGTAAGCACCGAAAAGGCTTACACGCTCAACGCGTGTAAGCCTTTTAATATCGTATTATTTCAATACTCAGATTTTCTGTGATATCGTCTTTCCGCGGGGAGCTGTTTCTGCGGCTTCCGCCGTGCCCGTGCGTCTGTCCTTACCCATAAAGAACAACGCAACGGTGCCGGGGCCCACGTGCGAACCGGTGCACATATCGTAGTATTCGATAACAATATCCCTTGCGCCGCGCTCTCTTATCATTTCGGCAAGCCTGTTTGCATCCTCCGTACAATCGCAGTGCGCAATCGCAACGGTCTGGTTTTCGGGATTTACGACGTTTGAGGAAAAGGCGTTTGCCAAAGCTTCAAGCGCTTTCTTTCTGCCGCGCTCCTTTCCGTAGAACGTAAGCTTAGCGGGGGTGGCGCCGTCAGCTCTCAATAGCGGTTTAATGTTTAAAAGCGTGCCCGCAATGGCAAGCGTAGCAGAAATTCTGCCGCCCTTTCTCAGATATTTCAGGTCTCCTACGGTAACGTAAGAATTCATCTTGTATCTGTTATCCTCTATCCATTTTGCGCAGGTTTCGGCGCTTTCGCCCATATCCCTGAGGTTTGCCGCTTTCACGGCAAGCAGTCCCTGCCCGAGCGAGGCGTTTGCGGCGTCGACAACGTAAAGCTTGCGTTCGGGGAACTGCTCCTGCAAAGCTTTCTTTGCCTGTATCGCCTGGTTGTACGTTCCGCTTATACCCGAAGAAATGGTAACGAACAGAACGTCCCTGCCGTTCTCGAACGAGGGAGTAATAGCTTCGGTAATCCTTGCCTCGCCTATAAGCGAAGTTTTGACCTCCGCCCCTGCAATCATATTTTCGTAATATTCCTTAGCCGTAAGCGAAAAAGGTTTTCCGTCTTCGTAACACAACGTGTCTTTGCCGTTTACGGTGCAGATGTATGAAATAACTTTAATTCCCGTCCGCGCAATCATCTCGTCGGACAGATTTGCGGAAGAATCCACAAAGATATCAAACGTATTATTCATTAAATCAACTCCTTGTATTATCAGCTAAAAGCGTTTATATTTCGCTCTATTGTGATAAGTTATAGAAAGAAGCCGCCTTATCGGCTCCCGTAAATAAAGTATCACACAAATCCGCCAAAATACAACCTACTTCCGCCGATTTGTTCTCCACGGTTTTAAAAACCGCGTAAACCGCTAAATTTTACGACTCTACCGCAAAAATTTCATACTCTACTCACAGTAGAGTTGCCGTAAATAGTTGAATTTCGCTATATTTTATGCTATAATAGCGATATGGACGAATTAAAAGAGACTATTGCCAAAAATTTAGTCGAGCTCCGCACGCAGGCGCACCTTACCCAGTTGCAGCTTGCGGAGATGCTGAATTATTCGGATAAAGCCGTTTCCAAATGGGAACGGGGAGAGGCTATGCCCGACTTGCGCGTTCTCATAAAGCTCGCGCAGATTTATAATATCACGGTCGACGACATAATAACTTCATCCACCGTCGAAAAGATAGTCAAGCCAAAGCTCAATACGGGCACCAAGCGCATACTTATCGCCGCGCTGTCCGTCGGGCTGGTGTGGTTTATCGCAACGGTCGTGTTTATGATTTTCTATTTCATACCTGCAACCGCCGCGTACGCATATCTCACCTATATCGTTGCGCCTTTCGTAAGCGCAGTCGTGCTTACGACCTTTTCCGCGAAATGGGGCAACAGACTGACCAACGCAATCGCCTGTTCCCTTATTTTGTGGACTTTCGTGCTCATCTTTCATATATTCGTCAAGACTTTCACCGAATTTGACAAGATATACTTTTTATATATCGTCGCGTCGGTGTTCGAAATTCTGATAATTCTTTGGTTCATTTTCAGATGGGTAGCTAAGCGGCGTTCAAAATAAACTACCGTCCAAAGAACCATAAAATAATGCAAAGGTATAGAGAGGATAAAAAAATGGACTTAATCAAACTTGCCGCCGCTCTTATTCCGGACGGCGATCTGATTCCCCCCGAGGAATACGAGAACATCTACCCCGAACGCGAACGCGCGCCAAAAGCGGAGGTAACGCGGCTTGCCCCTTCGCCGACGGGCTTTATACACCTCGGCAATCTGTATTCCGCGCTCGCCGACGAGCGTGCGGCGCACACGACAGGCGGCGTTCTCTATCTGAGAATAGAGGACACCGATGAAAAGCGCAAGGTGGACGGCGCCGTTGAAAGCGTAATCCGTTCGCTGAAATATTTCGGGATAGACTTCGACGAGGGCGCGGAAATTAATTCTCCGCTCAACGCATACGGACCTTACTATCAGCGCCGTCGCGCGAAGATTTACCGCAGTTTCGCAAAAAGACTTATAGAACGTGGTCTGGCTTACCCGTGTTTTTGCACTGAGGACGAACTCAACGCCGTCCGCGAAGAGCAGACCGCGAATAAAAAAATTACCGGCTATTACGGCGAATACGCCAAGTGCCGCAACCTGTCCGAGGAGCAGATATATAAAAATCTTGCGGACGGCAAACCCTACGTCATCCGTTTGAAATCTCAGGGCAATACGGAAAACAAGATAACTTTCCGCGACGCGATAAAGGGCGAAGTTACCGTAACGGAAAACGACCAGGACGTCGTAATTTTAAAATCCGACGGCATCCCCACGTATCACTTCGCGCACGTCATAGACGATCATTTTATGCGCACCACGCTCGTCATACGCGGAGAGGAATGGCTCTCCAGCCTGCCCGTTCATCTCGAGCTGCACAAGGTCCTCGGCTTCAGACCTCCCCGTTACGCGCATACGTCCTCGCTTATGAAAATGGACGGCGAAACCAAGCGAAAACTATCCAAGCGCAAGGACCCCGAGCTTTCCCTCGACTATTACACCAAGGCGGGCTATCATCCCGTTGCGGTTGTCAAATACCTTATGACGATTCTCAATTCCGATTTTGAGGAATGGTCGCTCAAAAATCCCGACAAGGATTACAGGGAGTTCAAGTTCAGAATCGAAAAAATGGGCAAAAGCGGCGCGCTCTTCGACCTCGGTAAACTCAACGACGTCTCCCGGACGGAAATTTCCAAGCTTTCCGCCGGGCAGTGTTACGATTTCCTTGACGGCTGGGTAGAGCAATTCGGCACGGAGTCTGACAAGCGTCATTTTGCCGACAAGGACTATCTGATCGAAATACTGTCCCTGATAATGGGCGTCGGCGGCAAGAAGCGCAGGAAGGATATCGAGCGTGCCGAACAGGGCGTAAGATTGCTGGATTATTTCTTCGACGACACGTTCGCGCCGTCGTATTCGTTCAGATTTGAAAACGACGTTGTCAACGAAGTGCTCGACGGGTTCATATCCGTCTACAACCCCGAAGACGACAATTCCGCTTGGTTTGCAAAGGTAAAGGCAATCGCTCCGAAAGTCGGCTTTGCGGGCGAGATGAGCGAATACAAGGCAAACCCCGACAAATACAAGGGTAACGTTTCGGACGTTGCGGAAATTTTGCGTATCGCCGTAACGGGGACGTCAAATTCTCCCGACCTCTGCACAATAATGCACATTCTCGGAAAGGAGCGCACGCTTGCCCGTATGACCGCCGCAAAGCGTTAAGTTTCCTCCGGCAGAATAGTGAAAGGAGTACAAATGAACGTAGTTGACGTATTGCTTGTCGCTGCTTTTCTGTTTTTCGTGGGCAGCGTAAGCGGCTGGTGTATAGAAGTCCTGTTCAGAAGATTTTTCACTGCGAAAAAATGGATAAATCCCGGTTTTCTCACCGGTCCGTGTCTGCCCCTTTACGGCTTCGGCGTGGCGGGGCTCTTCGCAATCTCTTTGATACCTATAAGCACCGGCTATTATTGGCTTGACAGCGTATTAATCATTCTGATAATGGGCGTAGTGATGACGCTTATCGAATACGTCGCGGGTCTTATTTTTATTAAAGGCTTAAAAATCAAATTGTGGGACTACTCGGACAGAAAAGGCAACATTCAGGGTATAATCTGCCCGCTGTTCTCTTTCTTTTGGCTGGTCGTCGGTGCGTTCTATTATTTTGTGATAGACCCTTACGTTCTCGACGCGGTAATTTGGTTTGTCAACCATATAGCTTTTGCGTTCTTCGTGGGGATGTTTTTCGGCGTCTTTGCGGTCGATTTAGGTCATTCCCTCAACCTGACATCTAAAATCCGCGCATACGCCAAGGAGAACGAAGTCATCGTCTCCTTTGAAAAGTTAAAGGTGAACATAAAGGAGCGGCTTGAAAAACTCGGCAAAAAAGCAAGCTTTATGTTTCCGTTTAAAAGTAACCGTTCCGTCAGCGACGAGCTGGAAAATTATTCCGAGGACGATACAAAGGATAGCGCGACCAACGTCGATTGATATTTCGAATTTTTAAATCAGGAAATGTATAAATTAAATAATTTTAATAAGGAGTAGACTATTTATGAAAAGATTTATGGCTATTACCGTTTGCATCTTATCGGCGTTATGCCTTAACATAAGCCTTGCGGCTTGCAACGATTCCGAAAATAAAGAAAGCGGTAACACAAATATAGAAAATCCCTCAACGGAAAATACTACGGTATCAAATAACGACGAAACTTTCGCGGGCGTCGTTTCAGACGAGGTTTACAGGAACGAAACTTACGCACTTGAAGCGTTTGTCGAAGCCGAACTTTCAACCGAAGCGTTTTCTACCGAATACAGCGGCAGTTTAACCAAGAAAATCAACGATTTGACCGAAAGCGAAATTTCGGGGCTGAATTTAGGCTCGCTTGAAAATATCAATTCCGTCAGCAAATGGGAAGTTGCCTATTCATACGTGCAGAGAAGCACGGACGGCGCTTCGACGAGTTCGCACCGGTTAACCGCAAAAAAGGCAACGGATTATAAGACGGTTGCGGACGAGAACGACGGATTAAACTATGTAACCGCATACCTCGTTGATTCGGGCGGCGGAGAAATCCGTTATTACGTAGCTTTACCCGAAGTGGGAGAACATATAACCAAATCTTATTATGACTCTGTTTTCGATTCCTCGAATTACGTTAACAGTACTTTAACTTACGGCACGCAGGGCGAAATAAAGATAAACGGAGAGCAAGCGACGGACGAAAGAGCGCTTGCAAGTTTGGAAATGATTTCGTCTTTAAAAGTTAAAGTATATAATACCGAAAATCTGATAATGTCGTCGCTCAGTTACAGGATGGCGGGTAGTAGTTACGGAGACGATGTTTATATTGCCAATACCGCACAGGGTTGGAAAGCTATCGAACTGATGAGTTATGACGATGAGTTCACCTATGACGAGCTTGATATTTCGGAACTTAATCATAATTTTGATCCCGATAATCCGAGTGCTTGGTGCAGTACATATCTCGCAAATGCTGATATGGCTTATTATATAAAGACTGAAAACGGATTCAAGGTAGATCCCTCTTATAAAGAGGCGATAATTTACGCCTCTGATAATATTTATAGCACGAGTTATTCTCAAATGTACGAGAGAGGGTTGATTGACATAAACGGAGGCACTCTTGAATACATTGTTTCCGAGGGAAAATTAATTCAGGAAAAAGTAACGGTCGATATTTCGTATACGGCGAACGACGATCCGTATAACGTTATAGAGGAAAGAACTTGTACGTTTAGTGATTTCGGAACGACCTCGATTACCGTTCCCGACGATATAAAAGCAATGCTTGGGTTTTAATCATTAATTTGAAAACATTTACCGCGCGTGCCAAAGGCGCGCGCGGCTTGCAATTTGTCGTTAAATTTATGTGAAAAACGAAAAACCTGCGTGAACAATCGACCGCCGCCGCGGCCGTTTGTTGACTTTTTAAATTTGAAGTACTAAAATTTTTTTAAAAGACGACATATAATAATATCTGCGGAGAAGTTTATGCTCGAATTAATTAACGTTAAAAAGGACTATGCGGTTGCAGGCGGCGCGGTACACGCGCTGAAAGGCGTCAGCCTGAGTTTCCGCAAAAACGAGTTCGTTTCGATACTCGGCGCGTCGGGTTGCGGCAAGACGACCCTGCTAAACATTATAGGCGGACTCGACCATTACACTTCGGGCGACCTGATAATAAACGGCGTAAGCACCAAAAAATTCACCGACGGCGACTGGGATACATACAGAAATCATTCTATAGGCTTCATATTCCAGAGCTATCACCTGATTCCCCATCAGACGATTTTACAGAACGTAGAGCTCGCGCTCACTATTTCCGGCATAAGCAAGGAAGAGCGGCGGCGCAGGGCGATAGAAGCGCTTGAAAAAGTCGGGCTCAAGGACCGTATCCATAACCGTCCCAACCAGCTTTCGGGCGGTCAGGCGCAGAGGGTTGCAATAGCCCGCGCGCTC
>CAYLQK010000057.1:0-10010 GCA_964385865.1 uncultured Clostridia bacterium | reverse complement strand
CTATCGAAAACGTCGGCACGCCCGCACTTCAGAAGCGTGTACTGCTCGGTATAACCAAGGCGGCGCTGTCCACCGAATCGTTCCTTTCCGCGGCGTCGTTCCAGGAAACCGCAAGGGTTCTCACGGACGCGGCTATCAAGAACAAGGTAGACCCGCTTATGGGGCTTAAAGAAAACGTTATAATCGGTAAGCTTATTCCTGCCGGTACGGGCGTAAAGGAATACAAGAATATGTCTCCCGTCATAAACGCAAACTACAACAGCGTGGTTAAACCGTAATCTGCGCGTGCGCTTATAGGACGGCTGAAAAGGCTTTGGCATTATAAAAATTCGGCGGCGCGGCGAATACTTCGCCGCGCCGCTTAAAACATTTCACGGCAAAAAAGACAAAAGGTGTTATATGGCTACTTTCGAAGATTTGAGAATGATCGACCTGATCAGACGGTTCAAAACCGACGTATTGAATATCGAGGAAAACCGTTCGGCTTCGCTTTTCAAACAGGCGGGCGAAGATCTTCAAAACGTCTATAATTTTCATCTGACTGCCGACAAATCTTTCACGGAAGTAGAGGAGTACCTGAAAAATCTGTACTCGTCCTTTAACTACGCCGCCGTCATAATAAACGACGCAATAAAGCATAAACATCTCAAAAAGGACGATAATACCCTTTTGGAAGAATGTCTTGAAATAATGGTAAAGTGCTGCGATTTGATAACGGCAAAGCTTGAGAAGAAATAACTGAGGCGGCGGAAATTTTTCCGCCGCCTGTATTTTGCCTGTTTTGTCGCCTGCCGCCGTTTTAAAGCACGTTCGTACCAACGTTTTATGCGTCGTTTTAGGCGCTTTTACGCTTCGTCATTTTTTGTTTTTTCACCGTTTTCGAAATGATTTTCGCCGTTTCCGTCTATTTGTTTCGCCGCAACGTACTCCGTCATAGCAAAACAGACCACCGCACCGAGCAGGGCAAGTATGATACCTACTACGACCTGTACGGAATCGAGCGGTGCGTTAGGAAAGTTTTTACCGAAAGTAATAAACACCGCGGGTATCGAGCCGATAACAAACCCGATAATAGTCCAAAAAGTTCCGCGCGGATACTTGGTGAGAACAAATTTCATAAGCCTTGCAATCGTAAAAAGTCCTACGACAATGCCCGCGGCAAACAGCGCAAGCACGAGCAGCGAATGAAGTAAGTTCGTACCCGCCCCCGACACGGTTTCGAATAATGGATTGTAATATCCGAGGATAAGCAGCAGCATAGATCCGCTCACTCCGGGGATAACCAAAGCGCAGGAAGAGAGCATTCCCACAAGAACCAACAGGATATATCCGTACGACGGCATTTCCGCCGACAGATCCACGTCGTTCATTCCGGGTATAAAGCATATGCCGATAACCGCCGTAAGCGGAAGTATGACAGATAGGGCGTTCACCGACTTAAAGCCCTGTTTGATTCCTCTCCTTAAGAGTTCGGGACAGGAACCGGCCATTAATCCGACGAACAGCAAAACGGTTGGCAAAGGCGCGCGCTCTAAGCAGTACTTAAGCGGAAAATACAGCGCGATTAATCCGATTGCCGCGCCGATTATCAACGGCAAAAGGAACAGAAAGCTATTTAAAAAATTTCGTCTCAGTCCATTGATAGCGTCGATGATTTTTTCATAGATATTGAGAAGAACGGCTATCGTGCCGCCGCTGACGCCCGGTATTATTACGGCGACGCCAATTGCCGCGCCGCGTAAGATATCCGCAAAAAAACTTTTCAGTCTCATAAAAATCCAACCGTATGATTCGTAATCCGTTCAAATACTTTGCCGCGAACGGGAAGAAGTAACTTAATTATATGTTAAAAGGCAAATAATAATGCGTAAATCGGCGCGGCGCAACTGCGCCGCGCCGATTTATTAAACATAATCGTTTACGTCAATGCCGGCGCTTTCAAGCTTTTCGTCTACTTCCCTGTAATACTTTTTATACAGTCTGTAAATGCCCTTGGCTTTGTCGGGCACATAGGGGAAGGGCAGGCTTTCGTCTTTTGCAAGCTCTTCGAGGCGGTAACTGCCGTTCACTTTCCAAAGTCCGAAGATGCCTACGTGAATGGCGTCCGTCGGGCACCCGAACGAACACCCCATACACAGCACGCATTTTTTCCCGAACCTGAATTTCCCGTCTTTGTACTCGATATTGTTTTCGGGACAGCAATTTATGCACCTGTTGCAGTTTACGCATTTCTTACCGTCCACCTTGAACAAAGGTCCGTGCAGGTGTGAAAATAACTGTTCGATCCTGAACAACGGCGCGTAAAAGGTCTTATATACGGGCTGTTTCACCTTTTCCCGCCTGTAATTTTCCAGCTCGCCGCAACAGTACTTTACGTATGCTTTGGCGTAGATCCACATCTGCTTCGCCATCTCGTCCCTGTGTCTGTATATCATATTGTACGGCATCACTATATGCCTTTCAAGCGTTACGTCGTAGCCCTTTTTATTTAATATTTTAATCAGTTTCTGCGACGAACAGTCGTTGATATGCAGCCCCTCGCCCGAACTTTTGAATACGAACGCCCGTCTGTAAGCGACTTCAGGCAGATTTTTTGCGAATTTCAGAACGGGTTCCGGCGCGTTAAAAGCGTGAATGGGATAACCTATCCCGACGAGGTCGTATCCTTCGGGGGAAGGCGGCATTCCGCTCTTTTCCGAAATGCGGTAAACGGTAACGTCGGCGTTCAGATATTTTTTATAGAGCGAGGCAACTTTCAGCGTGTTGCCCGTACCCGAAAATACGTATAAAATTACTTTCATTTGTTCTCGATAAAGTCGTCCTCGCTTTCGTAAAGGGGATAAACGTCGTTTTCCTCGTCCGCCGTGTGCGTATCATAGTAAACCTGCCCGTAGAACGGGATATCTTTGGCAAGCGCGCCGTATCTCCAGGGTTTGGGTTCGCAGCAGCGGGGGCACCAATAACCGCCCTTTAAAATCGTGTACGGAGCGGAAACGAACTCGTGCCCGTCGCGGCACCGCCATTTCACCTTAGAGTATACGTTGCCTTTTTTATAGTCTCCGGAAAGGCATTTTCCCCCGCGAAATTCCGCCGCGGAATCAAGATCTTCGAATGTGAGCTCGTTGAGGGGCTTATCCTCGTCATAGCCGTGGGACAGGAGATAGCCCGAACTTTTCGCAAGCGATTTATCTTTCAGTTTTTGGTAATCTATCGTGCCGTCGGGCGTTTTGCCCTCGCACAAGAGAGGATAGTCCTTCCAGTCGTTCGGTATCGCCTCGTACGCGGCGCGACTGCCGTAAAACGCCTTGATTCTGCCTTCTTTGCCGTGTTTCAGCCAATACCTCGGCGAATTCGTATTCCTGAAAAGACGTTTAAACGCAAACGTCGAAATGATAAAGGGGGGAACGACTTTCGCAAGTTTAAAATAGGAGTATTTTTTTTGCATTCTGCGCCAGAAATCGTCTACGCTCTCCGTCCTGAAATGCAGATAATTTTCTAGCTCGTCGCTGTCATAAAACCACACTCCGTGGAAGTTGCGCGCGACGTTCCAATTCGGCTTAAAAAGCTCTTTCAGCGTAGAACCCATTAAAGAAAAACCGTCGTCAAGCGTTTCAAATCCCGTGCGTCTGCAACGTTCCCCGCCGCCTATATTGTATATTCTGTTCCAAAAACCTTCAAGTTCTCCTGCCCTGTCGCGCTCGACAAGGTTTTTGCACAGTATGCCGCTGTCCGCGTCGGTTATCCATTCCAGCGCGCAGTTCCAGCAGGTGTGAAACATAAGCCCGTCCTTTAAATTGTTGGAGAACATATACTTATGCAGTATGCCCGTCTGACGCAGCGACACGAATTTTTCAAGTCCGCTCTCCAAAAGATAGCGCTCGGCTTTGAGTTTATAGAGGGAGTAGCTGTCGTAATCGCTGGAAATCACGGGATCGCCGACGCGTCCCCACAGATGGGGAAAACTTCTGTTGCCGTACATTGCGACGGTCGCAATATGAACGAAGCCGATCTCCGCGCTTCTGCCGCTTGCCTTTACCGCGTCGACGAGGTTTTTCGTGCCTACAAAATTGCTAAGATACGTGCCGACGCTGTCGTGGTCGGATTTCGGGGGAATAATCGAAGCGCAATTTATCAGGTAGTCTACGCCGTCTATCAGCTTTTCGCAGTCCTCGAAACGCGCGATGTCGCCCCTGAACGCGGAAATGCGCGAGCGGTATTTTTTTATAGTCTTTTTAACGAACGCGGGGATTCTTTTCTCCGCCTCGTAAATTATACATCTAACTTCAACGTCGAGGGGCGAGCGCATAAGACTAAGCAGTACTTCGCCGCCCATCGCACCGGTAGTACCGGTCAATGCAACTTTTATCTTCATATTTTCTTTTGCGTACCTCTTTTTTATTTTAGCACTTTGCAAGTATTATGTCAAATGAATAAAAATCCGCTATAAGTCAATAACGAAAGCGGAGGTAATTATTATGACTGAAATAACAACCAAGGAATTAGAGCTCATCTCCGACGCACTCACGGCGGAAGGGCTGATCTGCAAAAAGGCGAGGGCGTATTCCAAAACTTTGACCGACGTCGACCTCGCCCAGACGATGACGAAAATCGCGGACGAACACGAACAGCGTTACTGCACTCTTTTGGGCTTGATAGGAGGTTAAAAAATGAAGCTTACGAAAATGGATTGCACCTTGAACGAAAAGGATAGTTTACAGGATATGCTCGAAGCCGAAAAACAACTTATGTCGCTGTACACGACGGCGCTCTTCGAAGGCAGCACAAAATCGGTCAGAAAAAGCCTTTCGGAAAATCTTTTGGGCGTCGCCGAAAACCAGTACTGCCTGTTCTCGCAGATGCAGTCGCGCGGCTACTACGAACCACAGCCCGCTCAGAAAAATATGATCGATATGGCGAACGACACTTATAAAAAACAAAAAAACTGCCTGAAAGCAAACTGAATTTTAAAAAATGCGCGGCGCGGAAAATTTTTCCGCGCCGCGCAAACTTTTATGAGGTATCCTATTTAATTGCTATAAGTTTTTCTATCAGCCTGCAACCCTCGGGCACATATTCGCCCGTCGCCGCGGCTTCATCCTCGGTATAGCGCTTAGCTCCGTTGGAAATATTTTTTACGTTCGTGTAAATCAGATAGGGTATGGGATCAGACGTATGCGTCTTGCAGGCGCAGGGAGTGGGGTGGTCGGGACAGACAAGCATCGCAAATTTTTCTCCCGCCGCATTCAAACGTTCGATAAGCGTCTTTATAACGACTCCGTCTATCTGCTCTATTGAATAAATCTTGTGCTCGGGGTCTCCGTGGTGTCCGCATTCGTCGGGCGCTTCCATATGAATATACACATAATCGAGCCCGCCAAGCAGTTCGTCTGCGGCGGCGTTTGCCTTACCCGCGAAGTTCGTATCGTAATTTCCCGTACTGCCTTCAACTTCGATAAGCTTCATTCCCGCAAGAATACCGATTCCCTTCACAAGATCGACGGCGGAAATTATTCCGCCCTTCAATCCGCGCACCTTTTCGAAATCCGCAAGCGCGGGCTTCGTACCCTCGCCCCAAAGCCATATGCTGTTGGCGGGATTCTTTCCCTCGGCAACTCTTTTCAGGTTAACGGGGTGGTCTTTCAGCAGTCCGTAACTTCTCTTCATAAAGTCGAGATAGATATCCCCGTATTCGCCGACGGGCAGATGCCCCGTTATCTTCCGGTCGGAAATATCGTGGGGAGGGGTAAGCTCGTGTCCCGTACGCCCGTCGCTCACTACAAGACAATGCCTGTAAGAGATTCCGGGATAGAATACAAACTTATCGTCGTCGAAACTCTCTTTCAGGTAGTTTATAAGCTCTTCGGCCTCTGCAGTCGTAATTTCGCCTGCCGAATAATCGACCATAGTCTTCTCTTCGTAAGGTTCGTCGTCCGAAAGCGTAACGAGATTGCACCTCAGCGTTACGTCCGTGGATTTCAGCTTGATGCCCATCGAGACGGCTTCGAGCGGCGAGCGTCCCGTATAAAAGTTTTTGGGGTTGAACCCTATGACCGACATATTCGCAACGTCAGAGCCGGGTTTCATTCCCTCGGGTACGGTCTTGCAAAGACCCACTTCGGAGAGCGGTGCGATCGAGTCAAGAACGGGCGTCTTTGCGGCTTCGAGGCAGGTCTTGTTTCCAAGTTTATCTATTTTCCAATCCGCCATTCCGTCGCCCAATACAACAACGTATTTCATAATTTATCTCCTGTTATCAGTTCAAATCCCAATTCACGGGTTTCTTGCCGTGAGCCGTAAGATATGTATTAGCCTTAGAAAAATGCCTGCACCCGAAAAATCCGTTGTATGCGGACAGCGGCGAAGGGTGCGCGCACTGCAATATCAAATGCTTTTTGTCGTCAATAAGCGCGGCTTTGCTTCTCGCGTTTCTGCCCCACAGCATAAACACCGTGTTGCCCGTGTTTGAAGAAATCAGCTTTATAACGCTGTCGGTAAACCAGGCCCAGCCGCACTTCGAGTGCGAGTTTGCGAGATGTTCGCGCACTGTAAGGGTGGTATTAAGAAGCAGAACTCCGTCCTTCGCCCACTTTGTGAGGTCGCCGCAGGCAGGTTCTCTTATACCGAGATCAGACTCTATTTCCTTATAGATATTCAAAAGCGAAGGGGGAAGGTTCACGCCCTCCTTTACCGAAAAGCACAGTCCGTGCGCCTGATTGGGTTCGTGATAGGGGTCCTGCCCTAAAATAACTACACGCACTTCCGACAGCGGAGTGTAACGGAAACAGTTGTACAGGTCGTACATATCGGGGTAAACCACGTAGTGTGAATATTCGTACTTTAAAAATTCGCGTATCTTTAAGTATCTCTCGTCCGCGAACAGTGGTGCAAGCAGCTCGTCCCAGCCGCCGCCGAGCGGTTTCATAAGTTATTTAAAATCTCCAGATAATTTTCGCATTCGCGTTTCGCGCCTTCAAGGTCGTGTTCGAGGTAATTGCCGCATTCCTCGCGCCTGTTTCCGGGCACTTCGTCAAAGTCAAGCGCAAGAGTAAAACTCTCTTTGAGCAGCGCCAGCACTTCGTCATAGTTGAGATCGACGGTAAGCAGGTAGAACCCCGTTCTGCACCCCATAGGCCCGAAATATATAATTTTATCCTTGTCGGCGGAATTTCTGAGTATAGTCGCAATCAGGTGTTCAATCGTATGCGAAGCCTTCGGCGTTATATAATCGCCGCCGTTAGGTCTTTTAAAGCGCAGATCCCAGGTGGTTACGCCGCGCGCAGTTCCGCAGCCGTGCAATCCCGTCTGCAATAAGTCGTGATTTTTCGAAAATGAAGGGATGCGTTCCATTAAATAGCCTCTACTATGTATTTCAATCTATCTTTCATCGTTGCAAAGCAGAGCGTAAGGTTGCGTAAATACTGCTCGGTAGTGCTTCCCAAGCCCGCGAGGTCCGAAATCGCCTTGAACGCGACTAACTTAACGCCTGCGTGCATACACGTCTGCGCGATTGCCCCGCCCTCCATATCGCGTATATCCGCGCCGAGCCTTTTAGTTATCAACTGATAATCTTGGGGGCTGTCGTTGAACCTGTCTCCCGTCGCAAGCTTTCTTTGCGGGAAAATATTGCATAATGAGAGGGGAAGGTAATTCTCCTTGCACTCGTCAAGGGTGCCTATCTCCGTGCCGTTCAGCTGGGTAAGGTCAAAGTCGTACTGTACCGCCGCGGAAATTTCGTATAAATTTCCGACCTTTACGCCGTCGTTCAGACCGCCTGCCACGCCGAAGTTGATAACCGTTTCGGGCTTAAACCTATCTATCGCAAGCTGCGTCCCGCTCGCCGCGTTCACCTTGCCGATGCCGCAGATCACGATACCGGTCTCTTTCCCGAACAGTTCGCCCAAAATGACGCGTTTCCCACAGATAATTTCTTCGCGCGCTACCCGCATACTCTCAATGACGGGAGCGCTTTCATTGTCCATTGCGATTATAAAACAATTCATAGCTGTATTATAGCAAACCGTCCTGACGATTGCAAATAATTAAATAGTAAAAAAAGACGGAAATTACTGCCGTCTTAGTCTAATTACGTTCGATTTTGTTCGCATATCGCGGCTATTCCGTCTTGCGTTCGGCGGAAACTGATTTTGCACCCGCAAACATTTCCGTCCAGATAGACGTCACCGCCGTAAAATTCCAACCTTTTAAAACAGTCCGCAAGCGTCGAACCCTTCATCTTGATAAAGGCTTCGCGCGCGGTCCAATGCCTCAAAAAATCTTCCTCGCCGCCGATCTCGCTCCGTTCCCTCTCGGAAAATTGCGAAGTAACCGAGGGGTGAGGTTTGCCTCTGAATATCTCGAAGTCGACCCCGACGGGTTCGGGACTTATCGCGTATACTGCGATATCGCCGCTGTGCGCGATAGAGAAGTAGAGGGGGTCGCCGTCGATATACGGCTTGCCGTTCGGACTGCGCAATATCGTAACGGGCCCTTTTAAAAGCCGTTTTAAGTTGTCCCCGAGTTCCTCATATACCCGCGCCTTTTCGGTAAAGTAAACGTCCGTCATAGCATCAGCGACTCAACGTATTCTATCTGTTCTTTGGTAGCAAGGTTTTTTGTGAATGCGCACGCGCTGCCCGCCGCTGTCGCGTAGTTGAGGGCGGAGAAGTAGTTGCCCGACTTTAAATATTCGTGAATGAAGCCCGCTATCATACTGTCTCCCGCGCCGACGGAGTTTACAAGCTGACCCCGCGCCGCCCTTACGTACATAGACTGCTGAGTCTCCGTTACCATAATCGCGCCCGCGCTGCCCATAGAAACAATTACGTTTCTTGCCCCCTGCGCCTGCAATTTTCGTGCGCAGGCATAAATTCCCTCAATGTCCGGGATGGCGGACAGCCCGAAAATTTCGCACAGCTCGTATATGTTCGGCTTTACGAGAAAAGGTTTGTATTTAAGCGTCTCCGTAAGCAGTTTTCCGCACGCGTCTATGACAAAATTTATGCCCTTTACGCTTTTCAGTTTCCTGCAAATGTTGGCGTAAGTCATTTCGTCAAGTCCCGCTGGCACGCTTCCGCAGATAACGACCCAGTCGCCTTCTTTTAACAGACCTTTAAGTTTTCTCACAAGTCTGTTTACGTCCTGCTGGCTCACTATCGCGCCCGTACCGTTTATGTCGGTCTCGGTATTGCCCTTGATTTTGACGTTGATACGGCTCTGCCCTTCAACTTCTATGAAATCGTAGCCGAGCCCGAGATTGGAAATTTTTTCGCAGATAGCTTTGCCTGTAAATCCTGCGACAAATCCCAAAGCAAGCGTCTCTTCGCCGAGTTCTTTAAGCGCGAGGGAAACGTTTACGCCCTTTCCGCCCACGGCAAGCCGCTCGTTGGTGGTGCGGTTGACCATACCGTTCTTAAAATTATTTACTTGTACGTAATAATCCAACGAAGGATTAAACGTTACCGTGTAAATCATATTATAGATAAACTTTAAATCATTTGGGTAAAAATGTCAATAAAAAATAATTTTAAACGCTTGATTTTTTTACGCAGGACTGTATATAATTAAATACACGCATTTTCAGGGCGTGTACTTATTCGGGCGAGTTTCAGATTCGATTGCGCGCAGAGAATGAGAAAAGCATACCAAAGGTCCGGCTTTGTAAAAACGGAAACCTAAATTTAAACGCAGAATCTAACGATTCAAAAGTCGTAGCTTTCCGCTCCAACAGAGTGGCAGGCTTGGCTTGCGCAGCGTAAGTTAACGCTGTCCGTCGTCGTATAAATACCGTCGGTATACGGTGGCGTTAATCAGGCGGTAAACTCTTTAACGCGGCGTACCGCACGCTTAAAGAGTACTTAGCGGTATGCGTCCGCAAGTGCCCGTCCGCCGGCATTTCGGACTAAGATAATGGCGGGATAAGTATGTAGAAAGCTCAGACGAAACGCGTAAGACTCGGGTGCAAGTCCCGACTCGTCCACCAAAAATTAATGAAAAAAGCCCGATTTTGAGCA
>CAYLQK010000056.1:0-10394 GCA_964385865.1 uncultured Clostridia bacterium | reverse complement strand
TGTTCCGCCGCCGCGCAATTTTGCGCGGCGGCTTTACATTAATTTAAAACCGTGCTATAATAAAATAAAAAAGAGGTGCAATATGCTTGAGAAATACATTAAAGCCGCACGGCGCGAAACCAAAGCCGACCTCGTCTTAAAACACGCGACGTATGTAGACGTGTTCACGGGCAAGATCCGCAAAGGCGATATCGCAATCGTGGGCGAAAAAATAGTTGGAGTTGGCGAATACGACGGCGTGGAGGAGATCGACTGTTCCGCTTTCACCGTGCTTCCGGGCTATATCGACGGACACGTCCATATCGAATCGTCCCAGCTCTCCCCCGAGGAGTTCGCTTCGCTCGTCGTTCCGCGCGGCACAACCGCCGTCATCGCCGACCCGCACGAAATCACCAACGTCTGCGGAATGGCGGGGTGCGAATATATTTCAAAAGCCTCTGAAAGCGTACCTCTCGACGTAATGCTGCAACTCCCTTCGTGCGTTCCCGCGACCCCGTTCGAAACGAGCGGCGCAACGCTCGGCGGCAAAGATATTGAAGAAAATATCGTAAAACCGTATATCTTCGGACTCGGCGAGTTTATGAATTACCCCGGCATAATAAATTGCGACCCCGACACGCTTAAAAAGGCGGAGGCGGCGCACGCCGCGGGCAAAATTATCGACGGACACGCGCCCGCCGTTTACGGCTACGACCTGAACGGCTATCTGTGCGCGGGCATATCGACCGACCACGAGTGCGTAACGGGCGAGGAGATTGAAGAAAAAATTTCAAAGGGTATGTACGTTCACATACGCCACGGCTCCTCCACGAAAAACCTCGGCAACGCAAAATATATGACCGCGGAAAATATGCGCCGTTTCATACTCTGTACGGACGACAGACACGCGGCGGATTTAAAGGAGAAGGGACATATCGACGACGCGCTTCGCCGCCTTGTCGCCGACGGTACGGACCCTATTCGCGCGGTAACGTGCGCTACGTTAAATTGCGCCGAGTGCTACGGTCTGAAATTCAGGGGCGGTATTGCGCCGTTCTGGCTCGCGGATATAGTTGTCGTGGACGATATGAAAAATTTCGGCGCGAAGTACGTCATAAAGAGCGGCAAAATAGTTGCGAAGGACGGTAAAGCCCTCTTCGACACGTCCGCGCGTTACCTTCCCGAAAACGTGCTCAATACGGTTCACGTCCGCGAGATGAAGCCCGACGATTTCATTATCGCATTGAAGGGCAAAAGAGCCAAGGCGATGACCATAGAGCCCGGCGGCGTAGTTACGGGCTGCGAAATTGTTGACGTGGAGAGCGCGGACGGCGACGTGAAATTAAAGGGTACCGACCTATTAAAGCTCGCGGTAGTGGAAAGGCACCATATGACGGGCAATATAGGCAAGGCTCTATTCAAGGGCTACGGACTTAAAAACGGCGCGCTTGGAATTACCATAGCTCACGACTCGCACAACATAATTTTGATGGGCGACGACAACGAATGTATGGCGAAAGCGGCAAACCGTTTAAGGGAGATAGGCGGCGGAATGGCGCTCGTGGACGGCGATACGGGCGAAATAAGTTCGCTCACGCTGGACATCGGCGGACTTATGTCGTCGCGCGACGCGGAAAGTTTACAGCGCGATTCGAAGGCGCTTATCGAGAGGGCGTACGCCAAGGGCGTAAAGCGCGAGTATGAGGCGTTTATGTCGCTCGCGTTCCTCTCGCTCGCCGTCATACCCAAACTGAAACTGCTCGATACGGGGCTGTTCGACGTCGAAAATTTCCGTTTTACCGATATCAACGCGTAACAGAGTCGCGGCGCTGCCTGCAAACGCAGGCAGCGCCGCAAGTTTTTCATAAAAAAAATGATTTTCCCGAAAAAACAATTTTACATATCACGCAAAATATAGTACAATAAAGAGAGAACGTCTGACGGTATGCCTTTTTGCGTACCGATAAATTGAAAGAGGATTAATTTATGGGATTAATAAAATATATACTCGGTTCCGACAGCAGACACAGCGTCAAAAAGCTGAATAAACTCGCGCTCAAAGTCGAGGCGTTGGAGCCCAAATATGCGGCTATGTCCGACGAGGAATTAAAGGGACAGACGCAGATATTAAAGGACAGGTACGCCGCAGGCGAAACGCTGGACGAATTGCTCTTCGACGCGTTCGCGGCTCTCAGGGAAGCGAGCTGGCGCGTACTTAAAATGAAACACTTCCACGTACAGATAATAGGCGGCATCTGTCTCCACCAGGGCAGAATTGCCGAAATGAAGACGGGCGAAGGTAAAACGCTGGTTTCCACCCTCCCCGCATATCTCAACGCGCTCACGGGCAAGGGCGTGCACATAGTTACCGTAAACGACTACCTCGCCAAGCGCGACGCGGAATGGATGGGTAAGGTGCACAAGTTTATGGGTCTGACCGTCGGCGTCGTAGTGCCCGGACTGGACGACGACGCAAAGAAAAAGGCGTACGCCTGCGATATCGTCTACGCGACCAATAACGAGCTTGGCTTCGACTACCTCAGGGACAACCTCAAAACTTCCATACCCGCAATGGTTCAGAGGGAACTCAACTTCTGTATAATCGACGAAGTCGACTCCATTCTCATAGACGAAGCGAGGACGCCCCTCATCATATCAGGCAAGGGCGGCGAAAGCTCGAAGCTCTACGAGGACGTGGATAAATTCGTCCGCACGCTCTCGGGCGGCTTCGACGACGACAAGAAGGACGCGGAGAAGAATATTCCCTCGCGCAAGAAGAAAGATCTGAGCGACGAGGACAGGGAAGCGCAGGAAAAGCTTGCCGCAATTCTCGAAGAGATGGAGAATTGGGACTATATCATCGACAGAAAGGATAAGACCGTAACCATAACCGAGAAGGGCGCGGAGAAAGCCGAAAGGTTCTTCGGCATAGCCAACCTCGGCGATATCGAAAACGCCGATCTCAACCACCATATACAGCAGGCCCTGAAAGCGCACGAGCTGTTCAAGCGCGACGAAGACTATATCGTGTCCGACGAGGGCGAAATTCTTATCGTAGACGAATTCACCGGCCGTATTCTCAACGGCAGACGTTACTCCGACGGTCTGCATCAGGCTATCGAGGCGAAGGAAAAGGTAAAGGTCAAGGACGAAAACAAGACCCACGCCACGGTAACCTTCCAGAACTATTTCAGACTCTATAACAAGCTGTCGGGAATGACGGGTACCGCAAAGACCGAAGAGGACGAGTTCAGAACCATTTACTCGCTCGACGTAGTCGAAATTCCCACAAACCGCCCCGTCAAGAGAGTGGACTATGCGGATATGATATATTCAACCGTAGAGGGCAAAAAGAAGGCAATCGTCAACGAAGTCGTCGAGCGCCACGCAAAGGGTCAGCCCATTCTCATCGGTACCGTAACGGTAGACAGGTCGGAAGAAATTTCCAGGCTTCTCCGCCGTAACGGAATCAAACACAATATCCTCAACGCGAAGAACCACGAGCGCGAGGCCGAAATAGTCGCGCAGGCGGGCAGATTCGGCGCCGTCACTATCGCCACCAATATGGCGGGGCGCGGAACGGATATCCTGCTCGGCGGTAACCCCGAATATCTCGCCAAAAAGCGTATGCGCGAGGAGGGCTACGACCACGAAATGATAGAGACCGCGATATCCTATGCGGACAGGGAATTCACCGAAGAGGAAACCGCTGCGCGCAAGAGATACGGCGAGCTGTATGAAATGTACAAGTCGGAGACCGACGCCGAGAAGGAGAAAGTTCTCGCGGTGGGCGGACTCTGTATCCTCGGTACCGAAAGGCACGAATCGCGCCGTATCGATAACCAGCTCCGCGGACGAAGCGGACGTCAGGGCGACCCCGGCGACTCCGTGTTCTTCATCTCTCTCGAAGACGACCTGTCGAAGCGTTTCGGCGGCGAGAGTATGAAAAAGCTCTACAACGTATTCAAGATAGAGGAAGACCAGTGTCTGCAATCCAAGATGCTCTCGCGCAGCGTAGAGAACGCGCAGAAAGCCATAGAGGGCAGGAACTTCGGAATAAGAAAACACACCCTTCAATACGACGAAGTAATGAACGAACAGCGTAAAACCATTTACGGCGAACGTATGAAGGTCTTAAAGGGCGAAGACGTACACGGTCAGATGCTCAAATACATTCCCGATTATATCGCAAAGATAGTCGGCGAGACGGTCAATACCGACGCTATGCCCGAAAAGTGGGACGAAAACGCCTTGAACGAGGCGTTGAAGCAGAAAGTTTATCCCGAAGAATGCACTTTCGAGATCACGAGAGATATGCTTGAACAGTGGGATTACGAGTACGCCATCGGCAAGATAACCAAGGAAGTTATAAAAGCATACGAGCAGAAGATAGAGAACATCAGGACGGAAACCGACGGACAGGTAGACTATCATCAGATCGAACGCAACGAGTTGCTTCGCAGCGTCGACAAGAACTGGATAGACCACATTGACGCAATGGACCAGCTCAGAAAGGGTATAGGCTTGCGCGGTTACGCCCAGCAGGACCCCGTCATTGCGTACAAGCAGGAAGGTTTCCAAATGTTCGACGAAATGATAGAGCGAATCCAGACCACCACTATCTCGCGCCTTTTAAAGGGCAGGATAATCCGCGTAACTCCTCAGGTCCGCAATCCCGGTATTCGGCCTATGAATCCCTCTATCGTCGCGCGCGCCCAGCAGATAATGCAGGAGAGGACGGCTAAGGCGGAAAACGGCGGTCAGCCCGCAAGCGGGTCCGCGTCGGCGCCCTCGCAGTCGGAAAATACGCCCTCGGCGGCAATTCCTTCGCAGGTAACGCCCGCGGCGGCGCCCGCAGCGTCAGTGCGCTCTGCCGAAAGGAACGGTTCCGCACCGCTTATCGGCGAAGCGCCCAAGGACCCCGCGCACCTTATGGCGAATATCGGCGGTAAAATGCAGCCGAAAGTTGCCGCGAAGAGTACGAAAGTCGGCAGAAACGACCCCTGTCCCTGCGGCAGCGGCAAAAAATATAAAGACTGCTGTTATTGGAACGACCACAGATAAGCGTTAACGCAATTTTCGTGTGAGAAATCGTGCGGACGCTGTCGTAAAACGTCCGACGGTTTATAAAAATAGCTTTTTAAAGAGAAGCTGCGTTTAAGTTACGGCAACAATTTCATTAAAGTATATGTTTAAAGCAGACGATTACAGATTAAGACTAAAATCTCTCGCCGACACCCTTTCCGAAGCAAAGTACGCGCTCGATATCGACAATCTCGGCGCCAAGCTCGCGCGTCTCAAAGAGGAACAGGAAGACCCCGCCGTTTGGCAGGATTTGGAAAAATCCAAAAAGATCGGCAGAGAAATTTCACTTGTAGAAAACAAAATTAACTCCTATAAAAAGGGTGAAACCGCCCTTGCGGAAGCGTACGCTTTTGTTGACCTAATCGAGGAAGCGGACGACGAAAGCCTCATACCCGAGCTTGAGACGATGATTACTACAGCGGAGGACGATATCGAACAGATGCGTATCCGCGCTCTGCTCCGCGGTAAGTACGACGCCAACAACGCAATACTCAACCTGCACTCGGGCGCAGGCGGAACGGAGGCGTGCGATTGGACGGGTATGCTTTACAGAATGTATACCCGGTATTGCGAGCGTTCGGGCTTCAAAGTAACCGAACTCGATTTCGAGGAAGGCGACGAGGCGGGGTTTAAAAGCGTGAGCTTCAGGGTAGAGGGCGAAAACGCATACGGCTTTCTTAAAGCCGAAAAGGGCGTTCACAGGCTCGTGCGAATCTCTCCGTTCGACTCCAACAAGCGCCGCCATACCTCTTTCGCCTCACTCGAGGTTATGCCCGAAGTCGACGACGACAACGAGGTGGAGATAAAAGACGAGGATATCCGCATAGACGTATACCGCTCGTCGGGCGCGGGCGGACAGAAGGTCAACAAGACCGAAACCGCCATAAGAATAACCCATTTTCCCACGGGAATAGTGGTGACCTGTCAGAACGAGAGAAGCCAGCTTCAGAACAAGGAAATGGCTTTCCAATATCTCCGCGCAAAGCTCATCGAGCGCCAAATCGCCGAACGCGAGGCGGCGGACGCGGAGCTTAAGGGCGAGATAAAGAAGATAGAGTGGGGCAGTCAGATACGCAGCTACGTGTTCTGTCCGTACACGCTCGTCAAGGACCACAGAACGGGCTTTGAAAACACCAACGTTCAGGCGGTTATGGACGGGGATATACAGGGCTTTATTATAGACTACCTCAAAAAGACGATTTAAAAGGGGTTGAATATATGCAAACGTTGATACTCGACGCGGCGGGCTGCGAATTCGTAAAGCGCGTAATGAAGCTGTACGGATCGGCGCGGTTTTCGTCCGCAAGGGGAAAAATCGCCGACACGCTGTTTGAAAGCGCGGTAGAGGCGGGAAATCTTACCGCCTCCGTTGTATCGTGTAATAACGCGGACGAGCGGCGGAAAGTCGCCGCCAAAGCGCTTGAAGCGATGAACAAGACTACCTTCTGTCTCAAAGTAGCGGAAGAAACGGGCGTGTTGTCTCCGCACCGCACAAAGCCCGTATCGGACTTTGCGGAAGAGATTAAAGCCGCCCTCGCGCCGTACGTACGCGGACGCAACGTCCCTTTCGACGGCAGAGGGGACGGACAGGATACCGACGGTTTTAACGACGACTATATAGGCTGATAAACAGCGGCGGCTTGTCCGCCGTTTTGAATTATGATAGAGACGAATTTAAAAAAAGACCCCGTAATATTGGGCATCGAATCGAGTTGCGACGAGACGGCGGCGGCAATAATCCGCGGCAGAAAACTGCTTTCAAGCGAAATAATCTCCTCTGCGACCGAACAGGCAAAGTACGGCGGAGTGGTTCCCGAAATCGCCTCGCGCGCCCACACCGAAGCGGTTGACGAGGTCGTCCGCACTGCAATCGACAATGCGGGGATAACGTTAAAGGATATAGACGCGGTAGCCGTAACCTACGGCGCGGGGCTTCTCGGCGCGCTACTGGTAGGGCTGTCGTTCGCAAAATCGCTTGCGTACACCCTGGGCGTTCCGCTGATAGCAGTGAACCACATCCGCGGACATCTCGCCGCGGCGTATCTCTGCGACGAAACGCTCGAACCGCCCTATATAACCCTGCTTGCGAGCGGCGGACATACGGCCGTGCTATATACTAAGACTTATACCGACTTCGAAGTTCTCGGCGGCACCTGCGACGACGCGGCTGGCGAGGCGTTCGATAAGGTCGCAAGGGTGCTTTCCTTGCCGTATCCGGGCGGGCCGAACGTTCAAAAGCTCGCCGAGAGCGGTAAACCCGTCATAGACTTCCCCAAATCTCTTGTAAGGGGCACGGCTATGCAGTTTTCTTACAGCGGTCTTAAGACGGCGGTGATAAATTACTGCCACAATGCGCAGCAGAAGGGCGGGCAGATAAACGCAGCCGACGTTGCGGCGTCATTCCAGTGCGCGGCGATAGATCCGCTCGTCAAAAAGACGGTCGAGTGCGCTAAAAAGACGGGCGTAAAGACGGTTACGGCAGGCGGCGGCGTGGCGGCGAACGCGTATTTAAGGCAAACGCTCACCCGCGCTTGCAAGAACGCGGGTTTAAAGCTCGTTTTGCCTGAAAAACCTTTCTGTACGGATAACGCCGCAATGATAGCGGCGGAGGGGCTGATACAGTACAACGCAGGCAATTTTGCGTCAATGGATATCAACGCGGTTGCGGCGATTCCGCTCAAATAACGGCGATTGCCCGATAAATTTCCGTATTGACATTTTCAAAATTTTCAGTATAATATAAGTGTAATTGACGAGTAGTGTGTATCACGTAAATCCGGTTGATATACGTTACCCGTTTTTTTGCTATAAGGGGGTAGTGATGAACAAGATAATTACTATAAGCAGACAGTTCGGAAGCGGCGGCAGAACAATCGGTAAAGAGGCAGCCGTAAAGCTCGGTATTCCCTGTTATGATAAGGAAATAATCGAAAAGGTAGCCGAAGAAAGCGGTTTTGCCAAAGAATACATCGAAAAGCACGGCGAATATACCGCCCACCGCACCTGGTTCGGAAGGGCGCTTGACGCGGCAAACCGCGGCGGCGCGCTCAGCAACGAGGACTTTATCTGGATAACCCAGCGCAAAATTGTTCTCGACCTTGCAAATCAGGGTCCGTGCGTAATCGTCGGCCGCTGCGCCGACTATATCCTGAAGGACAACGCCGACGTTTTAAAGGTATTTATTCACGCCGACGACAAGACCCGTGCCGAACGCATTGTAAAGCTGTACGGCGAAACGGAAGTCGCTATCGAAAAGCGCATAGCGGATAAGGATAAGCGCCGTGCGGCGTATTACCGCTACTATACGGAATCGGAATGGGGCGTTGCGAAACATTACGATATATCGCTTAACAGCGGTAAACTCGGCGTCGAAAAGTGTGTGCAGATAATTACGGATATCTATAAAGGAGTTTAATTATGGAGGAGAAATGCCCCTGCTGCGGCAATCATTGTCCCAAGGACGATTTGCAGTGCGGACGCGGCAAGAGATATTTTGAAGGCGGCGCAAATTCAGTCGAACGTTATGAACGCGGTCCCGGCGGTCATAACGAACGCGGTCTCGGCGGCGGTCACCGCGGCGCACCCGAAGGCGAAGACAAGGTGATAACCTTGCTTCGCCGTTGCGGACACACGCTGCACCACGGCGGCGATGGCGAAAAAATGCTTTCAAACCTCTCCGAAGAGGAAAAGGTTCATCTCGGCTCGCTGTTGGAAAAACTTTTAAGCTAAAATAATAAAAAGCCCTGCTCGCGCAGGGTTTTAATAAGCTATCTCAAAACCGATACGTAAAATGCCCTGACGTAGGTCAGGGCATATTTTCCTTATTTAATCAATTTTCCTTTTTTAAATGTTTTTTCACGCTATTATATTTTACTATATCGATTATTACTCTAATAGGCGTTACAATAATGCCAAACACAACTCCGATAAGGAAAAATACAAGTTTTAACCCAAAACCGTTATCTTTATAAATACCGTTGTCGGTTATCGTATAGGATTCGCCAAAAATACGCTCGTTTTCTTCGTGAATTTCTTTTGCGGCTTTTCCCCACGTCAGTCCAGTATAAAATCCGCATAAAACAACCCCAACGACAATCATCATATATGCATTATCGTTATCGATGAAGAAAGCTAAAATAATTCCTGCACCGAAAATGTACAAAATAATGCTGATAATAATCCGGGTAAGTCGTTTTTTGTTTTGCTTTTTCAGGTAATCAATATCTTCTTGTTCCATTTTTTCTCCTTAGTAATTTTTATTCTACTATATTAATATTATACTATTTAAATTGCTAAGTCAAGTATTTTAGTTATTTTTTTAGTATTTTGTAGAAAAATAATTACATTGGATGGATATTATGAAATTAAAAATAAAAGAATTACGTGACGAGCATAATTTAACCCAAAAAGAGTTGGCGGACAAAATAGGTAACGTTCAACGCAATATTAGTAATTGGGAAAACGGTGCAAGCGAACCGGATTGCGAAACTATTCTGAGATTAGCAAATCTGTTCAATGTAAGTATTGATGAACTTTTCGGTAAAGACGATACATTAAATAACCGATTAGACATATCCTACGAAAATAAGCGATTGAACAAGTATTATTCAAAACTTAATGACAGACAAAAGGAATTGATTTTAAATTTGATAAAAGAGATTCTTGAATAAAATCCGTTTCTGTCTAAACGGCGTAAAAATAAAAACCCACTCGCTATGCAAGTGGATTTTTATTTTATTTCCTGCTCTAAATTTCTGAATATTTCGGAATCAAAAAATTCCGCAAGCGTTATTTCTAAACCGTCGCAAAGCATTTTCAGCGTAACAATACCCGGATTTTGGCTTTTGCCGTACAATATATTTTTAATGGTGGACGGAGCAACACCCGATTCTATTGCGAGTTTATGGATTGACATACGCCTTTGTCCGCAAAAATAAAGCAATCTTTCTTTTACCGCATTGTAAGTGTTCACATTTCGCCCCTATTAATTCTATATCAATTATATTTTTTTAAGCTTGACAATATGGGCTATATATGATACAATTTGGTCTATAAATAGACTATTTATACAGGAGCAGTATATGAAGCATAAATTTTTGGCATTATTTTTATCAATCGTAGCCGCGCTCTGCCTTGCGTTCGGAGTTGCCGCCTGCGGTGACAATTCAGACGACGGACAAACGGACGACGGCAACACACCGGAGGAGGGCAACACACCCGACGACGGCGACGTAGTCGCAGGCACGGAGGGGCTTGAATATACGTTGCTCCCCGGCGGCGAAAGCTACGCCTTAACGGGCTTGGGCACGGCGCAGGGACCCGAAATTACT
>CAYLQK010000055.1:0-10743 GCA_964385865.1 uncultured Clostridia bacterium | reverse complement strand
AGGCGCTTCAGAACGAGGAAATAAAGACGCTCGTCTCCGCCATCGGCGCGGGGTTCAACCGCTCGTTCGAGGTGGAAAAGACGAAGTACAAAAAGGTCATTATCCTCTCCGACGCGGACCAGGACGGAATGCATATACGCTGTATTCTGCTCACCTTTTTCTTCAAATATATGCGCGACCTCGTCAACGCGGGCTACGTCTATATAGGTATGCCTCCGCTGTACAAGGTGTATAAAAAGGACGTGGCGGAGTACGCTTACGACGACAAGGAGCTGGATGAGAAGATAAAGAAAGTCGGAAAAGGTTATCAGATACAGCGCTACAAGGGGCTTGGCGAGATGTCCGCGGACCAGCTTTGGGAGACGACGATGAATCCCGAAACCCGAAATATGATACAGGTAACGATAGAGGACGCGGCGGAAGCGGCGGACGTGATAGAGATGCTTATGGGCGACAAGGTTGACGGCAGAAAGGAATTCCTCGCCAAAAACGCCGACTTCAACAAGGTTGACGGCTTCATTGAGCGGGTGCATTTAAAGACCGATAACGGCTCGGCTGCGGAGGATTACTGATTATGGCGAAGAAGACAAACAGAGGCGAACCCCGGAAGCCCGAACCCCGCGGCAATCTTTTCGTAACCCCGCTCGAAGAGATCCTGCCCCAGTCAATGCTTCCCTACGCGGAATTCGTCATTTTGGACAGGGCTCTGCCGCGCGTTGAGGACGGACTCAAACCCGTTCAGCGGCGTATACTCTATACGATGATGGAGATGGGGCTTACTCCCGACAAGCCGCACAAGAAATCCGCGAGAATAGTCGGCGACTGTATGGGTAAATATCACCCCCACGGCGACAGCTCGGTCTACGACGCGATGGTGAGAATGGCGCAGGATTTCAATATGCGTATGACGCTCGTCAACGGCCACGGCAACTTCGGCTCGGTTGACGGCGACCCCGCCGCGGCTATGAGGTATACCGAGGCGCGTTTAGAACCGCTCGCTTTGGAGCTTTTGAAGGATCTTGACAAGGAAACCGTTCCGTTTTCCTTCAACTTCGACGATTCCCTGCTCGAGCCCGATCTCCTGCCCGGCAGATTCCCCAACCTGCTCGTCAACGGAGCTAACGGCATAGCCGTGGGTCTCGCCACGAACATTCCCACGCACAACCTCGGCGAAGTCATAGACGGCTGCTGCGCATATATAGACAACCCGAGGATTTCATTAAAAGAGATGATGAAAATTATCCCCGGCCCCGACTTCTCGACGGGCGGTTTCATCATCGCCAACGAGCTCGTTCAGGCATACGAAACGGGCAAGGGCAAAATCACTCTGCGCGCGCGCTATACCGTGGAACAGGGCGAGTACGGCAAAAAACTTATCGTCATCACTGAACTTCCCTATCAGACCAACAAGGCCGAGCTTCTCAGGAAGATTATGCTTTTGAGGGAGGAAAAGAAGGAACAGCTTTCGGGAATCGCCGAGATAGTGGACGAGTCCGACCGTACGGGTATGCGCGCGGTCATTTCCTGCAAAAAGGACGCCGACGTTGACGAAATAATCAAGGTTCTGCTCAAATATACGGACCTCGAGTGCACGTTCGGCATAAATATGGTCGCCATCGCGGGGGGCAAGCCCAGACAGCTCGGACTGCTCGACATACTCAATTATTACACGAAATACCAGCGTCAGGTTGTCCTGCGCAGAACGAGATTCGAGTTAAAGGAAGCGCTCGCGCGGTGCCATATCTTAGAGGGCTTGATAATAGGCGTACACAACGTGGACGAGGTGGTCAGGATTATAAAAAATTCCGCTTCCACTCCCGACGCGCGCAAAAAGTTGATGGAAAGGTTCGCCCTCTCCGAGCGCCAGGCGCAGGCGATACTCGATTTGCGGCTTGCGCGCCTTGCTAAACTCGAAGTGAAGAAGCTCGAGGACGAGCTCGCCGCTCTCAAAAAGCGCATCGAGGAACTGCGGGCGATTATTGCCGACAGGGACAAGCAGTGGGCTATAGTCAAGTCGGAAATGATAGAGATAAAGCGCAAGTACAGGTGCGACAGGAGGACGCGCATCGTCGGCGACGCCGAAAAGATAGCCGTAAGACGCTCCGATATCAGTAAATCGGTCAACGAATGGAGCATATGCCTCACCGCGGCAAACACGGTCAAAATTGTGGAGCGCGAGGAATTCGAGTTCTCCTCGAAGCGCAGACTGCCCGTTTCCACGTCGCTCAGCCAGCTGCACAGGCAGGTAGTAAACTGCAAGAGCGACGATACGATCTACGCGTTCACCAATCTCGGCAACTGCGCAAGGCTGCACCTCTACGACTGCGAACATTCCGAATACAGGGCGACGGGGCAGAAGCTCGAAAAGATAGCGGAGGGCGTAGCAAAGGGTGAATATCCCGTCAAGCTGTTCGTCGTCCCCAAGGACGCGGCTCCCGGCGGCGAACTGCTGTTCTTTACGGCTCTCGGCGCGGTTAAACGCTCCGCCTGGTCCGAATACGGCGTATCAAAAAATCTGTTTCCGGCAATAAAACTCAAGGACGGCGACAGCGTAATTAACGTTGAAAATTACGACGACGACGAGTATTCGACGATGTTCTTCGTAACGCAAAAGGCAATGTGCCTCAACGCGGTCAAGGACGACGTTCCCGTTCAGGGCAGAATCGCTGGCGGCGTAAAGGGCATACAGCTCGGCGGCGGGGACAAGGTGATTTTCGCAACCCAGCATACAGGCGAGGGCGAAGTTATAGTTGTAACCTCGCTCGGCGGCTTCAAGCGCGTCGTGTCCTCCACGATAGACGCGGTGGGCAGGGCGTGCAAGGGCGTTATGATCGCCGATATCAAGGGCAAGGGCGAAATTATCTTCGCCGATTACGTAACCGTCCCGTACTCGCTCGCCGTCGTCAACGACGATAACACCGTCGTTGAGGTCAATACCGAGGAAGTTCCCATCGAGACGCGCGTCTTTAAGGGCAAACCTCTTAAAAAGGAAGGCGTCGGCAACGTCAGGGAAGTTTACGCGCTTAAACACCGCACGAATTATCCCGGCGCAAAATTGAGGAGATAAAATGAAAAAGGACATCAAACAACAGGCCGAAGAGGTAAAAGACAGGGTTAAAAAGTTGGGACCGCTCAAATTTACGGTTCTGATATTAATGGCGGTTCTCACCGTCTGCTCCTACATCTTTCACGGCTATATTTACGGCGCGGACAGCGTTTTCAACCGCGGAATATCCGACTCGGATCTTCTGAACGGACTGCTCTCCGCCGTACCTAAACTGATAAGCTGCATAAGGGTGATAACCATAATCAGCATTATCACAACCATAGTGCTTTTTCTTATCAACAGGTCGCTCGGCAAGTCGCGGCGCGGGATAACCGTCGCAAGGCTCGCAAACAGCCTGATAAAGTGGATAGTCGCGGTCGTGCTCGTCATAGTCGTTCTCGCTATCTGGGGCGTGGATACCACGGCGCTCATCACGGGCGCGGGAGTCATAACTCTCGTCGTGGGACTCGGCTTGCAGAGCCTGATCGCTGACGTCGTGGCGGGGCTGTTCATCGTATTCGAAAACGAATTCAACGTCGGCGACTATATCACCGTGGACGGTTTCCGCGGAGAGGTTACCTCTATCGGCATACGCACGACCCAAATAGAGCTGTGCGGCAACGTCAAAGTCATCAACAACAGCGAGATAGTCAGCCTTCTGAACCAGTCGGTAAAGCCCTCGTACGTAAAGGTTACGGTAGAGGTAGGTTACGGCGAAAAACTGTCGCGCGTTGAAGAGGTGATAGCGCAACATTTGCAGGGCGCCGACGTAAAATATACCGTACAGCCGTTAAATTACGACGGCGTGGCGAATCTCGGCGTGGCAAGTATGACCCTGCAATTCTCTTCGTACTGCAACGAGCCCGACTACTATGCCGCCCAGCGCGCTATGAACAGACGCATTAAAGAGGTCTTCGACGAAAACGGCGTGGAGATCCCCTACTCGCAGGTCGTGGTCCGCAAAACGGATAGCAACGAGGTATAAATAAAACTTATAAATGAATTTTTATTCATTTCGTTGACAAGCATAAAAGCGTATTGTATAATTATACAAAATTGATACAAACCGATGACGTAAAGTAGTAACTTGCATAACCGAGTTCAAAGAGAGTTTCCGGCGGTGGAATGGAGGCAGCGAGGCGCAAGCGAATGGATTACCGAGGGCGTCCGTGAACTAAGCTTTTAAAGTAGCGGACGACGGGGCTTTCCCGTTACAGAAAGAGAGCATAATGGTGCTTGTTTAACGAGGCAACTTTAACAGTTGTAAATTTGGGTGGCAACACGGAGATATTCGTCCCAAGACGGATTATCTCCGTGTATTTTTATATCACATAAAATAAATAATATAATAAAAAAGGAGGACGACGTTATGTCAGACAACAAAATTCCCTACAAAACCTATCTCACCGAACAGGAAATGCCCGAGACTTGGCTGAACATAAAGGCGTTTATGAAGGAACAGCACGATCCCTTTATAAATCCCGGTACGGGTAAACCCTGTACCGCGCAGGAACTCGAAGCGGTGTTCTGCGCCGAGTGCGTAAAGCAGGAACTGAACTGTACCGACAAGGAGATAGAGATACCCGAGGGGATAAGAAACTTTTATAAAACTTTCCGTCCCTCGCCGCTTGTCCGCGCGTACTTTCTCGAAGAGGCGCTCGGAACGCCTGCGGAGATATACTACAAATACGAGGGCAACAACACCTCGGGTTCGCACAAACTCAACTCCGCCGCGGCGCAGGCGTACTATGCAAAGGAGCAGGGTCTTACCTCGGTAACCACCGAAACGGGCGCAGGGCAATGGGGAACGGCGCTTTCGATGGCCGCGGCATTCTACGGTTTGAAGCTGGACGTCTATATGGTCAAAGTTTCTTCCGAACAGAAGCCTTACCGCAAAGAGGTGATGCGAACGTACGGCGCAAACGTTATCGCTTCGCCGTCAAACACTACGGCGGCGGGCAGAAAAATTCTCGAAGAATTTCCCGAAACGGGCGGTTCGCTGGGTTGCGCCATCTCGGAGGCGGTTGAAAAGGCGGTTACAACCGATGGTTGCCGCTACGTGCTGGGCAGCGTTCTGGACCACGTCCTCCTGCATCAGTCGGTAATAGGCGTGGAAAGCAAGATTGCGCTCGACAAGTACGGCGTCTATCCCGATATAATAATCGGCTGCGTCGGCGGCGGCTCGAACTTCGGCGGTCTTATCGCACCGTATATGGCGGATAAGCTGCAGGGCAGGAACGACGTCGAATTCATCGGCGTTGAACCTGCAAGCTGTCCCTCTATGACGCGCGGCAAATACGTTTACGACTTCTGCGACAGCGCAAAGATAACCCCGCTTGCCAGAATGTATACCTTGGGCTGCGGCTTTATGCCCTCGCCCAACCACGCGGGCGGGCTCCGTTACCACGGTATGAGCCCCATAGTTTCAAAGCTTTACGCCGACGGCTATATGCGCGTCGAGGCCGTGGAACAGACGAGGGTATTCGATGCCGCCGTACAGTTTGCGAAGTGCGAAGGTATTCTTCCCGCTCCCGAATCCGGTCACGCCATCCGCGTCGCCATAGACGAGGCGCTGAAGTGCAAAAAGACGGGCGAAAAGAAAAAGATACTCTTCGGTCTCACGGGTACGGGCTATTTCGACCTCGCAGCATACAAGCAGTACAATGAAAAGACGATGACGGATATAATTCCCACCGATAAAGACCTTGAAAAGGGCTTTGCAAGCATACCCGAATTGGGTTGATTTATAAATTTGTAACGTAATTAAGGTTTTAAATGGGCTCCGTGCCGAACGGGGCTCGTTATTTTTGCGAAGAAAGAGCGATAGTATAAAAATATATTGTTGCCCTTTGTCGTTTTTAATGTTATAATATTTGCGTAAACTATCTATACGGAGGCGGTTATGGTGGAAATGACTGAAGTTTTAAAACAGCTTTACGAGCTTCTTGAAAGCGACGTTCCCGATTCGGAATTATACGAAAAGCTTACAGACTACCACGAGGCGGATATTGCGGACGTATACCCGCATCTGAGCGAACCTGCCCGAAAACGCCTCGGCCGCGTTCTTCCCGACGATATAATGTCGGATATTTTCAGCTACCTTGACAACGCCGAAGACTACATCGAGGTGATGGATAAGGAGCGCGCCGCTGACATCATAGAATCGATGGACGCGGACGACGCGGTGGATATTCTCGGCGAGCTCGAAGACGACACCCGCGACGAAATCATAAAGCTGATGGACGCCGAAGCGGTGGAGGATATCAATCTCATCAACTCTTACGGCGAAGATACCGTCGGCAGCCGGATGACTACCAACTTCATTCTCGTCCGCGAGGATATGACTATCCGCCAGACGATGAAGTCGATGGTGGAGCAGGCCGCCGACAACGACAACGTTTCAACTATTTACGTTGAGGGCAAGGACGGAAGGTACTGCGGCGCGATTAATCTGCGCGATCTTATCGTTGCCCGCGAGGGTACATCGCTCGACAGTATAATTATGGAATCCTACCCGTACGTCTACGCCAGCGAGACCGTTTCCGAGAGCATAGAGCGTTTAAAGGATTACAGCGAGGATTCGATTCCCGTGCTGGACGAAAACTTCAAGATGCTGGGCGTAATCACTTCCACCGACCTCGTCGAGGCAGTGGACGAAGAGTTCGGCGACGACTATGCAAAGCTCGCAGGTCTGACTTCTGAGGAGGATCTGAAGGAACCGCTTCACCGCTCGATTAAAAAGCGTATCCCCTGGCTTTTGGTGCTGTTCGTGCTCGGTCTGGGCGTGTCCAGCGTGGTGGCGAGTTTTGAAAACGTAATCAGCAGTCTGCCGTTTATCGTGTCGTTCCAGTCGCTCGTGCTCGATATGGCGGGCAACGTGGGCACGCAGTCGCTTGCGGTTACAATCCGCGTACTTACAGACGAACACCTTTCGAAACGCAACACCGCAAAGCTGATATGGAAAGAGGTGCGGGTGGGGTTCACAAACGGTATCGTGCTCGGCACGCTGTCGTGCGCGCTCGTGGGCGCGTATCTGTGCCTGTCCAACACCGCGCAGATGGCGTTTCTCATTTCGGGCTGTATAGGTATCGCGCTGCTTACGGCAATGGCCTTTTCGGCGTTTTTCGGCACGGTGATACCCGTGTTGTTCAAAAAGATAAAGATCGACCCCGCCGTCGCTTCCGGTCCGCTCATTACCACTATAAACGACCTCATAGCCGTGGTAACTTACTACGGGCTTGCCTGGCTGCTGATATTGCAGCTTGCAGGGTGAATTTCGTGCGGGCGTTAAATTTATCGCTCAAAACAATTGTAAAAAGCCGTAAACGGTGTTATAATATTTACAAGAAAATAATTACGGAGATATATTATGGCTAAGATAACCAAGGATACTTTGATAATGGACTGCCTCAAAATAAATCCCAACAGCGCGGAAATTTTGCAGGCGGTCGGTATGCACTGTCTGGGCTGCGCGATGGCTCACGGCGAAACCATAGAGGAAGCGGTGTTCGTACACGGCAACGACCTCGACGCCCTGCTTGAAAAGCTCAACGAGGGCGTAAAGGACTGAGTTTAGTTTGCGCCGCCGCGGCTGTCATCCGCGGCGGCGCAATGCGTATAAGGAGATTTTGCCGGGAGGGAATATGAGCGGTTTGGAAAAATTACAGAAAATCATAGACGAAAGCGAAAACATCGTATTCTTCGGCGGCGCAGGCGTCAGCACGGAGAGCGGTATACCCGACTTCCGCTCGCAGGACGGGCTGTATAATCAGAAGTACGCCTATCCGCCCGAAAGTATAGTTTCTCACACGTTCTTTCTCTATCATACTGCGGAATTTTACGAATTTTACCGCGACAGAATGCTTTATCCTTCCGCGCGTCCCAACGCCGCGCACCTCTTTCTCGCACGGGCGGAGGCGGCGGGAAAGCTCAAGGCCGTAGTTACGCAGAATATAGACGGATTGCATCAGGCGGCGGGCAGTAAAAACGTGTACGAGCTGCACGGCAGCGTTCTGCGCAATTATTGCACGCGCTGCGGCAAGTTCTATAATATGGAATATATAAAGAACGGTACGGGCGTTCCCGCGTGCTCCTGCGGCGGAATAGTCAAGCCCGACGTCGTGCTGTATGAGGAAAGCCTTGACGGCGCAACGATAGAGGGCGCGCTTGCCGCAATCTCGCAGGCGGACGCGCTGATAATCGGCGGAACTTCGCTGGCGGTCTATCCCGCGGCAGGCTTTATCGACGCGTTCCGCGGCAAGCACCTCGTCGTGATAAACAAGACCTCAACCCCGGCCGACGGCAAAGCCGAACTTGTCATAAGCGACAGCATCGGTAAAGTGTTCTCGCAATTAAAACTTCGTTGACGGATAAATTTCATTTGAACCGCCCGCGGCGCTTCTATAAGCGCCGCGGGCGGTTTCCATATGTTGGCATTAATGGAAAATTTTTTACATTGCGCATATGCGCGGCTATTGATATAATGTATCTATTCTACGCAAAGGGGGAATTCTATGAAACTCAAACGAATTGCGGCGGTAGCGCTTGCCGTCGTGTCGGCGGCCGCAATCAGCGGATGCGCTTCGTCGGTAAAAAATGAAGAGTCGGAAGCCGTGACGGAAATAGTTGAAAGCGAAACCGAAATCACGGTTCCCCCTGCCGACGGGGATGAGACGGCGGATACTCCGGCCGATACGGTTGCTCCCGAAGAAAGCGAACAGCCTACCGAAGAGGAACCCGCCGTGCAGACGGTGCGCTATTTATCGGTAACGGGCGCAAACGTCAATCTGCGTTCGGGTGCGGGAACGGGTTATTCCGTCAGCGGAACTGCGGAAAAGGATACGCTGTACGCTTACGAGGGCGAAACCAACGGCTGGTATAAGACGACGTACAGAAACAAGACGGTTTACATATCTTCCAAATACTGCGTCGCCGTGGATATGCAGGCAAGCGATAACCCGCAAATAGAGGCGGTGATAGCCTTGGGCGCAACCCTTTTGGGTACGCCGTACGTATACGGCGCCGTCAGATTGCACGACGGGACGGGCAAGTTTTTGAGCGGATTTACGATAAACGCGTTCGACTGTTCTTCACTGATGCAGTATATGTTCTATTACGGCGCAGGTTACATATTACAGGTCAATACGCGCACACAGGTCTATCAGGGCAAAACCGTCCCCGCGTCTCAGTTGCAGCGCGGCGATCTGATGTTCTTCACCAATTCTACCCGTTACAATAAAACGGGTATCGAGCGGATAGGGCACGTGGCTATTTATCTCGGCGACAACTACATTTTACACACCGCTTCGGACTATGCCAAAATCGAAAAAATTTCTGCGCAGAGGTGGAGCTATTTCATTCAGGCGCAGAGAATTTTATAGAGGAAATTAAAAAGCCGCCCGCCGCGGTGAAGCGCGGCGGGCGGCAAATAATTATTTATTATATTATATGGTCTGTTTAAGTCTCTTGTGGGCCCTGCAGCTTACGCAAATACTCGCCACGGCAAGCCCTATTGCGGCAAGTACCATTATAAGTAATGCGATAGATACCCCGTCTGCTTCCTCGCAGAGCAGCAATATGGAGAAAACCAACGCCAAACAGCCTGCGCAGAGGAATACCGCGTCAACTATTATTGAAGCTATTGAAAAAGCTTTAGCCAATCTTCCGCCTTTAAACGATAAGGCGACGGAGCCTATTCCGCAGACGGCGTTCAGGAAGGCAAGGAAGAATGAAACGCCCGTGGCAAAGCCGAACATTATTGTGCCGACGATTGCGGGAAGAAACAAAAACGGGTTGATTATGGTTATCCCGAACACTGCGGTGCATAATACCAAAAAGAGCGCATACGTAAATATCAGCGCTGCAAGAATTAAGTTGAGTAGACCTGAGGCAAAATTACAGCGCGATTTCATTTGTTATCTCCTTCGCTTATATCGCCGTCCACCTTACCCGTAATAAAATCTCCCTTGGGGGGAGGAGGATTGTCCTTTAATTCTTTTTTTTCTTGCAACTGTTTAAAAACGTACATCAGAACACCGCAGACGACTGCCGCCATCAAAGCGGCTACGCCCCAAAGTATTCCCGCATATACGAATATGAATATTGCGGCGGCGGCAATGGCTACCGTAATTATGCAAAATATTATCCTCAGTTTCTTATACATATTATAATAATACCAAATCCGTCCGTAAAAAGCAAGGGCAGACGGATATAAATTTTACGCGCGAATGTATAAAATTATCGCAAATTGTAAAGAATTAACCTGTCAAAAATTTTTATTAAAAAATTAAAATTTATACTTGACACATTAAAGCTTATATGATATCTTAATGAAGCTCGCCCGTGAGCGCCGCAAAAATGCTAAAAAAAACGACAAAAAAACTTTAAAAAGTTTTAAAAAATCGTTTGACAAATGATAATCTGTATGATATCATAAGCAAGCTCGCTCGGGGATACGGCAAGCCTGTTAAGCGAAAAAAATTTAAAAAAGTTTAAAAAATCGCTTGACAGCATAAACTGTCTGTGTTATTATAGACAAGCCCGCTTAGCGAGTGCCGAATGTTTTCGGCCAAACGTAGTTTAAAAATTGAATAGAAGGAAACGATTATAAAAAATAGTTTCTGTCAATTAACTTTGAAGTACATTAGTACCACAAAGCAAAGTCAGCAAAGATAAATGACTTAAATAGTCGAGATAGA